>NZ_JBYTBO010000005.1:0-333019 GCF_058789255.1 Pseudomonas sp. FW215-R2
CTCCGCGTCCCCTTCAAAGCCGAACGCGGAGCGTCCGAAGAGGCGTTCCCACGCGGACGGTTCGACGCCTCGACGTGGGAACGATCAGAGTGGTGGACTCAGTCTTCTTTCTTCATCAACCCGGCCAGCGCCGCAAACGGGTTGTGCGTGGCCTTGGCGATTTTCGGCGTGCTCAGCGAGCCTTCGCCGAAGTACTGCTGGTCGGTGTAGCGCGAGTGTTCGTTGTCGTGGCAGTACAGGCACAGCAGTTCCCAGTTGGAACCGTCCTGCGGGTTGTTGTCGTGGTTGTGGTCGCGGTGATGCACGGTCAGCTCGCTCAGGCGCTTGCCGGAAAACTCACGGGCGCAGCGGCCGCACACATGCGGGTACATCTTCAGGGCCTTGTCACGGTAGCCCATTTCCTTGTCGCGCTGGTTGTCGGCGAGGATGCGATCCAGCTTCGAAGTGTTGGTCGGGGTGGACGAACTCATGGGTTCACCTTTGTAGAAAGACTAATGACGGTTATGACGCAAGTTTAGCTCAGCCCTTGAGCTTCTCGGCAATCCAGATCGTGTGGCGGGTGCCCTTGTTGCCGTGGGCGAAGACCTGCACTTCCTCGGCCTTGAAACCGGCCTTCTTCAATTTGTCGGAAAACTGCCGGTCGGCGCTGGCCGACCACACCGCCAGCACACCTTTGGGCCGCATCGCCTTGGCGCACGCGGCCAGGCCAGCGGCGGAATACAGCCAGCTGTTGGCCTTCTGGGTCAGGCCTTCGGGGCCGTTGTCGACGTCGAGCATGATCGCGTCGAAACCGTTCGGCTCGCTTTGCAGCACCTTGGCCACGTCTTCCTGACGGATCACGGTGCGTGGGTCGAGCAGCGGGCGCCCGGACTTTTCACCGAGCGGGCCACGGTTCCATTCAACGACACCGGGCACCAGTTCGGCGACCACCACTTCGGCGCTCTTGCCCAGATGCTTGAGCGCGGAGGCGAGGGTGAAGCCCATGCCCAGGCCGCCGATCAGCACGCGCGAGTTCGGTCGGCCGGCAACCTTGCGGCACGGGATCTCGGCCAGTGCGTCTTCGGAACCGTGCATGCGGGTGTTCATCAATTGCCCGCCGTCGCCGCCCTGGATCTTGATGACAAAGTCCTCGCCATACTCGAACAGGCACAGGGCTCCGCCGTTGTCAGGGATCGGCGTGGTGTCGAGCAGAACGAAACGTTTCATGGAAATCTCTAAAGAGGGGGAGGCAAGCAGGCGCGTTGGGAGTAGCCTGAACGCAGACTTCAGGCCAACGGAGCCCTTGATGAAGCGCACCATTCTAACGGTCATTACCCTGGCCGCGCTCTCGATAACTGCAGTGCAGGCCCAACAGACGATTCCCGTCAGCCCGACGCCGCAACCGGGTTCGCCCGGCACTGCGACGCCAACCCCGTATCCGCAGATCAGCCCGGTACCGATTCCCAAGACTGGTTCGGGCAGTGGCGGGCCACCGCTGGTGCCGATCGAGATGCCCAGCCCGCCGTCCAAGGATCAGCCATTGCCGGGCCTCGAACAGAACGACGGCAAGAGCAAATCCCCCGGCGGCTAGATCTGTTGCGCAGCCAGTTGGCCGTCGGCCATGCGCAGGCGTTTGGACAGGGAGACGGCGAGGGCGCGGATGATCTTGGCGGCGATTTTTGGCGCGTCGTTGAGCATTTTTTCCAGTGAATCCTTGCCGAGGTTGAGCAACTGACAGTTGCTCGCTGCCACGCAGGTCGCTGAGCGGCGTTCGCCATCCAGCACCGCCATTTCGCCGAACGCGCGGCCGCTGCGCAGGGTGGCCATGGTTACGACCTGGCCGTCGCTGCCGGTTTTCTGCACGGCCACCTGGCCGGTGTGGATGATGCACATGAAACTGCCGGCATCGCCTTCGCGAAAGATCGCTTCGCCTTCAGCCACGGTGCTGATGCTGAAGTAGCCCGATGCGGCGGCGAAATCCGCCAGTTGCAATTGATCGAACAGGCCGCAGTCCATCAGCCAGTCGCGGATTTCGTTGTTCAGCAGGGTTGGTTCTGACATGTCGTGCGGTCTTTTTGTTGTGTCGGTTTGCAGGCTCGCGAGCGGGCGCCGAGTTGATTATCGGCGCCCGGCGTCGGGAATTAAGACCTGACTGACCGGCGGAGTTCCTCAGGCGATACCCAGAACCTTGAAAACAAATGCATATTCGAGGGCTACGTCACGTAATCCCTGATAACGCCCGCTCATGCCGCCGTGGCCGGCGCCCAGTTCAGTCTTGAGCAGCAACGGATTGTCGTCGGTCTTGGTCGCGCGCAATTTCGCCACCCACTTGGCCGCTTCCCAGTACTGCACGCGGCTGTCGTTGTAGCCGGCGATCACCAGGGTTGCGGGATAAGCCTGCGCGGTAACGTTTTCGTACGGCGCGTAGGCCTTGATCCGCTCGTAGACGTCCGGCTCTTCGGGGTTGCCCCACTCGTCGTATTCGGTGACGGTCAGTGGCAGATCCGGATCGAGCATGGTGTTGAGCACATCGACGAACGGCACTTCGGCAATCGCCACGCCGAACAGCTCCGGACGCTGATTGAGCACCGCACCGATCAGCAAACCGCCGGCGCTGCCGCCGCTGATTGCCAGTTGCTGCGCGGTGGTAATGCCGTTGAGGATCAGGAACTCGGCGCAGGCAATGAAGTCGCTGAAGGTGTTGTGCTTGTGTTCCTGCTTGCCGGCGCGATACCAGGCTTCGCCCAGTTCACCGCCGCCGCGCACGTGGGCGATGGCGAACGCCATGCCACGATCCAGCAGACTCAGGCGTGCATGGGAGAACCAAGGGTCGAGGCTCGAACCGTAGGCGCCGTAACCGTACAGGTACAGCGGCACCGGTTTGCCGACCATTTCCCGCTTCATCACCAGGCTGATCGGTACCAGCGTGCCGTCCGGTGCACTGGCCCACAGGCGTTGGCTGACGTAGGCGTCGGCGTCGAACGGACCGAGTACCGGGGTTTCCTTGAGCACCTCCTGCGCGCCGTTGGCGAGGATCAGTTGCCGAACCTGAGCCGGACGATTCAACGCCTCGTAGCGCAGGCGGATACGGTCGCTTTCGAATTCCAGGCTGTTTTGCACATAGAGGCTGTAGGCCGCGTCCGGCAATTGCACGCGATAAGGCGCCAGACCGTGTGGGCGAACTTCGATGATCGGCAAACCGCCTTCGCGCAGGCTCAGGGTCAGGGCTTCGGCGTTGAGGGTCACGCCATCGAGCATCACCGAATCGCTGTGGGGAATCAGGTCCTGCCAGTCGGCTTCGCTCGGCGCGATGCCGGTGTCCGGCGCCTGATACAGGGCGAAATTGATGCCGTCGCGGTTGGTGCGGATGAACCAGGTCCATTCGCCGTCGAGTTTGCCGTGGTCGACGTCGTATTCGTGATCCTCGACCCGAGGCGCCAGGCAAGCGAAGGGCAGGTGCGGCTGATTGGCGTCCAGCGCCCAGACTTCGCTGGTGGTCTTGCTGCCCAGGGACAGCAGCAATTGCTGTTCGGAGCTGGCGCGGTAGCAATGCAGGAAGAAACGCCCGTCCGGCTCATGGAACACCTCTTCGGCGGCAGTGCCGTCGAGGCGGTAGCGGAACAGCTTGTGCGGACGATGGGTGTCGTCGAGCTCGCCGAAGAACAGCGTCAGGCTGTCGTTGGCCCAGGTCATGCTGCCGTCGCAGTCCTGGAATTCCAGTTCGCTGACACGCTCGCTGGACAGTTCCTTCACGAACAGCGTGTAAATCTCGTCGCCCGAGGCATCGACGCTGTAGGCCAGACGCTGGTGATCCGGGCTGATGCTGAACGCGCCGAGGGAGAAAAAGCCGCCATTGGCCAGGGCGTTCGGATCGAGCAGCAGCTGTTCGCGGCTTTCGTCGAGGGTCAGGCTGTCGTCGGCCGGACGCGGGCAGCGGTAGTGGCGGGGGTATTCGTCACCCGCAGTGGTGCGCGTGTAATACAGATACGGGCCCCATGGCGACGGCAGGGACAGGTCGGTTTCGAGAATCCGGCCCTTGATCTCTTCGAACAGGGTTTCGCGCAGTCCGGCCTGATCGGCGGTCTGCGCCTGCTGGTAGTCGTTTTCGGCCTTGAGGTAGTCGAGCACCGCGTCGGTGTCGCGTTCCTGCAGCCAGGCATACGGGTCGTGACCGGCATCCTTGCGGGCAATCGGGGCGCTGGTGACGTTGGCGGATACGGGCATGGAGGGCTCTCGAACATGACAAATGAGGACCGCACGGACGGCGGGGAAGCCTGATGTGCGAAAAGTCGTTACTATAAGCGCCTCTTTGCCTGCCTTGCCATGGACACCATGACCGAGAACGACTATCTGATCGCCTGGGGCCTTTACGCCTTTGCCGCCGTGGGCTGCCTGTTGGTGTGGATGCGCATGACCCGCTGGATGTGGCGCTGGCTGCGCGAGCCGCTGCGTGTGCTGATGGCGGTGCTGCTGTTCAGCCCGACCATCATCGACCCGGTGAAGGAAAAATTCGCCCCGTCCATTGCCATCACGGCGCTGGATCTGGCGTTCAAGGTGGGCAACAACGCCTTTCGTGCGATTTCCGAATTGCTCATGTACGCCATGATCGCGTTCGGCCTGTACCTGATTTTCGTGCTGATCCGCTTCCCGATCGAACACGCTTCGAAGGCTCGCAAGGAACAGGCCGAGGCCGCCCGCGCTGCCGCCCGTGCCGACGACGAACGTGACGGCGATCAACCGTTCGGCGCCGCCGGCGATGATCGTTATGGCCGTCCACCGCTGCCGAACAATCCGCAGCGCATGCGCGTCGAGCCGCGTCTGTAATCACGAGAGTCCGCACATGTGTGAACTATTGGGCATGAGCGCCAACGTGCCGACCGACATCGTGTTCAGCTTCACCGGGCTGATGCAGCGCGGCGGTCGTACCGGCCCGCACCGTGACGGTTGGGGCATCGCGTTCTATGAAGGTCGCGGGCTGCGGTTGTTCCAGGACCCGGCGGCTAGCTGCGAGTCGGAAGTCGCCAATCTGGTGCAGCGTTATCCGATCAAGAGCGAAGTGGTCATCGGCCATATCCGCCAGGCCAACGTCGGCAAGGTCTGCCTGTCCAACACCCACCCGTTCGTCCGCGAACTGTGGGGGCGCAACTGGTGCTTCGCGCACAATGGCCAGCTCGCCGATTTCACCCCGATCAAGAGTTTCTACCGCCCGGTCGGCGATACTGACAGCGAAGCGGCGTTCTGCGATTTGCTCAACCGCGTACGTGCAGCGTTTCCGGAACCGGTCGATATAGAAGTGCTGCTGCCGGATCTGGTCGCCGCTTGCGCCGAATACCGCAGCAAAGGCGTGTTCAACTGCCTGCTCAGCGACGGCGACTGGCTGTTCTGCTATTGCTCGACCAAACTTGCGCAGATCACCCGTCGCGCACCGTTCGGCCCGGCGCGGCTCAAGGACGTCGATGTGATTGTCGACTTCCAGGCCGAAACCACGCCCAACGACGTGGTCACGGTGATTGCCACCGAACCCTTGACCGAAAATGAAACCTGGACCCGCTACGAACCGGGCCAATGGAGCCTGTGGCGACGCGGCGAATGCGTAAGCCAGGGCACGACCGAATAAAGGATCTCTCCCCGATGTTGCTCAGTTATCTACGGCTGGTGTTGTTTGCGGCGGGCCTGTTGATCGGTGTCCAGGTGCCGGGATTCATCAACGATTACGCCAAGCGGGTCGAAGCGCATCTGATCGAGGCGCAGACCGGTCTGCGTGGCTTCCAGGGCACTGCCGAGCAGTTTTTCAAAGGTGATATTCAGGCGCTGGTCGCTCATTATCGCGCCAGTGAAGACCCTGTGTTTCGCAGCGATGCCGACAGCCTGAGCACTTTGCTCGCGCGTCAGACCGCGCTGGATAAGCAGTTCCAGGCCATGCAGGGCCCGTGGTACATCCGTGTGCTGCAAGTGGCGCTGGCCGCTGATCCGGACATCCGCAAGGAGACCTGGAACGGCTACAGCTATCAGATTCTGCTGACGCCGGAAGCGATGATCTGGGGCATGAGTGGCGCGTTGTTGCTGTCGTTCGGTCTCGAATGCCTGTTCCGTCTGATCGACTGGGTGGTGCTGGGCGGCAAGCGCCTGCGCCAGAGCCGGCCGATCGAAGACCGGGATGTGCGCGGGCTGTAAGCTTCGATGCATCGTTCCCACGCCGTGGGAACGATCAACTCAGAACGATGTAATCCGTGCCGACCTTGCGCGCATACCCCTCCAGCACCTGCTGACACAACGTCACAATCTCTTCGACCCATTCCACACCGACCCGCCACGACACCACGACCTGCAGGTTCGGCGGGCGCTGTTCGATGTCGAGCAAGGTCAGTTCGCCCCGCGCCAGTTCCTCGGCCACCAGCACCGGTGGCAGCGCGCCAATACCGAAGCCATCACGCAACAACCGGGTGATCGCCGACACCGAATTCACACAGTTCAACCGTGGCGCCAGCACGCCCTGGGCCTGCATCAGCGCCAGAATGTCCTGATGTGGCCGGGAGTTTTTCGAGTAGGTGATGATCCGTTCCTGCGCCAGGTCGGCGAGGCTTTGGTAGTTGCGGTTGTAGATCGAATTGCTGGCGACGATCCAGCCGATGGGGTGACTGGCCAGTTCCAGGCTGCGCACGCTTTCATGGCGTACCAGATCGGTTTGCAGGATCAGATCGAGAAAGCCTTTTTGCAGCTGATCGCAGAGGTTAAGCGACGTATCCGCCACCAGCTCGATTTCTACCCGTGGATACAGATCGGTCATCTGCGCCACCAGCGGGCTGAGCCAGGTGTGAATCACCGTGTCCATCACCCCGATGCGCACCCGGCCGACCTTGCTCGATCGGGTTTCGATCGACTGCTTCAGCGCCTGCATCGTGTCGAGCATCTGCTCGGCGTACTCCAGCACTTTCAGGCCTTCGGGGGTCAGGCTGACGCCGCGTGAGTCGCGCAGAAACAGCTTCACCCCAAGCTCGCCCTCGAGCACCGCGATCCGGCTGGAGATCGAAGCCTGGGTGGTGAACAGCTTGTCAGCGGTCAGGCGAAAACTCTTCAGCCGGGCGACCCAGACAAAGGTCTCGAGAAACTTCAGGTTCATGGCAACAAATTTTTCTTATGTCTTGGGCGGGTTTTTATTCGTTGGACGCGACCGGGTGACGCACCCAAAAATCGACGCATCCGGTCCCACGATAGGCGTCGTCGGGGCTACGAACAAGACCAATAATAATTGCGGAGATTTGCCATGAGTGCTCCCGACACCCTCCCTTTGTCAAAGGCCACGGCCCGTCCCGGACCGTTCGACTGGTATCGCAACATCAATCAGCAGGAGCGTCGCACCTTCTGGAGTTGCAAGATCGGCTACGGTCTGGACGGCATGGACACTCAGATGCTGAGCTTCGTGGTGCCGACCCTGATCGCGATGTGGGGCATCACCACGGGTCAGGCCGGGTTGATTCACACCAGCACGTTGATCGCCTCGGCCGTCGGCGGCTGGGTGGCGGGGATTCTCTCCGACCGCATCGGCCGCGTGCGCACCCTGCAACTGACGGTGTTGTGGTTCGCCTTCTTCACCTTCCTCTGCGGCTTCGCCCAGAACTACGAGCAATTGCTGATCGCCCGCACCCTGATGGGTTTCGGTTTCGGCGGCGAATGGACCGCCGGCGCGGTGCTGATCGGTGAAGTCATTCGGGCCAAGGATCGCGGCAAGGCGGTGGGCATGGTGCAATCCGGCTGGGCGTTGGGCTGGGGCCTGACGGCCATTCTGTATGCGCTGCTGTTCTCGGTGCTGCCACCGGAAGATGCCTGGCGAGCATTGTTCATCCTCGGCATCGTGCCGGCGGTGTTCGTGATTTTCGTCCGCCGTCTGGTGAAAGATCCGGAGATCTACCGCGAAGCCAAGGCCAGGCAAACTCCGGAAAGCCCGTCGAAGTTCTACGAGATCTTCGCTCCCGGCATGCTCTTCACCACGATCCGTGCTTCGTTGCTGACTACTGGTGCCCTCGGCGGCTATTACGCGATCACCTCCTGGCTGCCGACTTTTCTGAAGAACGAGCGCGGCTTGAGCGTACTCGGCACTGGCGGTTATCTGGCGATGGTGATCGTCGGTTCCTACGTCGGTTACGTGATCAGCGCCTATTTGACCGACCTGCTGGGGCGCAAGAAGAACTTCATCCTGTTCGCGGTCGGCTCGTTCACCATCGTTCTGCTCTACACCCAATTGCCGGTCAGCAATGGCGTGATGCTGTGGCTGGGTTTCCCGCTGGGCTTCTTTGCCTCGGGGATTTTCAGCGGCATGGGCGCGTTTCTGACGGAGTTGTTCCCGACGCGGATTCGCGGTTCGGGGCAGGGCTTTTGCTACAACATCGGCCGGGCGCTGGCGGCATTGTTCCCGCTGCTGATCGGGCTGCTCAGCCAGAAGGTGCCGCTGAGTGTAGGCATCGGTGCCTTTGCGGCAGTGTCCTACGGCGTGGTGATTCTTGCGGCATTGAGCCTGCCGGAAACCCGTGGCAAGCAACTGGACGCGCAGTAACTGATAACCTGCGACAACTGTCCTACAGCATAAAAAGATAACAGCTACAGGAGTGTTCACCGTGAGCCGCCTGCTATTGAACTGTGACATCGGCGAGAGCTTCGGCAACTGGACCATGGGTCTGGACGCGGAGGTCATGCCCTTCATCGATTGCGCCAACATTGCCTGCGGTTTCCACGCAGGCGACCCAAGCATCATGCGCAAGACCGTCAGCCTGGCCCTGAGCCACGGCGTGCAGATCGGCGCGCATCCGGCCTATCAGGATCTGGTGGGTTTCGGCCGACGTTCCATGGCGTACACCGCCCAGGAACTGCAAGACATCCTGCATTACCAGATCGGCGCCCTCGACGGCATTTGCCGTGCCCAGGGTGGAAAAGTCAGTTACGTCAAACCCCACGGCGCAATGTACAACGACATGATGGCCAACCCGGCGCAGTTGCGGGCGGTGATCCAGGCAGTCGCAGCTTACGACCGCAGCTTGCCGCTGATGCTGATGGCAACCCGCGACAACGCGGCGGCGCAACAGCTTGGCGACGAATACGGTGTAACCCTGTGGTTCGAAGCCTTCGCTGACCGCGCCTACGACAGCGCCGGCCGACTGGTCTCGCGGCAACTGCCGGGGGCGGTGCATCACGACGCCGAAACCATCATCGAGCAAGCACTGACCATCGCCCGGGGCGACAACCTCACCGCCAGCGACGGCAGCGCGCTGCACTTACAAGCCAACACCTTGTGCGTACACGGCGACAACGCCAGTTCAGTGGCGGCCGTGCAACGCATTCGTCAGGCCTTGAACGAGCAGAGCGCGCCATGAATCCGCGGGTGGAAGTGGTGGCACTGGATTGTCTGATGCTGCGCCTGTTCGATGAAATCGCCGAAGCCAACATGCCGTGGATGCTCGCCGCCAGCGAGCGGTTGCGCACGGTGTTCGGCGAGCATTTGATTGATCTGGTGCCGTCGTACACCACGTTGATGGTGCATTACGATCTGACCGAATTGAATCCGAGTCAGGCTCGGGATTTGATTGCCGAAGCCTTGATTGACCTTTCGCCCAATGCGCGAACCGGCGGCCAGTGTCACGTGCTGCCGGTTTGGTACGATTTGAGTGTCGGCCCGGAACTGAGCCTGCTGTCGCAGCGCAGTGGTTTGTCGGTGGAAGAAGTGATCTGCCGTCACAGTGCGCGTGAATATCAGGTGTTCGCCCTGGGTTTTGCACCGGGGTTTGCCTTCATGGGGCTGGTGGACGAAGTCCTGGCGGCCCCGCGTCTGAACACACCTCGCAAGAAAGTCGCCGCCGGCAGCGTCGGCATCGCCGAACGGCAAACTGCCGCGTATCCGGTGGTGTCTCCCGGTGGCTGGAACCTGATCGGTCGCACGCCGGCAAAACTGTTCGACCGTGAACGCGATGGCTACAGCCTCATGCAGCCCGGCGATACCGTGCGTTTCGAAGCAGTGAGCCACGCCGAGTTCATCCGTCTCGGCGGTGACGACACGCCTCTGGAGGCCCTGGCATGAGCCGACTGACAATTGAAGCGAGCACACCGCTGTGTCTGTTGCAGGACGCCGGACGATTCGGCGTGCGTCATCTGGGTGTGACCCAGGGCGGCGCGGCGGACTGGCGGTCGATGGCCTGGGCCAACTGGCTGCTGGGCAATGGCCTGGATTTGCCGGTGATCGAAATCACCCTTGGCGGGTTTGCGGTGGTGGCGGAGGACGACTGTCTGCTGGCGTTGGCTGGCGCCGATCTTGGCGCGCAGATTGACGGTGAAATGTTGGCGCCGTGGCGCAGTTTCAAACTGCGCAAAGGGCAGACCTTGAAGTTCACCCAGCCGTTGTTGGGGGCTCGGGCCTATCTGGCGGCGCCCGGTGGTTTCAGTGCGCCGAAAGTGTTGGGCAGCAGTGCCACGGTGGTGCGCGAAGAGCTCGGCGGCCTCGATGGTTTTGGCTTGCCGCTGGCCAAGGGTGCTTCGCTGAGTTATCAGGGCGAAACCCTGTTGGTGCGTGAGGTTTCGGCACAGCATCGGCCGGATCTGCGCCTCGACGCGCCGCTCGATCTGGTGCTTGGCGCGCAGATCGGTCAGTTCAGCGGGCAGAGCCTGTTCGATGCATTCAACAGTGCCTGGACGCTGGACAGCCGTGCCGATCGCATGGGCATTCGTCTGTTGGGGACGGCGTTGCAGTATCAGGGTAAGCCGATGATTTCCGAGGGCATCCCGCTGGGCGCGGTGCAGGTGCCGCCGGACGGGCAGCCGATCGTGTTGCTCAATGATCGGCAGACCATTGGCGGGTATCCGCGATTGGGAGCGTTGACGCCGTTGGCGCTGGCACGCCTGGCGCAGTGTCTGCCGGGGGCGAAGGTCAGGTTGCGCCCGGTGGTACAAGAAGTTGCACACCGGGAACATATCGAATATCTACAGCGCTTTACTTGATCGTTCCCACGCTCCGCGTGGGAATGCCGCCCGGGACGCTCCGCGTCCCAGTGACGCAGAGCGTCACTTGATGCATTCCCACGCAGAGCATGGGAACGATCCGCTTACTTGGACAGAAACCGCATCCCCTCTTCCAGCCCGCGCAACGTCAGCGGATACATCTGATCCTCGATCAGATCCCGCACGATATTGGTCGATGAGGTGTAGCCCCACGTATCTTTCGGGTACGGGTTAATCCAGATGAGCTTCTTGTACTTCTCCATGAAGCGCTGCATCCACACGTAACCCGGCTCTTCGTTCCAGTGCTCGACGCTGCCGCCGGCCTGGGTGATTTCATAAGGCGCCATGGCGGCGTCACCGATGAAGATCACTTTGTAGTCAGCACCGTACTTGTGCAGCAGGTCCTGGGTCGACGTGCGCTCGGAGGTACGGCGCATGTTGTTCTTCCACACCGATTCATAAATGAAGTTGTGGAAGTAGAAGTACTCCAGATGCTTGAACTCGGTCTTGCAGGCTGAGAACAGTTCCTCGCAGATCTTCACGTGGGCGTCCATCGAACCGCCGATGTCGAACAGCAGCAACAGTTTCACCGTGTTGCGCCGCTCCGGGCGCATCTGGATGTTCAGCAGGCCGGCGTCCTTGGCGGTGTGGTCGATGGTGCCGTCGATATCCAGCTCTTCCGCCGCGCCCTGACGAGCGAATTTACGCAGACGGCGCAGGGCGACCTTGATGTTGCGGGTGCCCAGTTCCACCGAGTCGTCGAGATTCTTGTACTCGCGCTGATCCCAGACTTTCACCGCTTTGCCCTGGCGCTTGCCGGCGTCGCCGACCCGAATGCCTTCCGGGTTGAAACCGCCGGAGCCGAACGGGCTGGTGCCGCCGGTGCCGATCCATTTGTTGCCGCCGGCGTGGCGTTCTTTCTGTTCTTCCAGGCGCTTCTTGAACTCTTCGATCAGCTTGTCCAGGCCGCCGAGGGATTGGATCTGTGCGCGTTCCTCGTCGGTCAGCGAACGCTCGAACTCCTTGCGCAGCCAGTCTTCGGGAATCAGCGCCTGCAAGTGGTCGTCGAGTTTTTCCAGGCCGTTGAAGTAGGCGCCGAACGCACGGTCGAACTTGTCGAAATGCCGTTCGTCCTTCACCAGAATCGCCCGGGACAAGTAGTAAAACTCGTCCATGTCGGCGAACGTCACGCGCTGTTTCAGCGCGTTGATCAGGTCGAGCAGCTCGCGCACCGACACCGGTACCTTGGCTGCACGCATTTCATTGAACAGGTTGAGCAACATGGCGTCAGCCTCTTAGCGGGTGCCGCGACGGCTCATGAACGCCAGGCGTTCAAGCAGTTGCACGTCCTGTTCGTTCTTCACCAGCGCACCGGCCAGCGGCGGGATGGCTTTGGTCGGATCGCGCTCGCGCAGCACTGCTTCGCCGATGTTGTCGGCCATCAGCAGTTTCAGCCAGTCCACCAGTTCCGAGGTCGACGGCTTCTTCTTCAGGCCCGGCACCTTGCGCACGTCGAAGAACACGTCCAGCGCTTCGCTGACCAGGTCCTTCTTGATGTCCGGGTAGTGAACGTCGACGATTTTCTGCAGGGTGGTGCGGTCGGGGAACGCGATGTAGTGGAAGAAGCAGCGGCGCAGGAAGGCGTCCGGCAGCTCTTTCTCGTTGTTGGAGGTAATGATGATGATCGGACGCTTCTTGGCCTTGATGGTCTCGTCGATCTCGTAAACGTAGAACTCCATCTTGTCGAGTTCTTGCAACAGATCGTTGGGGAACTCGATGTCAGCCTTGTCGATTTCGTCGATCAGCAGAATCACGCGTTCTTCAGACTCGAACGCCTCCCAGAGCTTGCCCTTCTTCAGGTAGTTGCGCACGTCGTGGACTTTTTCATTGCCCAGTTGCGAGTCGCGCAGACGGCTGACCGCATCGTATTCGTACAGGCCCTGATGGGCCTTGGTGGTGGACTTGATGTGCCAGGTGATCAGCTTGGCGCCGAACGATTCGGCCAGTTGCTCGGCGAGCATGGTCTTGCCGGTGCCCGGTTCGCCCTTGACCAGCAGCGGCCGCTCCAGGGTGATGGCGGCGTTGACCGCCAGCTTCAGGTCATCGGTGGCGACGTAGGCCTGGGTGCCTTCGAACTTCATCTGCTAATCCTCGAACGGTAACGCCGACCTGAACGGGCAGGGCGGGGGCGAAATAATCGGATGCCCGACTATAACGCGCGGCCCGGTCGACTGTGAACGCAGACGGCTTATTCAGTCTCTGAATGGGGCGTCACATGTTGACTCAACCCGCATCCGGCTTCGGACGCTCATACCGGGCATTGAATGCCTGGATGAATCCATTGCGCAAAATCTGCAAAAACGCTTCGAACGCGCTGATATCTTGCTGATGGACGCTGCCGCTGAGTTCGACCTTGGTTGCGAACTGGTTTTTGGCCTGGTTTTTCAGCACGGTTTCAGTGCCGCCGACCAGCGCCTCCCAGACTGAGCGGAAGATGCTTTTGTTCTTGTTTTCCACGTCCTGTTGCCAGTTGAACACTTCGACATCCCGCAGCAACGGCTTGATGTAGCCCGTCAGCTGGGCTTTTTTGGCCTGGGCCTCGATGACCACGTCGCCGTGGCCGGCGCTGAAGTCGAACTTGCCATAGGCCGAGGCAAAGTCGTTCATGCGCTTGAGTTCGAGGTCGCGGGCACGCAGGCGGAACTCGAAGTCTTCGAAGTTGCTCAGCGGGTCGAAGGTGGCGGAGGTTTCCAGTGGCGCCTGGCCCAGCAGCAGGGCCTTGCCTTCGAAGCGGGCATCACGCTTGCCCTGGGTGTCGACGACGTTGGTCAGGTTGTAAATGCTCGCTTCGACGTTCGTAGCGTTCATGTTCACGGGCGGTTTGGAGTTGAAGTTGCGGAAACTGATGCGACCATCATTGATCTGCACTTCGTCGAGGGTGATCGGCAGCAGCTTGCCCAACTGCGCGCGCCAGTCGGTGCCTTTACCGGTCTGGGAGTTCTGTTTGTTGGCACCGCCATCGACGAAATTGACTTCGGGTCTGAAGAACTTCACCTGCGCTACTACCGCGTGGTCGTACCACAGCGAATGCCAACTGACGGACAGATCGATCAACGGTGCATTGACGAACGGCACCGGTACCTTGCCGTCGACCTTGACGATCTTCAGTCCGTTGATCTTGTACGCACCGCGCCACAGGGCCA
The DNA here is from genome assembly GCF_058789255.1 of Pseudomonas sp. FW215-R2. Taxonomy (NCBI): domain Bacteria; kingdom Pseudomonadati; phylum Pseudomonadota; class Gammaproteobacteria; order Pseudomonadales; family Pseudomonadaceae; genus Pseudomonas; species Pseudomonas sp. FW215-R2. The sequence goes on from NZ_JBYTBO010000005.1 coordinate 14,163, forward strand.
GGTCCACATCGGTGACCTGCCCACGGTAGTCGCCCATGTTGGCCAGCTTGTCATTCAGATAGTCGCGCACGAGAAAGGGCAGGGCGATGTGCAGGGCGATCAGTAGCACAACGACAGTGGTGAGGATCCACAACGGCCAGCGGTAGCGACGCTTCATGGCGGCAATTCCCGAACGGTGTTAAGCGATGGACTGCCGCCTGTAGCAGACGTTCGACCCGACTGGACTGGCAGGAGCAACAGGCTTACCTTGGAGAGCTGAATTCAACGCTGCATAAGGACCCAGCCATGAGCCGCATTTTTGCTGACAACGCCCATTCCATCGGCAATACGCCGCTGGTGCAGATCAACCGCATTGCGCCCCGTGGCGTGACCATCCTGGCCAAGATCGAAGGTCGCAACCCGGGCTATTCGGTGAAGTGCCGGATCGGCGCGAACATGATCTGGGACGCCGAAAGCAGCGGCAAACTCAAGCCGGGCATGACCATCGTCGAGCCGACCTCGGGCAACACCGGCATCGGCCTGGCCTTTGTGGCGGCCGCTCGCGGTTACAAATTGATGCTGACCATGCCGGCCTCGATGAGCATCGAGCGGCGCAAGGTGCTCAAGGCGCTGGGTGCCGAGCTGGTGTTGACCGAGCCCGCCAAAGGCATGAAAGGCGCAATCGAAAAGGCCAACGAGATCGTCGCCAGCGACGCGGGCAAATACTTCATGCCGTCCCAGTTCGACAACCCGGCCAACCCGGCCATCCACGAAAAAACCACCGGTCCGGAAATCTGGAACGACACCGACGGTGCGATCGATGTACTGGTGGCGGGCGTCGGCACCGGCGGAACCATCACCGGTGTGTCGCGGTATATCAAGAATACGGCGGGCAAACCGATTCTGTCGGTGGCGGTGGAGCCGGTGTCTTCGCCCGTGATCACCCAGGCGCTGGCCGGCGAAGAGATCAAGCCGAGCCCGCACAAGATTCAGGGCATTGGCGCCGGTTTCGTACCAAAGAACCTGGATCTGTCGATGGTCGACCGGGTCGAGCGCGTGACTGATGAAGAGTCCAAGGCGATGGCCTTGCGCCTGATGCAGGAGGAAGGGATCTTGTGCGGCATTTCCTGCGGTGCGGCGATGGCCGTTGCAGTGCGCCTGGCGGAAACCCCGGAAATGCAGGGCAAGACCATTGTGGTGGTGCTGCCGGACTCCGGTGAGCGTTATCTGTCGAGCATGTTGTTCAGCGATCTGTTCACCGATCAGGAAAACCAGCAGTAAGCGTCCCGTTGATTCAGGTCAGCCAGGGTTCAGGACCGATATGTTAATTAATGCTTTGTTGCGCAATTCTTAACACTGAATCTTGGGTCGGGCGGGTTTTTCCCGGAGCCGGTAGTGTTTATCATGGCCGGCCGCCATGTCGGGTAAATGACATTGCGTGGCGTTGTCTTTTTTCAAGGAGTTGTTGATGACCTTTTCGTTAGCCGCCAAGGTGTCGGTGTTGCTGCTGTTTGTGGGCAGCATCCTCTACGTGCATTTGCGCGGCAAGGCGCGTTTGCCGGTGCTGCGTCAGTTCGTCAACCATTCGGCGCTGTTCGCTCCGTACAACGCGTTGATGTACCTGTTCTCCGGCGTGCCGTCCAAGCCCTATCTGGATCGCAGCAAATTCCCGGAACTGGACGTGCTGCGCGACAACTGGGAAACCATCCGCGACGAAGCGATGCACCTGTTCGACGAGGGCTACATCCGCGCCGCCGAGAAGAACAACGACGCCGGTTTCGGCTCGTTCTTCAAGAAGGGCTGGAAGCGTTTCTACCTCAAGTGGTACGACAAACCGCTGCCATCGGCCGAAACCCTGTGCCCGAAAACCGTGGCACTGGTCAGTGCCATCCCCAACGTCAAGGGTGCGATGTTCGCGCTGTTGCCGGGCGGCAGCCATTTGAATCCGCACCGCGATCCGTTCGCCGGTTCCCTGCGCTATCACCTCGGTCTGTCGACGCCCAACTCCGACGATTGCCGGATCTTCGTCGACGGTCAGGTTTACGCCTGGCGCGACGGTGAAGATGTGATGTTCGACGAGACCTACGTGCACTGGGTCAAGAACGAAACCGAAAAGACCCGCGTTATCCTGTTCTGCGACATCGAGCGTCCGCTGAGCAACCGCCTGATGACCCGCATCAACCGCTTCATCAGCGCCTGGCTGGGTCGCGCCACCGCACCGCAGAACCTCGACGACGAACGCGTCGGCGGGATCAACCAGGCTTATGCCTGGACCAAGAACTTCAGCGACCGGTTCAGTGGTGTGGTCAAACAGTGGAAACGCCGCAATCCAAAGGCCTACCGCGTAATGCGGCCGGTGCTGGCGGTGGTGGTGTTGACGTTGCTGGGGTATTGGCTTTTTGGTTGAGGCTGGATGCAGAAATGAAAAACCGCTCACTTGAGCGGTTTTTTGTTTTCTGAATCAGGGACGTCCAGCGAGTAAGCTTGGTTCATCGATAGAGGTGCCAGTTGCAATGATCTGTAGGAGCCGCCGTTGACTGGCTGTCAGTACCGTCGGATCAGCTTCACCCTTCATTGCGTGCGGTTTTTTCTTTCTGGGGGACTTTTTTATTTCTTTGCGCATGTTCCCACCGTGGTTGATCAATATTTGAGCGTTTTTCACAATACTAGGCTCCCTACTGTTTTGACAAGACGACCATCGTTATCCAGACCGAAGCCGAGCTGTTCGTAAATTGGCACTGCTCCCTGGAATGGCTCTTGAACCTCGATCAAACTGCTGCCAATGATGCGGGCGTATTGCTCAATAGCCAGAACGGATAACGGTGCAACGCGGTTTTTCAATGGATGAGTTTCTCTTGGCCGCCCCTCCAGTCGTACGATTCGAATGCGTCGTCGACTTTTATTCGGGTTGGCAAAGCAAAGTCCGCACAGTTCAGATTCAAACCAGATTGCGATGTCGAGAGCGAGAGGTTCGCGTGCTTTCCATCCAATGACGTCTACCCATGAAAAGTGCGGGCTCTCCCAACATTCAAAAGCGCTCAGCGCCAACGAGTCGATAGGTCAAGAGTTGTGGGGCCAGCGATCTCCAGATCAATCTGGAGTTGAGTAGTGGCAGCGCGGGCAAGTTTTCTTGCCTGCGACTTGTACAACTGATACCGCAGATGATTCCGTTCCCTTGGCATGTGATCTCGCGCATTCCATATCCCCATCAATGGTCGTTGCAATTGCAAACGAGCCTATGCGCCTACCCTCAGCCTGTCGCTACTGGCCCTTTGTCCAACTCATTGCAATCCATGTCGCAGGCTGGTTATAGTCGGCGCTCGTGAGTTCTACGGCTCACCTTTCAACCCTTCAAAAAAGATCAGCCCAATGCCTGCATCCCTCATCAACGCGGTAGTCGATTCAGCGGTCAACGCTGGCGTCGTGCCGTGCGGGAATCAGCAGCCTGTGCAGATCAGTCATTACCCCCCACCTGTCAGTAGCACGCCGGTGTGCGCAGTCGTATCACCGCCGGGCGTTGGCGTTTCGGGCTGATCAGCGTTTTCTGCTGACCCCTGTGCCTGCCTGAAAAAACCTACTGAATTTCAGCTTCGGCTGAGTTGGCTATTTGCCTGACTACAGGTGGTATTCATGTTTGTCCTTTCGAAAAAGTCCGCGCTCGCGGCGGCGTCCACGAGCCTGTTCGTTCTGCTGTGGAGCAGCGGGGCGATCTTCTCCAAGTGGGGGCTGGCCCACGCTTCGCCCTTTGCCTTTCTGCTGATCCGTTTTGTGATTGCCCTGTGCGGGCTGGTGCTGCTGGTGCCGTTGCTCAAGTTGAAGCTGCCCAAGGGTGGCAAGCCGATGCTGTATGCGATGGCCACCGGGGTGGTGCTGTTGGGGGCTTACCAGATCTTCTATCTGCTGGCACTGGACCTGAAGGTCACCCCCGGCGTGATGGCCACCATCATGGGTGTGCAACCGATTCTCACGGTGGTGATCATGGAGCGTCAGCGCTCGGCGAGCCGCATTTTCGGTCTGGCGCTGGGACTGGCCGGTCTGATCATGGTGGTCTACCAGGGCATTGGTCTGGCCGGGATGTCTTTGGCGGGAATGCTGTTCGGTCTGCTGGCACTGGCGAGCATGACGTTCGGCTCGATCATGCAGAAGCGCATCACCGACAATCCCCTCGGCACGCTGCCGGTGCAGTATCTGGCGGGGCTGTTGTTGTGCGGGATCTTCGTGCCGTTCCAGCCTTTTCACTTCGAGCACAGCGCCGGCTTCATCGTGCCGGTGCTTTGGATGGGACTGGTGGTGTCGGTGCTGGCGACCTTGCTGCTGTACCGACTGATCGCCCGGGGCAATCTGGTGAATGTCACCAGTCTGTTCTATCTGGTGCCAGCGGTGACGGCGGTGATGGATTACCTGATCTTCGGCAATCGCCTGGCGGCGTTGAGCGTGTTGGGGATGCTGTTGATCATCGTCGGTCTGGTCTTTGTGTTCCGTAAACCGGCATAAGAAACGCGTATGAAAAAGGCCCGGGAGGAAACTCCCGGGCCTTTTTACATCTGCTGATCAGCGAGTCGCGACTTCTACCGGTTTCACCGCCGCCGGCTTCAACACCAGCCACAGCGCAATCGCGATCAATACCCCGCCATACACGTGGGCCATCGACAGCGGTTCATCGAGAAACAACGCGCCCCACAGCACGCCAAACGGCGGGATCATAAAGGTCACCGTCATCGATTTCACCGGCCCGATGGAGCTCAGCAGACGGAAGTAAATGATGTAGGCAAATGCGGTGCAGCCCAGACCCAGGCCCAACAGCGACAACCAGACATTCCAGCCACCCCAGCTCACCGGCGGCTGAGTGATGACGCTGTAGCCAAACAGTGGCAGCAGGAACAGGGTAGCGCCAAGCATACTGCCCAAAGCCGAAAGACGGCTGTCGAGCCCGCCGGCCTGATCCAGCCAGCGTCGAGCGAGGAACCCGGCGAAGCCGTAGCAGGTCGTTGCGAGCAGGCAGGCGACAGCGCCCATCAACAGCGGCAGGTCGAACGCGACCGGGCCGGCGCGGGTCAGCACGCCCACGCCGAGCAGGCCAAGGAAAACCCCGGCCAGTTTGGCCACTGTGAGTCTTTCGCTGAAGAACAGCCCGCCGATCAACACGCCCATCAGCGGTGTGGTGGCATTGAAGATTGCGGAGTACCCGGCCGGCAGCACCTGGGCAGCGACGGAATACAAGGTGGCCGGAACGCCGGAGTTGATCACACCCAGTAGCATCACGGTCTTGAGTTTGCCTTTGAAGTCCCAGCTGATGCGCATCAGGCCGAGGATCACCAGCAAACCGACCGCCGCGATCGAGACCCGGAAAAATCCGGTAGGAACGGTGCCGATCGTGGGGGCGATGATGCGCATGAACAGGAAGCTCGCACCCCAGATCGCGGCCAGCGACAACATGCGGAAAATATCGACAGGGCTCACGGGCAACTCCTTCCTTGATGGGGACGAGAGTGTTGCCGAGCGCCCTGACGATGGCAACCGCTAAACGGGCATTTAATTTTTCGCTCAGAGCACGAAGCGCGTCACCAGGCCGTTCAGGTCGACGGCCAGGCGCGACAGTTCCTGACTGGCGGCAGACGTTTGGGTCGCACCGGCGGCGGTCTGGGTCGACAGGTCGCGGATGGTCACCAGGTTTTCGTCGACTTCCCGGGCCACCAGCGCCTGCTGTTCGGCGGCGCTGGCGATCACCAGGTTGCGCTGATTGATCTGAGAAATCGACGCGGTGATTTTCTCCAGTGCATGACCGGCACTGTTGGCTCGGCGCAGGGTCTGGCTGGCCTGTTCGGCGCTGCTTTGCAACGCGCCGACCGTGGCGCCGGTGCCTTGCTGGATGCTGCTGATCATCAGCTCGATTTCTTCGGTGGAATTTTGCGTACGTTGCGCCAGCGAGCGAACCTCGTCGGCGACCACCGCAAACCCGCGTCCGGCCTCTCCGGCCCGTGCCGCTTCGATGGCGGCGTTGAGTGCCAGCAGGTTGGTCTGCCCGGCGATGCCGCGAATGACCTCCAGCACCTTGCTGATGTCCTGGGCCTGGGTCGCAAGACCCTCGGCCTGTTCGGAGGCGCCGAGCACCGCGCTGACCAGTTCCTGAATCGAGTTGATGGTCTCGCTGACCTGCACGTGCCCGTGCTTGCTGTCTTCGTTCGAGGCTTCGGACGCTTCGGCACTGGACACCGCATTGGCCGCGACTTCATCCACCGCCGTGCTCATCTCGGTAACCGCGGTGGCGGCTTGTTCGATCTGGTCGTTCTGCTGTTGCAGGCCGCGGGTGCTCTGTTCCATCACCGAACTCATTTCCTCGGCGGCGGAGGCCAGTTGCTGGGCTGACTCGCTGATGCCGCGAATGGTCGAGCGCAGATTGCCCTGCATTTCAGCCAGAGCGTTGAGCAACTGCGCGGCTTCGTCCCGACCCTCGCTGTCGATGCGACCGCTGAGATCCCCGGAGGCAATGCGCCGTGCCACGTTCAACGCCTGATTGATCGGCGCGGTGATGCTGCGGGTCAGCAGCCAGGCCAGCAGCAACGTGGCGATCAGGGCGATGACGATGATCGTGGCGACGATCCACAGCGCCTGCTGGTACATCGCCGCCGCAGACCTGGCGGCGGCATCCGCGCCTTGCTGATTGAGACTGATCATTTGCTCCAGGGTCTTGTCGAGCACCGTGCCCTGCGGCGCCAGTTCATTGGTCAGGCGCGCGTAGGCCTGATCGTTCTGTCCGGCGTCGATCTGCTTGAGGATCTGGTCGAGGATGCTCAGGTACTTGGCCGTGTCGGCGCCCAGACCTTCCAGCATCGCCCGTTCCTGATCGTTGGCGATCAGGGCTTTATGGTCGTCGAGGCGTTTGAGCAATTCCTGGCGTTGCGCGGTGAGAATGCCTTTGCTTCGTTCGCGAATGGCCGCCTGGGTGCTGGTGATCAGGCGCAGGGATTCGAGGCGGATGCTGGCGATGTTCGCTGCCGCGTCATGGATGCTTTCGATGCTGGGCATCCACGATTCTTCAATCACCGCCGCGCTCTCGCGCAGGGTTTTCATCTGTCCCAGGCCGAACAGGCCAACCACCACCAGCAGGCTGGCCAGAACGGCAAAACTCAAACTGGCGCGCAAACCTATGCGCAGATTCCGGATAGACATCAATGTGCTCCTTGGGCATTGGGGGAGAGGTCGTCCTCGTGGGCCGAGGATCTTGTTGTGAGGCGGGTGATGGCGGGCTGTATATCAAAGTGCCAGTATCTTGGTAAGGGCCGTTTTTGACCGACGCCGCGAGGAATGGACAGGCGTGAACACCTCGTGCAAAGGCGCGGACTAGAGATGTCGTTGATAAGTTGGATCCGAAACCCAGAGAAAACGCGGGCTGGCGCCGTGCAGGGGGAAGTGCCGTTCTGGATGTTTACTGACCGAACGGTCGATTCAAAAAACTTTGATAAAAACTGTGTCGCTGTACAACCCGGTCGAGGATTTGGCAGAAATTGCACTTCTCCTGCCCCCGCTTCCGTGGCTAAGCTCAGGCCTTCGAGCGCAGATTCTTCAATTCCCGCAGAGGTCTCATCTATGCCGCAGCAATGGCCAGCCACCGACATCGCCCGCATGATCCTCGATGGCTTTGACGATTACCGCGAGCATTTCCGGCGGATCACCGACGGCGCCCGGGAACGCTTCGAGCAGGCGCGCTGGCAGGAGACGCAAACCGCGTCGGCGGCGCGGATCAACCTCTACGAAGACAAGGTCAACGAAACCATCGCGCGCCTGCGCGAGTATTTCGAGCCGGACACGCTGATGGAGGTCAGTTGCTGGCCGTTGGTGAAAAGCGCCTACATCAGCATCATCGACCTGCGCTTCGACGATGAACTCTCCGAGACCTGGTACAACTCGATTTTCTGCGGCCTGTTCAGCCACGACCTGATCAGCGACGGCTGCATGTTCATCCACACCACCCGGCCGAGCCTGCGTCGCGCACGGGCTGCGCAGACCCGCACCTACAAGCCGCAAGGGCAGTTGTCGGGCATGCTCGCGAGCATCTTTGCCGATTATCGTTTCAGCGAGGCATATGCCGACTTGCCCCGCGACTTGCAGCGTCTGGAAGCGCAACTGCGCGAGAACCTGCCGGACTGGGTGTGCAAGGACCCGGAACTGAGCGTCGAGTTGTTTTCCTCGGTGCTGTACCGCAACAAGGGTGCCTATCTGGTCGGACGCATCTACACCAACGACGATCAGTGGCCGCTGGTGATTCCGCTGCTGCACCGCGAGGGGCGGGGGATACAGATCGACGCGCTGATCACTGACGAAGCCGATGTGTCGATCATCTTCTCGTTCACCCGTTCGTATTTCATGGTGGATGTGCCGGTGCCGGCGGAGTTCATCGGCTTCCTCAAGCGCATCCTGCCGGGTAAGCACATCGCCGAGCTGTACACCTCGATTGGTTTCTACAAGCACGGTAAATCCGAGTTCTACCGCGCCCTGATCAACCACCTGGCCAACACCGATGACCAATTCATCATGGCGCCGGGCGTGCGCGGTATGGTCATGAGCGTGTTCACGTTGCCGGGCTTCAACACCGTGTTCAAGATCATCAAGGACCGTTTTTCGCCGTCGAAAAACGTCGACCGCGCCACGGTGATCGAGAAGTACCGACTGGTAAAAAGCGTCGACCGCGTCGGGCGCATGGCTGATACCCAGGAGTTCGCCGACTTCCGTTTTCCGCTGAGCAAGTTCGATCCGGCCTGTCTGGCGGAATTGCTGGAAGTCGCGCCGTCCACGGTGTCGCTGGAAGGTGAAACCGTGCTGATCCGCCACTGCTGGACCGAACGCCGGATGACCCCGCTGAACCTCTATCTGGACAACGCCAACGAAGCCCAGGTACGCGAAGCGCTGGAGGATTACGGTCTGGCGATCAAGCAACTGGCGGCGGCCAACATCTTCCCCGGCGACATGCTGCTGAAAAACTTTGGCGTCACCCGCCATGGCCGGGTGGTGTTCTACGACTACGACGAAATCTGCTTCCTCACCGAAGCCAACTTCCGCCATATCCCGGCACCCCGTACGCCAGAGGACGAAATGGCCTCCGAACCCTGGTATTCGATCGGTCCGTTGGATGTGTTCCCCGAAGAGTTTCCACCGTTCCTGTTTGCCGATGCAGCGCAGCGCAAACTGTTCGATCAGTTGCATGGCGAGTTGTACAACGCCGATTACTGGAAGGGCTTGCAGGAGGCGATCCGGGCCGGAAAGGTTATCGACGTCTTTCCGTATCGGCGCAAGGGGCTGGATAACGAATAAAGCAGGCGCAAGCAGCAAGCTACAAGCGTCAAGTCAAAGGCCGCTTTCAACTTGCGGCTTGTAGCTTGGCGCTTGTAGCTGCTTTTCTGCGACAATCGCGTCCTTGCGCCACTAGACGACCGAATTGCGTACCCGATGACCGACGAATCGCCCTCCATCGACAAACTGCTGAAAAACCTCGATCACGCCATGCTCGCCGACCGCCACCGGCTGCGGCGGCAGTTGCTTGAGCTGCGCAAGAAACCTGACGAGGCCAAACTGGCCCAGTGGGTGGCGCGCATGCAGGCGTCCTGCGATCAGGTGCTGGCGCGCAAGGCCAGCCTGCCGGTGATCCGTTACGACGACAGCCTGCCGATTGCGGCCAAGCGTGACGAAATCAAGAAGGCCCTGGAAAAGCACCAGGTGCTGATCATCGCCGGCGAAACCGGCTCGGGCAAAACCACCCAGTTACCGAAAATCTGTCTGGAAATCGGTCGCGGCCAACATGGCCTGATCGGCCACACCCAGCCGCGTCGAATTGCGGCGCGCAGCGTGGCCAGCCGGGTCGCCGAAGAACTCGGTACGCCGCTGGGCGCGCTGGTCGGCTATCAGGTGCGCTTCGAAGACCAGAGCGATTCCAACACCCTGATCAAACTGATGACCGACGGCATCCTGCTGGCGGAAACCCAGAACGACCGCTACCTCGAACGCTACGACACAATCATCGTCGACGAAGCCCACGAACGCAGCCTCAACATCGATTTCCTGCTCGGTTACCTGAAAACCCTGCTGCCGCGTCGTCCGGACCTGAAGGTCATCATCACTTCGGCGACCATCGATCTGGAGCGTTTCTCCAAGCATTTCGATGATGCACCGATTGTCGAAGTGTCCGGCCGCACCTTCCCGGTGGACACCTGGTATCGCCCGCTGACGCTGGAGCAGGACGAAGAGGGCAACCGCGTCGAGGACGACCTGACCGTGGATCAGGCGATCCTCGCCACCCTCGACGAAATCGCCGCCTATGAGCGCAGCGAGCGCCGCAGTCCTGGCGACGTGCTGGTGTTCCTGCCCGGCGAGCGCGAGATTCGCGACGCCGCCGACATGCTGCGTAAAGCTCAGCTCAAACACACCGAAATCCTGCCGCTGTACGCGCGCCTGTCGCCGGCCGAACAGCAGCGGATCTTCCAGTCTCACCCGGGCCGTCGCGTGGTGCTGGCGACCAACGTCGCCGAAACGTCGTTGACCGTGCCGGGTATCCGTTACGTGATCGACAGCGGCACCGCGCGCATCAGTCGCTACAGCTACCGCGCCAAGGTCCAGCGGCTGCCGATCGAAGCGATTTCCCAGGCCAGCGCCAATCAGCGTAAAGGTCGTTGCGGTCGGGTCGAGCCGGGCATTTGCGTGCGCTTGTACAGCGAGGAGGATTTCCTCGGTCGGCCGGAATTTACCGATCCGGAAATCCTGCGCACCAACCTTGCGGCGGTGATCCTGCAGATGCTGCATCTGCGCCTCGGCGAGATCACGGATTTCCCGTTCATCGAGCCGCCGGACGGCAAGGCGATCAGCGACGGTTTCAACCTGCTGCAAGAGCTGTCGGCGGTGGATCGCAACAGTCAGCTGACCCCGCTCGGCCGCCAGTTGGCGCGCCTGCCCGTGGACCCGCGCATGGGCCGCATGCTGCTCGAAGCGGCAAAACTCGGCAGTCTGCAGGAAGTGCTGATCGTCGCCAGTGCCATGTCGATTCAGGACCCGCGTGAGCGTCCGCCGGAGCGTCAGCAAGCGGCCGATCAGGCTCATGCCCAGTGGAAGGACATCGATTCGGACTTCGCCGGTCTGGTCAATCTGTGGCGCGGTTTCGAAGAGCAGCGCCAGGCGCTGACTGCCAGCCCGCTGCGCAACTGGTGCCGCAAGAATTTCCTCAACTACCTGCGCTTGCGCGAGTGGCGCGATTCCCATCGTCAGTTGAGCCTGATCTGCCGCGACTTGCAGCTGAGCCTCAATAAAGAGCCGGCGGACTATCCGAAGCTGCACAAAGCGGTACTGGTCGGTCTGCTCAGCCAGATCGGTCAGAAAACCGAGGACGGCGACTATCTTGGCGCCCGTCAGCGGCGGTTCTGGATTCACCCGTCGTCGGGCATCGGCAAGAAGCGCCCGCAGTGGGTGATGACCGCCGAACTGGTGGAAACCACCAAGCTCTATGCGCGGATGGTGGCCAAGATCGACGCCGACTGGATCGAACCGCTGGCCGGGCACCTGATCAAGAAGAACCACTTCGAACCGCACTGGGAGAAAAAGCGCGGCCAGGTCGTCGCGTTCGAACAGATCACCCTGTTCGGCCTGATCGTGGTTGGTCGTCGGCCGGTGCATTACGGCCCGGTCGATCCGGTGGTCTCGCGGGAGCTGTTCATCCGCGAAGGCCTGGTGCGTGGCGAGATTCAGTCCCGGGCCAAATGCCTGACGGCCAACAAGCAACTGCTGGAACAGCTCGACGAACTGGAAGCCAAGGCTCGCCGCCGGGACATTCTGGCCGACGAGGAAACCCTGTTCGCGTTCTACGATGCGCGACTGCCGGCGGAGATCCACCAGACCGCGACGTTCGACAGCTGGTATCGCGTCAACAGCCAGAAAGACCCGCAACTGCTGATCATGCGCGAGGAAGACGTACTGGCCCGCGAAGCCAGCGAAGTCACCGCCCAGCATTACCCGGACACACTGCACATCGGCGACCTGGAACTGGCGCTGAATTATCACTTCGAACCGAATCACCCGCGTGACGGCGTGACCCTGCGCGTACCGGCACCGCTGTTGCCGATGCTGCCGCCGGAACGCCTGGAATGGCTGGTGCCGGGGCTGATCGAGGCCAAGTGCATTGCGCTGGTGCGTAACCTGCCCAAGGCCTTGCGCAAGAACTTCGTGCCGGTGCCGGACTTCATCAAGGCTGCGCTGCAACGCATGACCTTTGCCGAAGGTTCGTTGCCGCAAGCGCTGGGCCGTGAATTGCTGCGCATGACCGGTGCGCGGGTCAGCGACGAAGCCTGGGCGGAAGCTGAGCAACAGGTCGAAAGCCATCTGCGGATGAACCTGGAAATCGTCGACGGCCAGGGCAAGTTCCTTGGCGAAGGGCGGGATCTGGCGGAGCTGACCGCACGTTTCGCCGAAGCCAGCCAAGCTGCGTTGGCTGTGCCACAGAGCGCGAAAAGCCAGCAACCGGTGGAAGCCAAGGTCTTCGCAGCGGTGGCGGAAAAGACTCAGCAGAAGATTGCCGGGTTGTCGATGACGGTCTATCCGGCGCTGGTGGAGGAGGGCGGTACGGTCAAGGAAGGGCGCTTCTCGACCCCGGCCGAAGCCGAGTTCCAGCATCGCCGCGCCTTGCAGCGACTGTTGATGCAGCAACTGGCTGAACCGGCCAAGTTCCTGCGCGGCAAGTTACCGGGCCTGACCGAACTGGGCCTGTTGTACCGCGAACTGGGCCGGGTCGATGCGCTGGTGGAAGACATTCTGCTGGCCAGTCTCGACAGCTGCATTCTTGATGGCGAAGATCCGTTGCCTCGTGACGGCGCAGGTCTGGCCGCGTTGGCCGAGCGCAAGCGTGGCAGCTGGACCGAGCACGCCGAACGGGTGGCGCGTCTGACCCTGGAAATCCTCAAGCTCTGGCACGGTCTGCAAAAACGCTTCAAGGGCAAGATCGACCTGGCTCAGGCGGTGGCGCTTAACGACATCAAGCTGCAGCTCAGCCATCTGGTGTATCCGGGCTTCGTCCGCGAAACGCCGATGCTGTGGCTCAAGGAGTTGCCGCGTTATCTGAAGGCCGTCGAGCAACGTTTCGAAAAACTGGGCGCGCAGGTGCAGAAGGATCGGGTCTGGAGCGGCGAACTCGCCGGGCTCTGGACGCAATACCAGACGCGCGCGGCCAAACACGCGCAGGAAAGCAAACGCGATCCGCAGCTCGAGCTGTATCGCTGGTGGCTGGAAGAGTATCGGGTTTCGCTGTTCGCCCAGCAGTTGGGGACGAAAGTGCCGATCTCCGACAAGCGCCTGAACAAACAGTGGACACAGGTCGAACCCTAGCGAGTGCCTGATCGCTCCCACGCTCTGCGTGGTAGCGCTTCCCCGGACGCCCTGCGTCCGCTTTTGGGACGCGGAGCGTCCCTGGCTGCATTCCCACGCGGAGCGTGGGAACGATCACCAAAAGGCGCCAAATGCCAAGGTTTATGGCAAACTTCGCGCCTATAAACGCCGGCCCCGCGGTTTTGAGCCTTGTCAGCCGCGGGAGAGGTCGGAATAAAGCGATGCCAGGTTTTTGCGTCCCCTCTATGGGAATAGACCCTTTGCGTGTTGGCACGTCGGTGCCAGCACTTTCTGCCTGAACAGATTAGAGAAACGACCATGCATAACGTCGTCATCAGCGGCACCGGCCTGTACACCCCGGCCAACAGCATCTCCAACGAAGAGCTGGTGCAGTCTTTCAATACCTACGTCGCGCAGTTCAACGCCGACAACGCTGACGCCATCGCCAGCGGTGAAATCCAGGCCCTGACCGAATCCAGTGCCGCGTTCATCGAAAAAGCCTCAGGCATCAAGAGCCGTTTCGTCATGGACAAGGACGGCATTCTCGACCCTGCGCGCATGGCGCCACGCCTGCCGGAGCGTTCCAACGACGAGTGGTCGGTGCTTTGCCAGATGGCCATCGGTGCCGCCGAACAAGCCCTGCAGCGTGCCGGCAAGACTGCCGCCGACATCGACGGCGTGATCGTCGCCTGCTCCAACCTGCAACGCGCCTACCCGGCCATCGCCATCGAAGTCCAGGAAGCGCTGGGCATCCAGGGTTTCGGTTTCGACATGAACGTCGCCTGCTCGTCGGCGACTTTCGGCATCCAGCAAGCCGCCAACACCGTGCAACTGGGCCAGGCCCGGGCGATCCTGATGGTCAACCCGGAAGTCTGCACCGGTCACCTGAACTTCCGCGACCGCGACAGCCACTTCATTTTCGGTGACGCCGCCACCGCCGTCGTCATCGAGCGTGCCGATACGGCGACGTCGAAACACCAGTTCGACGTGGTCAGCACCAAACTGCTGACCAAGTTCTCGAACAACATCCGTAACAACTTCGGCTTCCTCAACCGCGCGGCGGAAGAGGGCATCGGTGCCCGCGACAAACTGTTCGTGCAGGAAGGTCGCAAGGTGTTCAAGGACGTCTGCCCGATGGTGGCCGAGCTGATCGGCGAGCATCTGGAAGAGAACAAGCTCAACGTTGGCGACGTGAAGCGTTTCTGGCTGCACCAGGCCAACCTGAGCATGAACCACCTGATCGTGCGCAAGTTGCTGGGCCGCGAAGCCACCGAAGAAGAAGCGCCGGTGATTCTCGACACCTACGCCAACACCAGCTCCGCCGGTTCCGTGATCGCTTTCCACAAGTACCAGGACGATCTGGCGGCCGGTTCGCTGGCGGTACTGAGCTCGTTCGGTGCCGGTTATTCGATTGGTAGCGTGATTCTGCGCAAACGCTGAGTCCGTGTTAAAAGATCGCAGCCTGCGCGCTTCTTCGGGAGCCGTCGCAGGCTGCGATTTTTTTTGCCCGTGAGGTATCGATGGCTGCAACGGATGACACTCAATTGCTCGAACGCCTGCTGGCCGGCGAGCAAAAGGCTTTCAAGGAACTGGTCACGACATACCAGAGCGCCATGCGCGCGGTGGCTTATGCGATTGTCGGTCAGCGTCATGTCGAGGAAGTGGTGCAGGACGCGTGGCTGTCGGTGGTGCGTCATATCGGCAGTTTCGAGGGCCGCTCCAGTCTCAAGACCTGGCTGCTGACCATCACCGCCAACTCCGCCAAGGGTCGCTACAAGCAGAATCGCCGGGAAGTGCTGATGGATGATCTGCCGTCGCCCCACGGCACCATCGACGACGACCGTTTTTCTCCCGGCGACGGTCACTGGCTGGTCGCACCGTTCGCCTGGCATCAGGACACGCCCGAGGCGCTGCTCACCGAGAATGAACTGCGCGAATGCCTGGAGCACACGCTGCTCAGCCTGTCAGAACTGCAAAGCAGTGTGCTGTTGCTGCGCGAGCGTCAGGGCCTGGAGCTGGAAGAGATCTGTAATCTTCTGGAGATCTCGCTCTCCAATGTCCGTGTGCTGCTGCATCGGGCACGCTTGAAGGTCTTCGCGACCGTGGAACATTTTGAGGAGACCGGCGAATGTTGACCTGCAAGGAGCAAGTGGCACGATCCAGCGATTATCTCGATGGCCAGTTGAGCTTTCGCGAGAAGCTGATGGTGCGTCATCACCTGATGTTCTGCCCCAATTGCCGGCGTTTCATTCGCCAGATGCGGCTGATGCAGGCGACGTTGCGCAAGATGCCGGAGAAACCGGAAGGGGATCTGGACGCGTTGGCCGAGCGCTTGGCCGAGCAGCGACGAAAAGACAATTCCTGAGGCAAAAAACAGCCCGGCACAACGGCGGCGAACGGATGATGGGGATCGCTGCTGCTGCGCCGGGCTGTAGGAGAAAAGCAGCTTCAAGCGACAAGTGAGGCATTCACTCGCGGCTTGAAGCCTGGCATTGCTGTTTTAGAACTTGGCTTCGGCATCCAGTTGCAGGGTGTTGATGTCGGAGTCAGTCTTCTTGAGGCTGGCGTTGGTGTAGTCCGAGTTAGCCATGAAATACGTGGCGCCCAGGGTGAAGTTCTTGTCCAGCTCGTAGCTCACTTTCAGCTTGCTGCCGCGCGAACCGGTGTAGCCGTTGGCGAAGTCGGAGTCGGTGAAGGCACCCACCACAGCGTTACGCTGTACATCGCGGTAGTTGTAGTCGATCCCGAAGCCGTAAACCTTGGTCTTGACGCCGGCCAGCCAGCCAGTGTCCTGGTCGTTGCTGGCGTCGTTGTTGTTGACGTACTGACCGTAGATCGACAGCGGTACTGGCAGGTTGGCGACGTCCAGCTGACCAAAGCCTTCATACAGTTTGAAGGTTTCGTTCGGGCTGTTGCCGTTGACGGCCAGGGCGCATGGCGCGGTCACGGTGCCGGTGGTCGGGCAGGCACTGTCCTTGTCGTTGTCGTAGGAATAGATACTGCCGCCCAGGGTCAGTTTCAGGCTGTCGGTCAGTGCGAAACGACCGCCCAACTGGCCGGCGTACAGGCGCAGGTCGTGCTTGAACTGCACGCCTTCGCCATCGACGTTGTCCTTGAGGGTGTAGTGACCGGCGCTACCGAACAGCTCGGCGCTGCCGTTCAGCGGGTACTTGTAGGTGACGGCCAGGCCTTCCGGGTTGATGTCGCTGTCCCAGATGATGTCGCCCATGCTCACCCAAGGCTGGTTCATTTTACCGGCGATCAGGTGCAGGTTCTTGATGGCGTCAGGGTGGTAGTCGACGTAACCCTGGTCGAGCCAGATCTGCTTCTTGTCGAAGTAGTTGTTCAGGTCCTGGTTGGTGGAGCGGGCGTCGTCGCTGCTGCCGGTGGCGATACGGATACCGGTGTCCACCTGCGGGTTGATTTCGGTGTAGGCACCCAGACGGGCACGAATGCGCTGACGGTCCTGGTCCTTGGCGTTCGGTACGCCATCGTTCTTGACGGTTTCCTGACGGAAACGCACGTCACCCTTGAACTGGGTCTTGGCAGCCCAGGCCAGTTTCTGGTCGAAGGTGCTCAGTTCGTTGGTTTTCTTCGCGGTCGCCGCGATCTGCTCGTTGGTCTCTTGCTGCGCCTGCTGCGCGATTTGCTGGGCCTTCTGATCCTGGGCCAGTTCAGTTTGCAGTTCTACGTACTGCGCCTGGGTAATGGAACCGTTGGCCTTGAGCATTTCGAGCAGTTTGGCGTCGACTGCGGCACTGGCCGGAACACTCATGGCCAGCAACAGGCCACCGCACAGGGCTGCCGCAGTTTTCGTGGAAGCAAGACGCATAGCAATCTCCGAAGATGAGAGGGATGGCTGAACCATCCTGGGCACAACCGACGATTTGAACGTCGGAAAACTGTGTCCGGGTAGAACCCGGCGCTCTAAAAACAGGCGCCAGTATCGCGATGGTTTATGACAGAGCAGTGGCACGGTGATGGCAGATTGATGACGATACAAAACTTCCGTGAACTATTGATTTAGAGCGCTGTCGCGCAATTGGTCGTGTGCAAGATCAAGGCGATGGGCGATACTCGCGAGGCTTTCAGGCCCGGATGTGGAGAGGAAAATGCCGTTGCAGCGCCTGCAAAAACTGTCGGAAATCGAACCGGCGCTCTGGGATGCACTGGTGCCGGACAACCAGCCGTTTCTGCGCCATGCCTTCCTCGGCGCGCTGGAAGACAGCGGCAGTGTCGGCCCGCACACCGGCTGGCAGCCGGAGCATTTGCTGCATGTCGAAGACGGTCGCTTGATCGCGGCGCTGCCCGGTTATCGCAAGTGGCATTCCTACGGCGAATACGTGTTCGATCACGGCTGGGCCGACGCCTGCGCCCGCGCCGGCATTGATTACTACCCCAAGTTCCTGAGCGCCGTGCCCTTCAGCCCGGTCAGTGGTCCACGGTTGCTGGCGGCGAACGTCGAGGATGGATTCGAACTGCTCAAGAGCCTGCCGGGCTATCTGCAAATCGAAGAACTCTCCAGCGCCCACATCAATTTCACTGACCCCTTCACCGACGCTGCCATGGCCGAACAACCGGGCTGGCTGCAACGCATCGGCTGTCAATATCACTGGCAGAATCGTGGCTATCGCGACTTCCAGGACTTTCTCGACGTGCTCAGTTCGCGCAAGCGCAAACAGATGCGCAAGGAGCGCGATCAAGTGGCGGGGCAGGGCTTCGAATTCGAGTGGCTGGAAGGACGAGAACTGGACGAGGCGCAGTGGGATTTTGTTTACGCCTGCTACGCCAACACCTATGCGGTGCGTCGTCAGGCGCCGTATCTGACACGGGAGTTTTTCAGTCTGCTGGCCGAGCGCATGCCGGAATCGATTCGTGTCGTGCTGGCCAAACAGGGTTCAAGGCCGGTGGCGATGGCGTTCAGTCTGGTGGGGGGCGACAGCTTTTACGGTCGTTACTGGGGTTGCCTGGCCGAGTTCGACCGGCTGCATTTCGAAACCTGTTTCTATCAGGGCATGGACTACGCGATTGCCCAGGGTTTCCAGCGCTTCGACGCCGGCGCCCAGGGCGAACACAAACTGATTCGCGGCTTTGAACCGGTGATCACCCATTCCTGGCACTACCTGCGTCATCCCGGCCTGAAAGCCGCCGTGAAGGATTTCCTTCAGCAGGAACGCGCCGGTGTTCTGGCTTACGCGGAAGAGGCGAGGAGCGCCTTGCCGTATCGGCAAGCCTGATCCTCGCCGCTGCCCTCAACTGTCTTCCTTGCCCAACCAGCGATAGACCACGCCGCCAACCACCGCGCCCAGCAACGGCGCGACCCAGAACATCCACAACTGCGCGATCGCCCAGCCACCGACCATCAGCGCCGGGCCCGTGCTGCGGGCCGGGTTGACCGAGGTGTTGGTCACCGGAATCGAGATCAGGTGGATCAGCGTCAGGCCCAGGCCGATGGCAATCGGTGCCAGTCCGGCCGGCGCGCGCTTGTCGGTGGCGCCGAGGATGATCACCACGAACATGGCGGTCATCACCAGTTCGGTGACGAACCCGGCGGCCATCGAGTATTTGCCCGGCGAGTGCTCGCCATAGCCGTTGGAGGCAAGGCCGGCGGCGATGTCGAAACCCTCCTTGCCGCTGGCGATGTGGTAGAGCAATGCCGCTGCCAGAATCCCGCCGATCACCTGGGCGATGATGTAGGCAGGCAGCTCTTTGGCCGGAAACCGACCGCCGACGACCAGACCGACCGACACGGCCGGGTTGAGGTGACATCCGCTGATGTGGCCGATGGCAAACGCCATGGTCAGCACCGTCAGACCAAACGCCAGGGCGACCCCCAGCACGCCGATTCCCATAGGTGAAGACGCGGCGATCACCGCACTGCCACACCCGCCCAATACCAACCAGAACGTACCCAACAACTCAGTGACTGAACGTTTGAACAGAGACATGAGAGTGTCCTTGATAGACGTGCTATCGAGACTGCATCGAGTTGTGCTTCCTTGCAGAATTACGACAGGTTCATCTCCAGAACCTTCGCTGATTACAGCAGGGATTCAAGGGATTTCCAGCAGGCGATAAAAAACCGCCAGAGCCCGTGGCAGAGGGGCTGTGGCGGTTTTTGTGTTTCGCGCAGGGTCAGTCGATGCCGACAAACCCTCCGGTCTGGTGCGCCCACAACCGCGCATACAACCCGCCATGGGCCAGCAGTTCGGCATGGTTGCCGCTTTCGGCGATCTTGCCGTTTTCCAGCACCACCAGCCGATCCATTCGGGCAATGGTCGAGAGGCGGTGGGCGATGGCGATCACGGTCTTGCCCTGCATCAGGGTTTCCAGGCTTTCCTGGATCGCCGCTTCGACTTCCGAGTCCAGCGCCGAGGTCGCTTCGTCCATGATCAGGATCGGCGCGTCCTTGAGCAGCACTCGCGCAATCGCGATCCGCTGGCGCTGGCCGCCGGACAGTTTCACCCCGCGCTCGCCGACATGGGCATCGAAACCGGTGCGACCTTCGGCATCCGACAGCAGCGGGATGAACTCATCGGCACGGGCCTTGCGCACCGCCTCCCAGAGTTCGGCGTCGGTGGCGTCAGGCTTGCCGTACAGCAAGTTGTCGCGGATCGAACGGTGCAGCAGCGAAGTGTCCTGGGTGATCATGCCGATCCGTGCGCGCAGGCTTTCCTGGCCGACTTCGGCGATGTTCTGGCCGTCGATCAGGATCCGCCCACCCTCGACGTCGTACAGGCGCAGCAGCAGGTTGACCAGGGTCGATTTGCCGGCACCGGACGGGCCGATCAGACCGATCTTTTCCCCCGGTTTGATGGTCAGGTTGAGGTCGCCGATGATGCCTTTCTTCTTGCCGTAGTGAAAATCCACGTGCTCGAAACGCACTTCGCCACGGGCCACGGCCAGCGGTTTGGCCTGTTCGTGATCGGTGACGCTGACCGGTTGCGAAATGGTCTGCAGACCGTCCTGGACCATGCCGATGTTTTCGAAGATCCCGGTGACCACCCACATGATCCAGCCGGACATGTTGACGATACGGATCACCAGACCGGTCGCCAGGGCGATGGCACCGACGGTGATCAGCGACTGCGACCACAGCCACAGCGCCAGCGCGGTGGTGCCGACGATCAGCAGGCCGTTCATGGTGGTGATCGCCACGTCCATGCTGGTGACCACACGACCGGCCATCTGGGCCTTTTCGGTCTGCTCCTGCATGGCTTCGCGGGCGTAGTGCTGTTCGAAGTTGGTGTGGGCGAACAGCTTCAGGGTGGCGATGTTGGTGTAGCCGTCGACGATCCGGCCCATCAGCTTCGAACGCGCATCCGAAGCCGCGACCGAGCGATCCTTGACCCGTGGCACGAAGTAATAGAGTGCGCCGATGTAAGCGGCGATCCACGTCAGCAGCGGGATCATCAGGCGCCAGTCGGCCTCGGCGAACAGCACCAGCGAACTGACCGCGTAGATCAGCACGTGCCACAGCGCATCCACCGCCTGCACGGCGGAGTCGCGCAGCGAGTTGCCGGTCTGCATGATGCGCTGGGCGATGCGCCCGGCGAAGTCGTTCTGGAAGAAGTTCAGACTCTGCTTGAGCACGTAGCTGTGGTTCTGCCAGCGAATCATGCTGGTCATGCCCGGGCTCAGCGTCTGGTGCACCAGCAAGTCGTGCAGGCCGAAGAAGATCGGGCGCAGCACCAGTGCAACCACCACCATCCAGGTCAGTTCGAAAGCGTGGTCGTGGAAGAAATTCGGATTCGGCGTGCCCTGGGCCAGGTCGATGATGCGGCTCAGGTAACTGAACAGTGCCACTTCGATCAGTGCGGCGAACAGGCCGACCACCAGCAGGGCGGCGAAACTTGGCCAGACCTGCTTAAGGTAATAGGTATAGAAGGGAAGAACACGGTTCGGCGGAGCCGCCGTCGGGGCGTCACGGAATATGTCGATCAGTTGTTCGAAACGGCGATAGAACATCAGATAACCGCCCGGAGTACGGGCTCTCCTTTTATCAGTGTGAGCGGCGTGACATCAGGTCAGCGCCGCTCGATACGCCCTGTAAAGCTTAGTCGATGCGCTTGGCCGACTTGATGATCACAGGGTCGACAGGCACGTTTTGCATGCCCTGTTTGGTGGTGGTCTGGGAGTTGACGATGATGTCGACCACGTCCATGCCCTTGACCACTTTGGCGAACACGGCGTAACCGGCGTCGCGGCCCGGATCGAGGAACGCGTTGTCGGCAACGTTGATGAAGAACTGGCTGGTGGCCGAGTTTGGATCGGAAGTACGGGCCATCGACAGGGTGCCGCGAACGTTGTGCAGACCGTTGCTGGCTTCGTTCTTGATCGGTGCCTTGGTGTCTTTTTGTGCCATCTGCTGGGTGAAACCGCCGCCCTGAGCCATGAAGCCCGGGATCACGCGGTGGAAAATGGTGTTGGTGTAGAAGCCGCTGTCGACGTACTCAAGGAAGTTCTTGGTACTGATCGGCGCCTTGACCGGGTCCAGCTCGATTTCGATGGTGCCGTTGGTGGTCACCAGTTCGACGTGTGGCGCCTTGGCCGGCGTGGCAGCCATCAGGTTGGCGGCGAACAGCACGGTGCCGGCGGCGAGGGCGATTTTTTTCAGCATGGTTCAGTGATCCTGAGGGTGAATATCGGCTGTGGCGAGAAACTCCAGCAGCGTTTGATTGAAACGTTCGGGTTGATCGAGCGGGGTGGCGTGGCGTGAATCGGCGATCACCACCAGCCGCGCATCGGGCAGCAGTCTGACATAGGTTTCTTTCAGCGAAACGGGGGTGTAGTCCCGGTCGGCGCTGACGACGAGCGTTGGACAGGAGATCCTCGAAAGTCGTTCCTGAACCCCCCAGCCAACAATCGCATCGAAGCTGGCGAGATAAGCACGTTTGTCGTTTTTTGCCCAGCGCTCGGCCATCTTCTGTCGCAAATCTGCCTGCTCCGGCTTGGGGAACAGCTTGGCGCCAAGGGCTTTGCCGATGGTGGCCAGGCTCAGCAGGCGCATCAGGCTCCAGCGCTTGAACCACTGCCAGTAATCGTCGCGGCTGCGCACCTTGACCTCGGGCGCGCTGTTGACGATGGTCAGGCTCTTGAGCATCTGCGGCTGATCAACGGCGAACTGGAAGCCGATCATGCCGCCCATGGACAGCCCGGCGTAGTGCACCGGGCCGAGCTTCAGGTGTTCGATCAGGGCGACGATGTCGGCGCTGAACCCGGCGATGCTGTAGCGTTCGCGGGGCTTGTCGGAACGGCCATGGCCGCGCACGTCCGGGACGATCACCCGGTATTGCGCGGCCAGTGCCGGGATCTGCATTTCCCAGTCCAGCGTGCTGGAACCGAGCCCGTGAACCAGCAGCAACGGATCGCCGTGGCCATATTCCTCGTAGTGCAGGTTGCAACCTTCATGCTCGAAATACGCCATCGGTGAACTCCGTGTCAGGCTTGTTCGGGGGCGGCGAACGGTGCGTCCAGCGGCAAGGTGTCGAAGGTGCGCAACAGTTCGACGAGGATCTGCGAGGCCGGGCCCAGCGGTTTGTCCTTGTTCGAATACAGATAGAAACTCGGATTGCGGCTGCCGCCCTGATCCAACGGTAGCAGCTTGAGCAGGCCTTCCTTCAATTCACGTTCGATCATGTGCCGTGGCAGCCAGGCAAAGCCCAGGCCGCTGGAAACGAAATTGGCGGCGGTGGCGAGGCTGCCGACGGTCCAGCGCTGTTCGGCACCGAGCCAGCCGACGTCCCGGGGTTGCTGGCGGCCGGAGTCGCGGATCACCACTTGCATCTGGGTTTCCAGGTCCTGGAAATTCAGCTCGCGGTTCAGCCGATGCAGCGCGTGTTCGGGGTGGGCGACGGCGACGAATTCCACGTCGCTCAACTCCGCGCCGAGGTAACCGGGAATGCTCAGACCGGTGATGGCCAGATCGGCTACACCTTCAAGCAACACTTCCTCGACACCCGACAGTACTTCTTCACGCAGACGCACGCGGCAGCCACGGCTCTGCGGCATGAACGCGGTCAGTGCGCGAACGAGGCGGGCGCTCGGGTAGGCGGCATCGACCACCAGCCGCACTTCGGCCTCCCAGCCTTGCTCCATATGATGGGCGAGGTCCTCCAGTTGGCTGGCCTGCTTCACCAGTTGTCGCGAACGCCGCAGCAACACGCCGCCGGCTTCGGTCAGCACTGCCTTGCGGCCGTCGATGCGCAGCAATGGCACACCGAGCTGGTCCTGCATGCGGGCGACGGTGTAGCTCACCGACGATTGCGAACGGTGCAGGGCCTCGGCGGCCTGGGCGAATCCGCCGTGGTCGACCACCGCCTGCAACGTTCGCCATTGATCAAGGGTCACGCGGGGCGCTTTCATCAATAGCTCCTCTTGTCCTAAGCTGGCTGTCCCTCATGGAGACTGCCGAATGAAAAAATTCTGTTGTGTGGTGCTGGCGCTGCTGCCGCTGACCGCGTTTGCGTATCCGATCGATGTGCAGAAGAATCTCAATGGCCTGAAGATCGACTACGAGTCCTTCGATACCGATAAAGACATCGGCTCCATCCGGGTCGCCAACTACGGCGAGGTCGACGCGGTCTGCAAAGTCGTATTCAGCAACGGCCCGGAGGCGCCGCGCACTCGCAATATCGAAGTGCCGGCCGGCAAACATACCAACGCCACCGCCAAGTTCTCCCGCGAGATCATCAAGCTGCGCGTCGAACTGAGCTGCAACCCGAAATAACACCCGCCTCTTTGTGGGAGCCCGTGTGCTCCCACAAGGTATGCGTCAGCTTATAAACGAATTTATCGATGCTTTATAGCAGTTATTTGCGCTTTTTCATCGATACGACTCTGTTTAACCTTCACTCCATCGACTTACAACATTCTCGGATGGAGGCTACACACCATGTCCCGCGTTCTGATCATCGAAAGCAGCGCCCGCCAGCAAGACTCGGTATCCCGTCAACTGACCCAGACCTTCATCAGTCAGTGGAAAGCGGCACACCCGGCCGATCAGATCACCGTACGTGACCTCGCCGTGAACCCGGTGCCACACCTGGACATCAACCTGCTGGGCGGCTGGATGAAATCCGCCGAACAGCGCAACGACAGCGAGCAATCCTCGCTGGATCGCTCCAACGCATTGACCGATGAACTGCTGGCCGCCGACGTGCTGGTGATGGCCGCGCCGATGTACAACTTCGCGATTCCAAGCACCCTGAAAGCCTGGCTCGACCACGTGCTGCGTGCCGGTGTGACCTTCAAGTACACCGAAACCGGCCCGCAAGGCCTGCTCAGCGGCAAGCGTGCCTACGTGCTGACCGCTCGCGGCGGCATCTACGCCGGCGGCCCGGCGGATCACCAGGAACCGTACCTGCGTCAGGTGATGGGTTTCATCGGCATCCACGACGTGACCTTCATCCACGCCGAAGGCATGAACCTGGGCGGCGACTTCCAGGAGAAAGGCCTCAACCAGGCCAACGCGAAACTGTCCCAGGTCGCTTGATATGTTAATCGCCAGATAATCGCCGATTGTTCTAGTGACCTGGCGCAACCCCTTCAAGGCTCTACGCGCATCGAACCTCCCTTTGCACTTGTTGCTCCTGAGTGCTGTAGCCCGATTGAACGCTTTAGCGAGATCGGGCTTTTTTTTGCCCGGGATTTAGCGATGGCCGGGAAAAACCGCTATCGTCGCCGCCATTCGAAATCGAGGCGACCATGGGCTATCTACTTATTGTCACGCTGATCCAGGCGTTTTCCTTCAGTCTGATCGGCGAATACCTGGCCGGGCATGTCGACAGCTACTTCGCGGTGCTGGTGCGCGTGGTGCTGGCCGGGCTGGTGTTCATCCCGCTGACCCGCTGGCGTTCGGTGGAGCCGGCGTTCATGCGCGGCATGTTGCTGATCGGCGCGTTGCAGTTCGGCGTGACCTACGTTTGTTTGTACCTGAGCTTCCGGGTACTGACGGTGCCGGAAGTGCTGCTGTTCACCATCCTCACGCCGCTGCACGTGACCCTGATCGAAGACGCGCTCAATCGCCGCTTCAATCCATGGGCGCTGATCGCGGCGCTGGTGGCCGTGTGCGGTGCGGCGGTGATTCGCTATGACCGGATCAACCCGGACTTCTTCATGGGCTTCCTGCTGCTGCAACTGGCCAACTTCACCTACGCCGCTGGGCAGGTGTTGTACAAACATCTGGTGGCGAAGCACCCGAGCGATCTGCCGCACTACCGGCGCTTCGGCTTCTTCTACCTCGGCGCACTCGCGGTGGCGTTGCCGGCGTTCCTGCTGTTCGGCAAATCCAACTTCCTGCCCGAAGCGCCGTTGCAATGGGGCGTGCTGGTGTTCCTGGGCCTGGTCTCGACCGCACTCGGCCTGTACTGGTGGAACAAGGGCGCATGCCTGGTCAACGGCGGCACCCTGGCGGTGATGAACAACCTGCACGTGCCGGTGGGATTGCTGCTGAACCTGCTGATCTGGAATCAGCACGAAGAGCTCGGGCGGTTGTTCCTCGGTGGCGGCGTGATTCTGGCGGCGGTGTGGATCAGTCGGTTGGGGATTCGCAAGCCGGCGCCAATTGCCCCACCAGAAACTCGATAAACGCGCGGGTCTTCTGCGGCACCCGCCGGGCTGACGAATACACCGCGTTGATGGTGATCGCCGGGGCTTGCCATTCGCACAGCACCGGCACCAGCCGCCCGGCGGCCAGCGCTTCTTCGACGATGAAGTCCGGCAGCAGCGCAATGCCCATGCCGGCCTCGGCCGCTTGCGCCAGCAGGTCGCCGTTGTTGGCGTGCAGCGGCCCGGTGACGTTGACGCGCTGGGTTTCCTTGCCATTGCACAGTTGCAGGCTGACGCCGCTCTGCAGATAGCCGTAGTTCAAGCATTGATGCGAGCGCAGATCCTGCGGGGTCTGCGGCGTGCCCGCGCGTTCGAGGTAAGCAGGGGAGGCGACCATGATTCGCGGCGCTGGCGCCAGTTGTCGGGCGATCATGGTCGAGTCGGGCAGGCTGGCAATGCGGATGGTCACGTCGAACCCGCCGCGCACCGGATCGACCTGCTGATCGCTGAGCACCAGTTGCAGCTCGATGTTCGGGTGCTGCTCGTGGAACAGCGGGATCAGCTTGCCCAAGCGCCGCAGGCCGAACGACATCGGCGCGTTCACCCGCAATACACCACGCAATTCGCCAACCCCGTCCCGGGCTCGCTGCTCGGCCTCGTCCAGTGCCGCAATCACTTCCCGCGCCGCTTCGAAATATTCGGCGCCAGCCTCGGTCAGGTGCAGGCTGCGGGTGGTGCGTTGCAGCAGTTGTACGCCGATGGCTTCTTCCAGCGCCTGAATCTGTTTGCTGACTTTCGACCGGGGCACGTCCATGGCCCGGGCGGCAGCCGCGAAGCCGTTTTCGCCGACCGTCACCACGAAGGCGCGCATGCATTCGATACGATCCATGATTGTCCCTGTTTTAGAATCAATGATTCTCGATTTTAGGGAATTGTCCCTTTATCGGCTAGCCCCTAAAGTGACATCCAAGCCGAGACAACAACGCCGAAGACGGCAAGCGACTCGACTCACTCATTACTCAATCGAAACTCTGAATCGACATCAAAAGGAACGCGCCATGTCTATCCGTGAACTGCTCAACCCAACCAACTCCGCCCTGATCCTGATCGACCACCAGCCGCAAATGGCTTTCGGCGTACAGTCGATCGACCGTCAGACCCTGAAGAACAACACCGTCGGCCTGGCCAAGGCAGCGAAGATCTTCAACGTGCCGACCATCTACACCTCGGTCGAAACCGAAAGCTTCAGCGGCTACATCTGGCCGGAACTGCTGGCGGTGCATCCGGAGCAGAAGCCGATCGAGCGCACCTCGATGAACTCCTGGGAAGACAAGGCGCTGGTTGACGCGGTGAAGGCCACCGGCCGCAAGAAGCTGATCATCGCCGCGCTGTGGACCGAGGTCTGCCTGACCTTCCCGGCCCTGGAAGCCCTGGCCGAAGGCTACGAGGTGTACATCGTCACCGACGCGTCCGGCGGCACTACCAAAGAAGCCCACGACATGTCGGTACAGCGAATGATTCAGGCGGGCGCAGTGCCGGTGACCTGGCAGCAAGTGCTGCTCGAGTACCAGCGTGACTGGGCGCACAAAGACACTTATCAGGCAGTGATGGACCTGGTGCTGGAACACAGCGGCGCATACGGCATGGGCGTCGACTACGCCTACACCATGGTGCACAAGGCACCGCAGCGGCAGGCCAAGTAAGTCGGCAGGACAAAAAAAGACGCAACCGGGGTTGCGTCTTTTTTGTTGTCCGCGAGAAAGGTCTACATTCGTTGTTTTTCGGCCTCGGGAATGTGGCTTGCACCCAGGACTGCCGGCAACAACCCGGAGCGCAGATCCCCGCCGCTCGGCTGCTGATACAGACTCAGGCCAAACTCAGGCAGCACCGCCAGCAGGTAATCGAAAATATCCCCCTGGATCCGCTCGTAATCGGCCCACACCGTGGTGGTGGTAAAGCAGTAGATTTCCAGTGGAATGCCCTGGGCCGTGGTCTGCATCTGGCGGACCATGCAGGTCATGTTCGGCTGAATCTCCGGGTGGCTCTTCAGATAGGCCAGCGCATAGGCGCGGAACGTACCGATGTTGGTCATGCGCCGACGGTTGGCCGACATCGCCGCGACGTTGCCCTGCGCTTCGTTCCAGGCCTTGAGCTCGGCTTTCTTGCGGCCCATGTAGGCGGTCAGCAGGTGTACCTGGGAGAGTTTTTCTTCTTCATCGTCGCGGATGAAACGCACGCCGCTGGCATCGATAAACAGACTGCGCTTGATCCGCCGCCCGCCGGACTGCTGCATGCCGCGCCAGTTTCTGAACGACTCGGACATCAGGCGCCAGGTCGGGATCGAGACGATGGTCTTGTCGAAGTTCTGTATGTGTGAGCTCGGAGCATAAATGGACATGGCAAAGCTTTACAGATCAGTAGGTTAAGTTTTTCTGTCCAATGTCCATTTTTCCCGATATCGATGGACACCCCGCTCATCCGTCCAATCCCGCAAGCACTGATGCCCCTCTCAACCGAGCACCTGTAATCACCAATCACAGGTACTCCACTAAGCCATCGTACGCCCTAAGCTCTCGCTGCAGGAGAGTCCCCACGACCATCACATCTCCGCGATCGCCCACCGCATCACGTCTTTTTCAAACCTGCTCGGGCGAAGCGTCTCGTCCTGCGGTGCCAGGTTTCTTCAGCTTATGGCGAAGTTGGTTGAGGTGTTGAGACGGCAAGAGTCTGCCTTTGATCTGGGGGTAGATTTGAGTCGGAATTTCTGGATAAGGCGCTTCAGAAAACCTCAAGGTGCGCGCAGTGATGTATTTGATTCTATCAAGATGTTCTACAACGCTAAGGGTCGCCATGGTGTTAACAATCGGTTGTCAATGGTAAAGTTTGAAAAGCGTTTCACAGTAATCTTGCAAGGTGCCTGAAGAGTCCGGGGCGATTCAGATCACAGATCTACAGATCTACAGATCTACAGATCTACAGATCTACAGATCTACAGATTGGCGGGTGCTCAGAATACTCTTGAATCAGTGCCTTTAATTGCGCAAATTCTAGAAAAAGGAATTCAGCTGAATGATTAATTTTATCAAATTTCAAGATTGGGGTGAGATTTGGAGAACTATACCGTTCGTGGCGGTAGAGGGATTAATAGGTCAGCACGGATTTAGAAGTACCATCGTTACTGGGCAGAACGGATCCTATAAAAGCACGATGTTGAGAGAGCTGGTCGCGGGGGTGATCGCTCCTAAGTCTACGTCGGCCACAGTAAACGTAAGTGATGGCTTGAGCATGAAGCATGTCATTTGCGCCTCAGGTTCCGTTGCAGACAGGTTCCCTTCTAAGGAAAAATCTGGTGGTGGTAGCACCGAGTTCGCTACAGAACAGTACGCATACATTGGGCAAAGGGTAGGAGCGAATCTACTCAGCAAAAAAAGACCCTTTGAGACGGTGCTGATATTTGCTTTGGATGGAAATAAGTCCGCGCGCTATGAGTGGCCGTTTTACAAAAAAGCTCATGAATTTGCTAATATTATTCCCGAACTAGAAGTGTCAGTTCAAGTGCGCAAAGAAAAAGCTCGTCGATCCGTGAATTTGCTTTCAAGGGTGGAGCAGGGTTTTGCAGTGGAGTCGCTGAGGGGGTCATTGAATATCGATGATTTTAGGGCGTCGCAGCATATCTCAGAAAGTGTGGCTTTTAGTGTTTTGAATGAATTTGATGAGCATGTATTTAAAGACTTCTCCGAATTTATGCGCTCGTCCAAATCCACATTTGTTTTAAATATGGGTAGTGGTGGCATACGCTGTAAAACTGCGTCTAATGATGTGGTTCGCCTAGGCTTTATGCTTGATATTTTTTCGCTTCGCGATGTAAAGGTTCAAAGGGTAGGTGTCCAACAGCCTTTCTCCATATTTGAGTTGAGCTCTGGTGAGTATCATATGTACACGAATCTCATGGGGCTTGGTTTTGGTGTGGAGGAAGGTTCGCTGATGCTTTTGGATGAGCCCGATAATAGCCTTCACCCACAGTGGCAGCGAGATTTCATGGCCGCAGTCCATGGGATCTGCCAAGTAGGGATGAAGTCTGGACATTTGATTGTATGCACCCATTCTCCGCTTATTGTCGGTGCCGCGCTGGAAGGTAGCACGATTGTGGATTTGTCAAATGATGAGCCCATCGTCAGTGTGGCTTCATTTGGCGCTTCATCTGATGACATTCTACTGGAGCAGTTCGGGATAACTTCTAGCCGAAATCGGATCGTAGTGGATGTGGTTCAGCGCGCAGTGTCTATTATAGAAAAAGATGGGTTTGAACATCCCGATCTGCTCGCATTGACCGATGAGTTGATGTCTATTAAGTCGGCTCTGAAATCCGAAGACCCCCTCGTTGAAGTGATCGAGGCGATTCTTGGAGCGTCGGGAGATGATTAACGTTGGTTTTGAGCGGATTCATCCGATCCCAGTTCTGCCTGATGGCATTGTGGCCGCAGACCTGCTAGGTCTTGATTGGGACAGCGGTGTAAAAGCAGTTACGGCATTCAAGGGTGCCTTGAAGCCATTGTTGCGCAAGGCGCAAAAGGCAAAATGTAGTCTCTGTCGGCGGATGCTTTACGATGATTATGCCGTCCACTTGGAGCATTTCATCGAAAAAAATATACATGGTGATTACACGTTCGAAGTAAGAAATTTATCTTTGTCTTGTGGGACGTGCAATTCAAAAAAACAAGGGTACAACCGAACTTTAAATAGTTTGATTAAAAGGCGTGCAGGTCGTAAAAAACTGGAAGCTGAGAAGCACTGTCCTGCGCTCGCCGTGAAGATTCCTGCCAATGCACCATTACCCACTACGCCTGAAAGCTATCGTTGGGTTCATCCTTACTTTGATCAGTACTCAGATAACATTGAAATCCAGAAAGGTTGGATATTTATCGGTAAGTCCAGGAAGGGGATCAGGACTATTCGTTCAGTGAAGCTTAATGCCTTGGCTCAGATTGAGCGCAGAGCCCTGATGGAGCGGTTTGAGGCACGGCCTGGTCGGTTATCGATGCTGCTGGGCGCAACTGCCGAACTGAACAATCACCGAGCAGGGCACATTTTTCAACTGGTAGCCAAGAAACTGTGGCAACGCCGCGAGGCCTCCGGCATTTAGCAGGCCTGCACCGGTATGTCGATCACCCGTCGCTTGATGTGCCTGGGTCGGGGCAAGCTCTAGGGAGGGGCGCTGGTGCCTGCCTTTCATGGCGCCAATCATCAAAGAGGGGAAGGGCAACCTTCCCCTGAAGTTGCATTCTTGCAGGCTTGGACTGCTTGCATAACGTAAGCGGGATCCGGCAGTTCGGTCGTCAGTATGCTCACTCGTCCTGTGGTCTTTCCGAACTGGCTTAGACCTGTTGCCCAAGTGCTTGCGTTGATGGGCATCTTGGCGTCGTTGCATTCGAACCTGAATCCCCGTTCTCTTTTGTGAAAGCCATGAAGCCCTCTTGCTGACCGTGAAAACAACCCGTTGGCATATCAAGCTATGCGCCGACATAGGGGTTTTTGCTAACAAAATGCCATCAAGCTACAATCGAAGATCTATCGCTTTATGATGCTGTATATATAAACAGTATTTGTAGTTTGTCTTTTCGAGGTACACGGTTGCGGTACCTGAATTGATTTTTCCAGTTGTGGTAATGGATTTGCCAGGACGGCTTCATCTCATTCTCCTCGCAAAATACATCCTCGCCGCAACGGTGAAGCAATGATTGGAGAATGGTGTGAGCAAGCTCAGCAACGATGCAACCAAGCTACTCGAAGCTATAAGCTACCAACTTATCGTAACCTTGGAATACTGCCATGACTTGGTAGATGGGCAAACCTTGTGGCTAGAGGTTTTTGGCGATGTGACCGTCAGCGGAAGCGTTCAAGTTGAAGTCAAAAACTTTGTGGATGACCTCACCGATGGTCATAACAATTTCTGGAATACGCTAAAAAACTGGTTGTCGCCAAAGTTTAAGCAAGAAAAGTATTCTGAGCTAGTTTTGCTCACCACACAGGCATATGGTGCAACGGCAGAGCTCCGACATTGGAATAATCAGTCTGGCGAAGAACGGCTGAAGTTTTTGGATAAGGTACTTTCGGATAGTGAAGCCCGTATTGCCACTTCGGGTAAAAAACCTTCTAAAGCAGTAAAAAATCAGCAATTCGTGATGGCCAGTGAACGCAGATGCGTTCTCCAGGATGTAATAGAAAAAGTAAAAATCATCTCTGCCGAACCTGATTTAAAAACACGAGCAGAGAATGCTAAGAGTCGCTACGGAAAGGGTGTAGATCCGTCGAAGCGTGACGAGTATTTTGAAGCGCTACTGGGGTATCTCATTGAACCATGCCTCTCTAAGCCTGGCTGGATGATTAGTTATTCTGATTTCGACCTTAAGCTATCCAGATTATTAGCTCAGTACGGACGCAATTCCCGTAAATTTCCTACGATAGATACCGATGCATTTGCGGGACAGGTCGATTTGTCCGCCTATGCTGATAGGTTATTTGTAAAAAAACTCTATGAAATCGAATACGGTAAACGGGTGCCTGAAGCTATTCTAGAGCACTTAGTTACTGTGCATACGATCAGTAGCGAATTCAAGCGATTCACCGTCGAAAAATCTGATGTCGACAATTATAAGAAAGATCAACTCAAGCGACACAAAAGCCTGAGGTCGGCAGAGATGAGACGTTGCTCAAGAAAGCCGAAGGAAGACTGGTGTTTCGAGTCACAAAATTTCTTCGACACCCGATGCGGGGAACCCGTCGATGGAATGCCTGCATTTGACGGTACAACGTCTGAATTTCGAAATGGAATCTGGCATATGTTGGCAGATGACGAAGACGAAGAAGGAAACGAGAAATTGCATTGGAGGCTTTGGTGATGAGGCTTTCTACGGTCGATCATATCCATACCTTACAGCGTAGCCCTTTTATTATGGCTCCAATTCTTCATGCGTTCTTTAGCGAATTGAAAGAGACCCAGAAGAATATTTTGTTCGGTTATCTCGTACTTCCATTTGTTCTGCATGACGCTACAGGCTCCTATTTGCGGAGCATTAGCGAACGCAATACTTGGCGAACCATGGTGTCTGACAAGACACGCATCGCCGGGGTGCACAAAAGAATTCACTCGCTGAGAGAGGTCACCAACATTACGTTGATGAGCCTTATCAATTCAGGGTATCTGACAATAGATGACGACATGGTCGTTCGGGCTACAAAGAAAACCTTTCCGCCATTAAATGGAATGGGGAAGAAAATAGCCTCGGCCCGTAATCTAGCAAGGCTTCTGGACGATCGGGAAGCTCCACCTGTATTCAAGTCGCTAGGGATAGTTCAACTATGAAGTGCTTCGTAAAGTCGGTGGGTGTGATTGATCACGATAATGTTATCCATCAAGTAACGCTCAAGACTGGCTTGAACATCATCACTGGCAAGTCATCCATGGGTAAGAGCGCGATTATCGAGATTTTTGATTTTTGCTTTGGTAATAGTGATGACACAATTCCAAAGGGTGTCATAACAGAGCGCTCGAAAATATATTTTACATTACTTCAGTTTGAGAAGGAACAACTGCTCCTGGCACGTATGCGGAGTGTCGATAAGCTCTTTATCAGCGAAGTGAATGGTACGCTTGACGAAATTTTCCTGAAAATGAAAAACGTTAAAGAGTTTTTCTCGTCCAGCTTGTTCTTGCCGCTGCGGGATTTTAAGAAGGAGCTTGGTCGATATTTTTCAGTCACCATGACGGATATCGATGAAGATCTTAGTAGTCGTGAACTAGGTAAGTCGAAGAGCTCAACCCCTTCGGTTCGCAGCTTCGTGTCCTATATGCTTCAGCATCAAAATTTGGTGGCGAACAAACACGCGCTTTTCTATCGTTTTGATGAAAAGGAGAAACGTGAGCAGGCCATCGAACATCTAAAAATTTTCATGAACTTCGCAGATCAAAAATATTTCTGGCTGTCCCAAGAGAGCAATCAGCTCAAGGCAGAACTGAAAAAAATCGAAGCTCAGATACCTAAAAAGAAGGAAGAGAAAGAGCAGTTCATTAAGAGAGTTGACCAACTCTTGGCGGAGTACAAATCAGTCAGTGGTACGGATCTCATAGGGCTGACAGGTGCTCAAATTGCAGGAAGCGTGAAACCCTCGTTCAAAAAGATAAGAGACGCCAACGTTCGCATCGACAGCTTGACGGACACTTATTCAGTACGCAAAAAATCTTTGGAAGAGGAACGCTCGAAGCAGACGGTCATCGTTCGCGGACTACAAGATAAAGTCCACGCTGTGCAGTCTTCGATCAGCCTCACTGAAGATTTCGCCAAAGGTATCACCGAAATTCCTGTGCCCGAATACGCCGAAATCAGTGATGCCCATTGCCCATTTTGCGATGCGCCCAGTGAGCAGGTGGATCAGGAGGCAAACAAGCTGACAGTTGCTATTGACTGGATGAACCGTGAGCTCAGAACTTCTTCCTATGTGCGTGAAAGCTTTCGAGATGAAGAAAGTAAGTTGAGTAAGGCGCTTGCGAAGGAAAAAGATACTCTTTCCGGTATTCAAGCCAACATTAATCAACTGGCTAAACAGGTCGAGGATCTGAAGAGAAGTAAAACGGTTGATGAGATCGCATTGCGCGTCAAGCATCGTCTTGAGGACGTGATCGAGGATTATGGGAGTCGAGGAAAGTCGGAGTTCGAAGCTACACAGCAGTTAATTAAGGACAGGCTTGCAGAAATAAAACCGCTTTTGGATGAGTACGACGTTCCTGGTAAAATGGCTGATCTAAGTGATCTTATCAACAGTGAAATGTCTCGAATCGGCGCAGGTTTTGATTTCGAGGAGGCTTACCAGCCTATTAACTTGAAATTTGACCTTCATACCTTCGACCTTTGGCATGACAGCCCCACAATGGGCAATGTGTACTTACGCTCGATGGGTAGCGGTGCCAATTGGCTGTACACGCACCTGACTCTGTTCCTGGCACTGCATTCTGTATTCGCTCTAAAGCACGAAGAGGGCTGCAAAATCCCTCCTATCTTATTCTTGGATCAGCCGACGCAGGTCTATTTCCCCGCCAAGATTGATCATCGAGAGGAGGGGTTCGATCCCAAAGCGTTGGCGGCGCTCACGGAGCGGGCTAAGCATGTCGACGAAGACATCGGTTCCGTAACCAACATGTTCGACAAGCTTGTCGAGTTCTGCGAGCAAACTGAAAAAGCCACTGGCTTAATGCCGCAGGTCATCGTAACTGATCATGCTGATGAGTTGACTCTAAAAGGGCAGGCTACCTTCCAGTCATTTGTGCGTGCTACTTGGCGTACGCGGGGCTTCATCGCTAAACGTCTAGCTGACGCGATCGCTTGATGTACATTGCACCTACTCCCGCACTGGGAGTAGGTGCTACGTATTCAGTACGTCCCTCAGACTAACTTATACGTACTTGATGATGTTATGTGCTGCCTCTGTTCCCGGTTCGCGAGCGTGGTTCAGTACGCCGTTCCTTTCCATGCCTACCGGTCACTCAATATCCTCACAGTAGAGGCGCATGATTTTAGTTATCTCATGAGCGCGCCCACCGCTAGAGTGGTTTAGTTTTAAGGCATAGTGCTACCATCGCAAGTCGGGCTGCTTACGGAAGACGAACCGGCCGTTATGCCCATCACTAAAAGGACGCCACACCATGTCAACTCGCTCACCCTCGCAAAAAATTGGAGCCAGAGGCCATAAGTGGCTCGCCTCCCATGTTGAAGAAAGTCTGCATTGGTTATCTCGTGACCTCGGCGAGGACTATGGGATCGATATGGAATTTGAGTTGCACGAAGGTGAGGTGCAAGGAAATATATTAAAAGTACAGATAAAATCCGAAGATCAGTGTAAGCAAAAAAATGGTCTTGTGAAAATTGTGATAGATCGGAAGTATCTCCGTTATGCAGATGCCTGTCGATATCCTGTTTTGCTGGTATTTGTTTGTCTTGCCACAAAGCAAGCATGGTATATCTGGCTACAGCAGTGGCTGCTGGAACAGCGTGCAGAAATTGATCCGCTGGCCATGGTTAATAAAACTTGGACGGTTTGGGTTCCTGTGACACAAACTGTTCAAGCAGGCTTGCAAGGTGAGCTCAAAGGTATCGCACGCTGGGAGGGGCAGACTCAACTAACTTTAACACTTAGTGATGCCATCCGATGTGCCAGAGCTGTCAATAAAAATGAGATAGCTGAGGCTGTTCAGCC
Source organism: Pseudomonas sp. FW215-R2 (assembly GCF_058789255.1). Taxonomy (NCBI): domain Bacteria; kingdom Pseudomonadati; phylum Pseudomonadota; class Gammaproteobacteria; order Pseudomonadales; family Pseudomonadaceae; genus Pseudomonas; species Pseudomonas sp. FW215-R2. The sequence goes on from NZ_JBYTBO010000005.1 coordinate 50,295, forward strand.
GCTTTTAGGCACGTCTTCCTCGCAAGGAGGGGTCATTAGCTTAAATACACTAATAGCTGAGGCTGTTGCACTTGGAGATAAATTAAGAAATACGCGTGATGGAAATCGAGTGGTAGAGCAGATTTATAATGTTATTCGACATTTTGGTAATGTGGTTACCAAAGAAACTGCACTAAAACTTGTTATGCGTGGAGAGTCTTTTTCGCGTGCTGGGGTGAATTCTATAGGAGTGCTCTATGAGCATCATTTTGAACACGCCCGTTCGTTAGAGCTTTCGAAAGTATTTGAAGAAATTGCACCTCAAGTAGCTTTCTACTGCGCGTTCCGAGAGTCGAGCCCTCAAGCCAGTTCTTTCCCATCTAAAGATTTCCGATTCGCTGGGCTGAAATATATTGCTCCGGAAGATGAAATGGGGAGATTTATTAATAGAGGGACTTCATTTGTTTTGGACTGCCTAGTGTGGGAGTGAAGGTTGGGTCAAATGCTGCTATAAATTTTTTGCAAGCGGAAGGCGATTGCACTCCAGCTTGGATGAAGGGGGGGGTGTGCAGTGCCATGGCTCGATGCGTACTTCAACTTTAAAAGTCGTTGCATCGATATGAATTTTCTTTGAGTGCTTGGATTTTGTTGAATGAGTCAAAACTTATCAAGATCACAAAAATATACACTTATCACTCTCTCATCCATTTCATTGGTCTTGGCCGGAGTTTGGTTAATAGTTGAGCTGGCGTATAACGGTAGCGCACCGTTCAATATGGAACCCTTGGTCGTTACCTGTGCCAGTTCTATTCCTATCTTGACGCTATGGTGGCCGTTTAACCCTAGATATAGGTCGAGAAGGAAATCTGGGCGGGTGACAGTGCAGCTTCACCTGAGGCACTCTGCTGAGCTGGGGGAGGGTGACTATGGGTTTCATCCAAATTTCTCAGAAAACTCCCCCACATCTGTCCATCTTCAAACACGCTTCCATCCAAGCTTAATTGGGGCGGCAATAGCTGGAGATGCCAATTACTTCACTGACGTTAAGGATGCGAGTTCCTACGAACTATCACCTGAGGATATGTCCCCTAACGTGGATGATATTATCATCTTGAAGAATAGGTACAACAATTACGCGTTGCTTCGGGTTGTCTCCATCAATCCTCCTGCTTCAAATGTTCGAGGGACGGATGTAGTGATTGACTATGTTATTAATCCTAAAGGCGGATTGAACTTCAGCTAGCTGCTGACACTATAAAAGATGAAACTTGAAAGAGGCCAATCAAAGTAGGTCGTAGAGGTGCAGCGATCATTGAATTCTGCACATTGCGAATGGAGGTCTCGTTTCGTCGATGAGCAAGTTTGATCAGCTGAATAATTATATATAGAGCTCGAATCAATGTAAGCAGCAAAGACGATGGAGCGAAGCGAGTACGAAACTCAATCCTTTTGCCAGTAACGATGTACTGTGGATTTTGACAATCCAAGAACCTTGCATGTTTCAGCTTGGCTTAAACCTTCAGATTTTAATCTTTTAACCGCCTCTGCATTTTCGTTATTGGCCGGTTTCCCAGGGTGGCGCTTGATCAGTTGGCTTCCGGCATATTCGCTCTCCAGCTGCTTGATACCTCCCAAGTATTTGAAGTCACTCAGTTGGGCATGGGCGCGTTCGAGAGCTTGATCGGGAGTATTGCCATCTCGCAGGGCAACGCATATCGCCAATAGAGCCACGGGATCAAAGTCTAATGCGGCGGCAAGACTCATCAGCTTGCCAAGGCTGGGGTTGGCATTGCCCTGCTCCAACGCACTGATATGGCGTTGCACGCTGACGTCGGCCAGATCCTCATACCCGAATCCACGTTGCCTGCGAATCACTCTGATTGCTGCTGCAAGCTGTTTAGTGAGCGACATGTTCGTCCCAAAAGACAAGGATGGGGCCACATCGCAGCTGTTCCGATAAATGCAATTTGTTGCTATTATCGGAACTTCTGGCTTTTCGACCCTGCGCATCTGCTCCGTTAGGAGGGTAGGTCGCACTCACCACGCGTGAAGCTGCGCCTAGGGTCTAAGCAATATAGGTTTAAATCGAGATCGAGCGAGCCCATGAGGATTCGAATTTACTCAGACCTGCACAACGAGTTCGCCCCATTTGAACCGCCCTCGACTGACGCAGACATCGTCGTCCTAGCCGGCGACATCGACACCCAGGCGAGAGGCGTCAGCTGGGCCAACGAGACGTTCAACCAGCCCGTCCTTTACTGCGCAGGGAATCACGAATTTTACAAAGGCCACATCGACCACACTCTTCGAAAAATGCGAGAGGCCGCTGCGCCGCATGTGCATGTGCTGGAAAACCAGGTTTGGATTTGCAACCAAACACGCTTTCTGGTCACAACAGCCTGGACGGATTTCTCATCCACCGGAGACCCGGTGGAAGCGATGGTGACTTGCGGCATGTGGATGAATGACTTTCAGGTGATCAGAGCAGAGGAACGCTTTCGCCGGCTGCGTCCGGCGGACGTGATCGAACGAAATCACGATGCCTTCGACTTTCTGGTCGGTGAACTCGCCAAGCCTTTCGAAGGAAAAACGGTTGTTATCACGCACCATTGCCCAGTTCCGGAGGTGGCTGGTGATAAGCATGAGGGCCATTTAAGTGCGGCTTATACAAACCAGTGGCACTCGTTAATTTCGATGGTGGACGTCTGGATTTTTGGGCATACACACCGTGCCGTGGATGTTGAACTGAACGGGTGCCGTTTGATCACGAACCCACGTGGATACCCAAAAGAGCGCACAGGCTTCATCTCGGATTTCACGATCGAAATCTGATCGGTGATGGAGGAGGGGGAGGATGTACTGGATCAAAACTTACGGAGCGAGATTGTCCGACTTCAGGTTTCACAGGTATCCAGCGGTCATTGAGAGAGCGCGAGCTGTCATCGCTGATCCAGACGTTGTTGGGTACCTTTTGTGCGCTCTGGAGCGGCCTCAAAAAATTACAGGTCTTCTGTTCTGTGACCCGGCGCAAAAGTACCCAGAAGGTTTACCCATACATGCACTACCAGTTGTAGATCGAAGCCAGCGTGCAGGCTACGACGTTTTTACGACAATCGATGGTGGGATTTTTGTCGTTGCCCACTGGCTTTTTCAGAACGGTGCTTTAGATCGTTTCGATCGAGTTCATTGAGGTGCTTTGTGGGTTGCTCGTGGTCGATAACAGAGGCTTAGGAAAAGAAAGTATGGCTTTGCCAACATGCGTTTTGGACGCCAAGAAAATTGATTTCGGCGTCCAAGTGACAGGCTACCTGTGCTGCGCCGAATTCCAGCCTCCCTGCATGATCGGAGTGGTTTTTTCTGAAACACGTGGACGGTTCTCGGATGGCAAAACAATCCGGACTTCTCAGATAGAACGAGTGGTTGAGCTGCAGGGGTATCAACTATTCGAGACATACAACGGTAGTCGATATGTAATTTGCCACTGGTGGCATGAAAACGGCGCCATGCCTGAGATCAATATGATCCACTAGCGAACAACAGGCTTTGCAATCGGCATCCCAAGTTACTCAAATCCCACGATGCACGGCTCCCAGATGTCTGGAACCGTGTCGCTTTGAAAGTCTTTAGAAAACAAGGCAACAGTGTGCAAGCAGATTTGATTGAAGATTTACTGTATGGCCCCGCCCAGATGCTCGGTGGCTCTCAGCTTGAAGACGGTGAGCTCATTCAACTGGCGCGTGAGGAGTTCGAGGGGCAGCCATTTTGCATTGTTCGGAATTGGATGCTGCTCGACCTCCTGCTCGCCGAGGCCCAGGAGCGTGAAGTGAAGAAGCAGGGACTTCAGCCCACTGTACTTTTCATTAGCCATGCTGTGTACGACAGTGATGCCAGCGTCCCAGCTAGCGATGGTTTCGTCACTGGCTATCAAAAAGACTTTCACGGCTGCTTTTTTGAAAGCAAAGACAAGCTGTACATCCTGGCTGGCCGTGGTGCAAGAAAGCACGTGAGTGTGCCTGCGATCTCAGCGCTGCATGAAAATTTGTCTTGGCCCGTCAGGTAGTGGCGAGATTGGGAAGAGTTCTATGTTTGGACGGAGTGCTTCGCTCGCGATTGGAGTGATTCAGCGACGCTGATCGAGAAATTATTCCCCGCTGTCCCGCTGCTCGGACAACAGCCCAGTAGCTCTTCGTACTCAGATTGATCAAGGCACAGTGAGGCTTCGGTAATTCGCCGACACGTATGGAATCCATCACTCTTCAAATTCACTCGAATGGCCGTTGGCGCGATGCATTGGTGGTCAGCTTCGATTTACCTAGAGATAGCCTGCGAAGTCGGTGCAACATCAACTATTTGCCCGAATACCTTGTGGATCAGTTCATTCAACTGGGTACGGTTAAAGCGCCGGCTGTCAGTGCGAACTTCCCGCTGGAGTGGGATATTCGGCGTGAGCCTGCTCCAGCTTTTCTGCGCGATATCATCCCGGCTGGTGCTGGACGCCGGCACATCTTGGCGAGAACGGTAGTACCGTCGGATATATCTTTCGACCTATTTTTGCTGCAGCAATTCGCTGCTGCTCCCATTGGGCATATGCGTATAAAACGTGCGGCTGGAGCGCTGTGTTCCGCACAAAAATCGACTGGTGGGTTTCACCGAGACGAGGTTGTTCAGGCAGGTATGGGCTTTCTCGACCAGGCCAAGAAATCGGGAATGGCGATAAGCGGTGCCCTTGGCGCCGGCGGCGAAGCTCCAAAAATGCTACTGGTCGAAGACGCTTGGGGGCAGCTTTATCCTGAGGGGTCGCTACGCGACGCTGATGTGTGTAGACATTGGTTTGTTAAGTTCCCGCGTAACAGCGCCACTCAATTAGATCGCGACATCCTTCATAGCGAATACTGCTTTTACCGCGCGCTGGACGAGTTGGGGGTCGACACGATCACCGCCGAGGGGCTGGCATACGAAGCAGCGAAGATACCTAGCATTTGGATGCAAAGATTCGATCGTAAGGTTTCTGCGGAAGGAGTGGAGCGCATCGCAGTCGAGTCGATGTACTCATTATGCGGAGCTAGGGATCGAGGTGGTTTTTTGAATCATTTCGACGTCGTGGATCGGCTAGCGGAAACATGGATTGCTGCCGGCCAAGAGTCTGAAATTCCGGACATGATTAGCGAATACTTGCGACGGGATTTGATCAATCAGGTCGCCGGGAACACCGACAACCACGGCGGAAATCTATCGATCCTTCGGGGCAAGGAGCGAGTGAGCTTTGCACCGGTTTACGATCTTGCACCCATGTTGCTGGATGTTGAAGGCATAGTGCGGATCACCCGGTGGTCAGCACAGATAGAACGATTAGGTTCGGTCGATTGGAGGGCTGTGTGTGCTCGCTTCGCGCATAGGGCAGAACCGGAATGGCTGTTCGATCGTTTACAGGCGGATGCCCGGTTGCTGCTGGCGTTGCCGGATTTGCTACAGGATCTAGGACTGAGGCAGGAAGTCTGGCGCTCGCCGATGATTCCGCTCAGGTGTCTCGAAGATACGTTTCGCAGGTGGAAGTTGATGTGATTGATCTACTTCCTGCTAACGGTTTCTTTTTTGAGAGCAAAGTGTAGTGATCAACTAATCCCGGACACGACGTTAAGTTTTTCCTCGGCCCGAGCTGGTGCCAACCCACCATTGAATTGGTGAGGCCGAATCCAGTTGTACCGATGCATCAAGAAGTGGCTGATATCGCGCTTGGCTTCTTGAGTCGTTCTGTAGCCCGTGGTCGGTATCCATTCCGTTTTTAGGCTGCGAAACACGCGCTCCATTGGCGCGTTGACGCTCCTATGTCAACAAGATCGAGCTGAATCGGCTAAATCTGCCAAGATCAAAGGGTATAGCTCCCTGACGATATAGCGCTTTAAACAGCGCTGGATTTCTTTGGAAGACAAACCTTCAGCGCTACGACTTTGCGTGAACAACTCGTTCACCCGGCTGCGCAACCGAAGTCGTTCAACATCAGGCGTGCGGCGCCTAAGGCGCTGGGCGTAGTAGCACGAACGAGTGACTTCAAACAGCTTGCACAGCCAATCAACCGGCTCATGGACGCTCAACTGATTGATCAGCGCGTACGCTCGTGATCTTCCGACATCAAGAGCGCGGTAGCCTTTTTTAATATCGATTTTTCCCGTTCAAGCCGGGCAATCCGGGCTTCCAGCTCCTGAATTTTCTGTTGTTCCGGGGTCAATGCTTTGCTCTGCGGCGTAACACCTTGGCGCTCTTGCTGAACCTGATCAACCCAGCGGCGCAGGGCCGACTCGCCGACGCCAAGTGAACGGCTGGCTTCGATGTAGCTGTAGTTTTGCTTGAGCACGAGGTCGGCAGCCTCGCGTTTGAATTCAGCAGAAAAGGAACGGCGTTGTTTGGTCATCTGACACCTCGATCTGGCGAGCATTCTCACCTAAATGGGTGTCCGGTTTCATTAGACCACTACAGACAGAGCGAGCTGTCGATTTCACGCATCAATGAATAAGGGAAAGCTATGACCGCAAAAGTCGGAAGGGTTGATCATCCTGTTGTGGCGGTGAACGACCTCAGGGCGACGCGTGCGCAGTACCTGAAGCTGGGTTTTGTAGTCCCGCCTAGCGGGAAGCATCAGGAGTGGGGCACCGAAAATCTATGCATCATGTTTCCAGGGGATTATTTGGAAATCCGTGGTATCGGGGATCCGAGTAAATTTCTGGCGGGTGTCGATAAATTCCTAGAGAAAGGTGAGGGGCTATACAGCGTCGCTTTCAATGCGAAATCCGCTGATGAAAGCTACCTGGCAGGTATTAAATCTGGCTTGGGCATTGAACCGCCCAAGGCGTTGAACCGTAAGCTCGTACTCGAAGACAAGGTTCTAGACCTTCATTTTCGGACAGTGATGCTTGACCACAGTCTTTACCCTGGATTGACTCATGCCAATCTCTGCGAGCACCTCACTGCGGACACCTTGCGCCAGCCAGGCTGGCTGGATCATCCAAATGGTGTCGTTTCGTTTGGTCGTATAGTGGGTGTCATCAGCGATTTCGATGCAGCGCAGACCGCTTACAACAAGCTACTTGGGCCGGAGAACGTGCACCGATATACCGATCGCATATGGCTGAACTTCGGGGAAGGAGCGGATATAGAGTTGATCACAGCCGAGGAGGCTGAATCGCGCGGTGACGCTCATCCAATCAGAGGTGATGCCTATTTCGCCGCTGCCACATTATTGGTCAAAGACGTGGCTGAAACCGCCCGCGTGTTTGAAGAGAATGGTGTCGAGTTCACGCAGGTAGCGGAGGGAATACTTAAAGTGAACCCAAAAGATGCCTGTGGGGCAAATCTCTATTTCCAGCAGGCCTGACTTCCTGAGATGTCCAAAGAGTACCGCCCGGGAACTGCAGGCCATCGAGCAGGTTGTGCCAGGCGACGATTAGCAAGCACAGAGCAAACAGGATTGGCCTCGGCAGCCTGACTAAAGGGCAATCATGCTGACGCCAATGGCCCAGATCACCTGCATGTAAATCACAGTGGGTGGGAGCTGGAATGTCTAGGCAAAACTCACCAAGGTGAACTCCAGCAGTACCAGGAAGAGGGTGCTCAGCGACAACCTTTAGCGTCTCCATAATTGCTACACCCCGAGGTGCTCTACGCAACAAGGCGTGGTATCGAAGATGATATTGCTGCAATCTGTGCATTAGTGATCTGCAGTCAACCCGTCTTGTTCATCAGGGGGTCAGTTCTCACACTAGCGGTACTTATGTGAAGGCAGCTTCTGACCGAAGGGGAAATGACCATGGTATCTGCGATCCGCTTTAACCAGTTCGGTAAGCCTGACGTATTGAACCTGGAGACACTGAGCGAACAATCGCCAGGGCCAGGCGAGGTCTGGCTTGAGCAGGAAGCCATTGGTGTCAACTTCCTCGACGTCACCCAACGTAAGGGCGCAGTCCCCATTGCGTTGCCATCCGGACTTGGGCTGGAAGGAGCTGGGCGTGTCGCCGTTGTGGGTGCCGGTGTCAGCAATGTGCAAGTTGGGGATCGCGTCGCTTATGCCACCGGCCCTATTGGCTCGTATGCTTCGGCCCGGCCTTATCCAGCCGAGCGGCTGGTCAAAATTCCGGATGCACTGTCGTTCGATGATGCCGCGTCTGTCATGTTCAAGGGCATCACTGCACAGTACCTTTTGAAGGCCACCTACCCCGTAGGGCAGGGCACAACCATTCTCCTCTACGGTGTAGCTGGGGGGCTGGGGGAAATCATGGTGCCGTGGGCCAAGCACTTGGGGGCCAAGGTGATAGGCGTGGTTTCAAGGCAAGCCAGTGTCGAAAAAGCTCAGGCGTTGGGCTGCGATGAAGTTCTGGTGTTCGATGCTGACAGCCTGGCGTCGGATGTCGCTCGTATTACCGAAGGCAAAAAAGTCGACGTAGTCTATGACCCTATAGGACGTGTGTCTTTCCAAGCATCCCTGGATAGCTTGCGACCCCGTGGCCTAATGGTATCGTTCGGAGCTTCATCTGGTGCGCCGTCCGCCGTTGAGCTGTCGACGCTCAACGCCAAAGGTTCGCTGTTTCTGACACGCCCTTCGTTGGCAGCTCATACAGCGGGTGTCCCCGAGTACCAGGAACGTGCACTGGATGTTTTGGCAGCTATAGGTGCCGGTATTATCAGACCCCGGATCTGGGCTAGCTATTCGCTGGCTGACGCAGCATTGGCGCATGCTGACCTAGAGTCGGGGCGTTCATCGGGGGCGATCATTCTAAAACCATGAATCTTGATGTTCTGAATAATCAGCACAGTGACGAAATCGCTGCGTTCTTGGCCGTGGCCTCTCAAGGTTCGTTTGTGGGGGCCGGCCGACTATTGCAGCGACACCCGACTGTCGTCTCAAAGCGGCTCGCGGCCATGGAAAAGCGCCTAGGCGTCCGGCTCGTGGAGCGCTCAACCCGCCAGGTGCGCATCACTGACGTCGGCACCAAGCTGGAGCGGCGCCTTCGCTCTGCCATCGAGTTGATGAATGAAGCGCAGCAGCAGGCAGCCGAAGGTGCCAGCGAAATTCGCGGTACATTGCGGCTTGCATTGCCCGCCGCCATGGGCAGGCGCTGGCTGGGCCCGATGCTGCCCGAATTTCTCGACGCTCATCCCCATGTCTCGATCCTTGCCGACTATAGCGAACGTCTGGTCGATATCATTGATGAAGGTTTTGATGCCGCCATCCGGATTGGAGAGTTGGAAGACAACAGGTTGATCGCCAGGAAGCTCAGCGACCATCGACGGATTCTGTGCGCCTCGCCGGGTTACATCGAAAAGAACGGCATACCTGAAACGCCACAGGCATTGATTAATCACAATTGCCTTCGCTTCAGCGGACTGGCGTCATTTCCTCAGTGGAGACTTCATCGCGGCAACGAGCTTGAGACTGTCTCCCCAAAAGGAAACCTGACGGCCAATGACAGTGAATCATTACTGGCAGCGGCCCGTGCCGGTGCAGGAATACTGGGCGCCGGTGACTGGTTGATGAGTCGAGATATCGCTGCCGGGCGGCTGGTGCATGTCCTTCCTGACTGGCAACTGGATACCGCAGGCGGGGTTTATTTGGTCAGACCATCGGCAAAATTTCCTAGCGCCGTGGTCGTCGCCTTCAAACAGTGGATCGAGTCAAAGTTCATCCCTGCACCTCCCTGGGCCGTTTAACCGGCTGATCTTTAATTCTCCCCAAATAAATGGAGGCCCCTTGTTCAAAGGTGTCGCTCTTTCTATTGTCTCATCCTGCCTTTTTGCAACCCTGTATTACTACGCGACCTTGCTTGCCCCACTGGGCGGAGAGGAAATTTTCGGATGGCGGATGCTGCTGATGTTGCCTTGCATTACCGCTTTTTTGGTACTCAGAGGAGAATGGCGACATGTAAATGCAGTCTGGAAACACCTTAGGCGAAAACCTCAGATGTTTGTATTACTTTGCCTGAGCAGCGCTTTGCTGGGCATGCAGCAGTGGCTGTTCATGTGGGCACCGTTAAACGGTCATGGGCTCGATGTTTCTCTAGGCTATTTCCTTCTACCGCTCGTAATGCTCCTCGTCGGTAGGATTTTGTATGGTGACCGCCTAACACCCATACAAAAAATTGCAGCCCTTTGCGCTGCAACGGGTGCGGTTAACGAGCTTTACCAAGTCGGACGTCTTTCATGGTCGACGCTTTTGGTAGCCTTAGGATTTCCCTTGTATTTCGTGTTGCGACGTAAACTCGCTACGGCACATCTCGGCGGCCTTTGGTTTGACATACTGCTTACGTTTCCGGTTGCTGCCTATTTTGTTATGGGGCATGAACCAGCCGTGGATGTCTTCTCCCGGGCGCCGAGCTTGTATTTTCTACTTGTTCTGTTGGCGGTCATCAGTTCGGCTGCGTTTATGGCCACACCGTTGCAGGTAAGCTCCTTCCCTTCAGCCTGTTTGGTTTACTAGGTTATGTTGAACCGATATTGATGGTCGCAGTGGCCCTAGCCTTGGGTGAGCAGATCAGAGCAGAGCAGTGGATGACGTACCTCCCAATCTGGGTAGCGGTGGGCTTGCTTGTTTTTGACGGTGGTCGTTATTTATGGCGCTCGCGGGGGTTAGCAGATAGACAAAATGCGGCGAGGATTAGGGCTAATTTGAGGGCATCCGCTTGATAGTCACGAACGTCCACTTCTGGCCGATGCTGTTGAAAAAGTCGACCTGGGCTGACTACCCTGCATTGAGTGCTGAAAACGCCAATTTTCAGGTTGCTACGAAAAATCTGAGCCATGAAACTTGTGCGCAACGCACAAATTTAAATCTCAGACGCGTACTTTTCTGCGGTGGAAATTGAAGCCGGCTTTTTCATCAGAATCGACCACAAGCATCCACTCAAACGCTGGTTTGTGGGGTGTTTGTAAAATTGAGTCACCTGATGGTCGATGACTCAGCGCTTATAAAGCAACGCATCGACCACAACCCCAAACGCTGACGAATGCTCACGGCGATTGGGGTAGTAAAGATGGTAACCGGCAAAGGGTTGGCACCAATCCTCCAACACTCGAATAAGGCTTCCGTCGGCAAGTTCCTTCGCAACCATATCTTCGGGCAGGAAACCCAAGCCGCATCCCGCAACGGCAGCGCGCAGAATCGGCACACTACTGTTGAACGTCCATTGCCCTTCGACGCGTGCCTTGAGTTCGTGACCGTCCTTTTCAAAATCCCACTGCATCAAACTCCCATGGGTGGGCAGGCGCAAATTGATGCAATTGTGTGCGGCCAGATCACCCGGCTCCTTCGGGAAAGGCCGATGTTTGAAATACTCAGGTGATCCCACGACGGCGATGCGCAACGGCGGGCCAATCGGAACTGCGATCATGTCCTTGGCCACCTGATCACCCAGACGCACGCCGGCGTCGTAACGCTGGGCGACGATGTCGGAAAGGGCGTAGTCGACGGTGATTTCGACCTTGATATCCGGATAGTCCGGAAGCACCTTCAGCAGCTTGGGCCAGAGGATGTTGTTCGCCGCATGTTCGGAAGCTTGAATCCGCACGTTGCCGGCAGGGGTGTCGCGAAACTCGCTGACCGCCGCGAGTTCAAGTTCAATCTCGTCGAACCGCGGCGCCATGGACTGATACAACCGTTGTCCGGCCTCGGTAGGGGAGACGCTGCGGGTGGTTCGTGTCAGCAGCCGAACGCCGAGCCGTGTCTCTAGAGCACGCATGGTGTGGCTCAGCGCGGACTGCGAGACGCCCAACTGTGCAGCCGCGCGAGTGAAGCTGCCTTCGCGGGTAATGACCACGAAGGCTTGCAGATCGTTAAGATTGGCGCGGGACATTGATGAGAGCCTCTCATGCAGAGCGCGGGATTATCCTATGTAATCAGGTTCCGCATGGATGCGCGACCCCAACGAGCCAATCACAAGGTTCTTGCGTAGAACGGCGTCAACTTACCGAGTGCAGCATCCACATACTTGGGAACCCAGTAGGTTTCGATGTGCGTGGCGCCGTCGATAATGAACAGCTCTTTGTCCTTGGTGCCGGTAGCCTTGGGTAACGCATCCTGGGTCATGTACAGACTGTCAGCCTTGCTGCCCGCGATCATCAGCAACGGTTGATTGATCAGCTCGATCTGGTTGGTGGCATCGAAACGCATTAGGTCGAGCAAGCTGCTGGTGGTGTATTTGAAGGTTGAATTTGGATGCGCGTGGGTTTTCCAGTAGTACTCGTACCCTTGGCGATACAACTCGAACGGCAATTTGGCGATCTGTTCATCGGTGAGGTTGGCATCCCCCGAATAAAGCACCTCGCCGCCGGCAGCTTCCTGAGCACGGGCAGCGGAAGCCTGTTGCAGACGTTGCTGGACGGTGTCCAGTTGCGAGTCGTTGTAGCCATTGCGACGCACCCGCCCGGAATTAAACATGCTGATCGTCGCGACCGACTTGAAGCGCTTGTCGGTTTGCGCGGCGGCCAACGAGTAGCCACCGCCGCCGCAGATGCCGAGCAGGCCCAAACGGTTACCATCGACGCCCGCGTACTGAGTGATGAAGTCGGCCATGCTGTGGATGTCTTCGATGCGGTACGCAGGCTTGTCGATGCTGCGCGGCTGTCCACCACTTGCACCCTGATAGGCGGCATCGGCGGTGATCGTGATATAGCCTTGTTCGGCCAGGCGCTGGGCATACAAACCGGCCACTTGCTCTTTCACACCACCATTGGGGTGCGCCACCACTACAGTCGGATAGTGCTTCTTTTCATCGTAGTTGGCAGGGGTGTAGACGTTGGCGGCGATGTCCAGGCCATTGAGCTTGTAGCTGACCGGGTGGATGTTGACCTTGCCGGGCTCGTTCTTGGTAATGGCGCCATCGTAAGCCAGCGTAAACGGGTTCTTTTTGTAGTCCGCAGCCCCGGCTTCGCCAGCCGAAAGGCCGACCAGCGCCGACATGAGTGTGGCTTTTAGAATGATGTTTTTCACTTCAAACTCCTGAGTAATCAAAAGGGGGCAGTTCAAAAAAATTCGCGTGTGCTCTGGTCAGTCCAGATGTTTTTCTTTGAGGAACTCTGACACCAGATCCGCGATCTGCACGTTGTTCAAGTCCGACATGGGGAAGTGGGTGTTGCCCTTGATGCCAATCTCCGGCAAGTGGATCAGCCTCACGTCGCCGCCGTGCTGATTGACGGCATCGCGCCATAGCCGGGCCATCTTGAGGCGAGCGCGCCAACTGTCCTGGGCGGGCAGGTCGACGGCTTGTTCCGGGATGTTGTCGCCGTAGAGGATCAGGATCGGAAGACGCGTGAGCGCCATGAACTGAGCCATTGGCACCGCAGCTCCCTGCACCGTGTCGAACGCGCTGGGAATTGGTGCGGGGACTTCACCCTGCGGGAAGACGAAGCTGCTTCCAGGTTCGAAAGCCACAATGGCTTTAACCTTGTCGTTCTTGATCGCCGTCAACCAACCCGGCCCGCCACCCTGCGAGTGAGTGAACAGGATGCCGGGGCCGATTTTGTCGAAGACTGCCGACACGCCATCGGAAACCACACCCATGTCGAACGGCCCGGTGTTCGGCGTCATCGCACGGAAGAACTGGTCGCGGGTTTGCGCATCCTGAGCCACCTGCACACCTTCGAAATAGTTGGGCCACAGGCCGATGCGGAACTGATTGAACCAAAGTTGCTCGTCCGGAATGGGCTTGATCGTCGTCTCGACCATGCTGCGCCCGGCATCGCCACGACGCGGCTGGTCGATCAGGTACACACCGAAGTGGCGGCGCAGGAAAATGTTCTGGAAGCCTTCGCGGCCATCGGCGGTGGTTTCCCAGGTCTTGGAGAACTGGCCGGCGCCGTGCCACATGACGATGGGCAGTTTTCGCGCATCGACCGGGATTTGGTAGAAGGTATAGGCATGGTCACCGTGGTAGGTCTGGCCATCCGGTGTCATGGGCTTGTGCGGATTGAACGTGCCTGGTGCGGTAGTCATCGTCCCGCCGGCGGTGAAGCTGCCTTGCTTCTGAATCATCAACGGGGCGGCAGCATTGTTCGAACTGCCGGGATGGTTCGCACAGGCGGCAAGCACGCTCAGCAAAGCGATGCTCAGCAGAATTTTTCCAAGTGTCATATCAACCTCCCGAAGCAGTGAGGGCCAGTGTCAATGCCGTGTTCGCACGTTTGGCGACCTGTTCATCGCCGGCTGCCGCCAGCACCTCAATGACCTGATGCAACTGTGCCGCGCTGAGCCCCACCCGCAGGCTCGCCTGCATGTGTGAGCGCAATTGCGATTCCACACCTGGTGTAGCCGCCAACGCCCCGACGGTGGCCAGTTCGCGACTTTGCCAGTCGAGGTTGTCGCGCTCGAAGATGTCGCCGAACAAATGGGTTTGCAGAAACCGGTTGATGACCGGGGCAAAATCGAACACCGGCCCCTTGACCGGGCCACCCGAAATTTTGGTTTGATTGGCTGTGCCTGCCGCTAGCAAATCGTCACCGACCGCAATGGCGCGGGAGGGCTCCTGGCCCGGTGCGTCCTGAATGCCGCGTTGTTTGCGTGACTGCACCACCGCCATCAGTTCATTCAATGCATTGAGGCTGCGCGGGAAGCCGACGTAGGCGTAAAGCTGCACCAGAATTTCCCGGGCCTCACTGATTGTCAGGCCAGCGTCCAGGCCCTGGTTCAAGGCAGTGGTGAGCCCGGGCATGTCACTGGTCGCCATAAACGCGGCGATCAGTGGAATGGCCTGTTGCCGAGCCGACAGTGTTTCTGTCGCAAGCTGGTTGTTGGTCATGGGTTGCGATGCCTCGGCGTTGTGATTGGCAAAACCCGCCACCAGACCGAGGCTCAGACACAGAGCCGTCAGCGCGGGGAGGGCACTGGTCTTGCGAGGTTCGATCGGTGTGTCAGTGGTCATCGGGTAAGGCTCCTTCCATTGCTCATCACGGTGATGTCGCTGGATCGTACGGAGGATGGTTGTGTCGATTAACCCCAATATTGCGCAAGCACTCTTGAGCAGGGTTCATGAGTCAAACGATCAATCGCCGGTGAAAACCCGACGCTGAGCCGAAGAGCCGGGGGCTTCAGGTTTCGAGGTGCGACATTGCAGGGGTGTCGGGCGCGAGGCTTCGACACATCCCGTTACTTCATTTGCACGCCTTGAGCGGGCGTTTCACCGTCGTATTGCGCCTGCGAGACTTTTTCCGCCCAGGTGACCGTCTTGCCATCCTCGGCTTCAGCAATCGCGATGTGGGTCATGCCATTGGTGGCCGTAGCACCATGCCAGTGACGGGTTTGCGGCGGGATCCAGACGATGTCGCCCGGACGGATTTCCTGACGTGGCCCGCCCTCTTGCTGCACGTAGCCAACACCAGCGGTGACGATTAGCGTTTGCCCCAGTGGATGGGTATGCCAAGCCGTGCGTGCACCGGGTTCGAAGGTCACCGTGCCACCGCTGATGCGCGCCGGGAGATCACCTTTGAACAGGCCATCGACCCGTGCCGTCCCGGTGAAGTTTTCAGCTGCGCCTTTGATTGAAGGCTGAGACCCGTTATGGGTGATGCGGATTTCGCTGGAGGCTTGGGCTTGCGCAGTCAAGAGCGATAAGGCAACCAGCGGGGTAATCAGACGCTTCATCAAACGAACTCCTGTCAATCGGTGAGGTGACCGTGGGGCTGCTCCGCGCGCGGAGCAGCAGTAAGAGAAAATCAGAGTCCGGTCATCTTCAATGCAGGCTCGGGCAGACGTTCGCCCTGCACCTGGATTTGCGACATCTGCTCGTTGATCACACGCAGATCCTCGCCGGTCAGTGCCAGTTCGACAGCGCCCAGGTTCTCTTCCAGTCGATGTTGTTTGGTCGTGCCGGGGATCGGCACAATCCATGGTTTTTGTGCCAGTAACCAGGCCAACGCCACTTGAGCAGGCGTGGCGTCCTTGCGGTCGGCGACGGCTTTGACCACTTCAACCAGCGCCAGGTTGGCCTTGCGCGCCTCAGGGGAGAAACGGGGGACGAAGTTACGGAAGTCGCCGGCGTCGAACTGGGTGTGCTCATCAATTTTGCCGGTGAGGAAACCGGCACCGAGTGGGCTGAACGGTACGAAGCCGATACCCAGTTCTTCCAGCACGGCCAGGAGTTCGATCTCCGGGCCACGCCAGAACAGCGAATACTCGCTCTGTACTGCGGTCACCGGTTGAACGGCATGGGCCCGGCGAATGGTTTGCACGCCAGCCTCGGACAGCCCGAAGTGCTTCACCTTGCCCTCGGCGATCAGATCCTTGACGGTGCCGGCGACGTCTTCGATAGGCACCTGCGGATCAACACGATGCTGGTAAAACAGATCGATACAGTCGGTTCGCAAACGCTTCAACGAATCTTCTGCCACCGCCCGGATATGTTCTGGTCGGCTGTTGGTTCCGCCGCTACGCTCGCCGGTGATCAGGTCAATATCAAAGCCGAATTTGGTGGCGATGATGACCTGCTGGCGGATCGGTTGCAGGGCCTCACCCAACAACTCTTCGTTGCTGAAGGGGCCGTACGCCTCAGCAGTATCGAACAAGGTGATGCCTTGATCATGCGCGGAGTGAATCAGCTTGATCATGCTTTGCTTGTCTGCAGCCGGCCCGTAGGCCGACGTCATGCTCATGCATCCAAGGCCCAGGGCGGACACTTCCAGGCTGTTGCCCAGCTTGCGGGTTTTCATCGGTCTACTCCCATTCAGAAATTGATTAACGTGCGAGCTGGCTGTCGCTTAGCCAGGCGGTAACGCGTTCCATGGTCTTGCGTTCCTGTTCACCCTCCATCACAAAGCCCTCCATCACCTTAGACTTCGGCGCATGTTTTTCGACAACGCTGCGGCTATTGCCTAACCCGTAGCCGCCATGGGTGTTGAAGGGGATGATGGTTTTCCCGCTGAGATCGTGGGTCGACAGGAACGACCGCACGACCGGCGGGGCGGTTTCGCCCCAGATCGGGAAACCGAGCAGTACAACGTCGTAGTCGGCTATTGCGCGAACCTTGCTTTCGAGGGCTGGCTCGAAGCCGCTGTCGCGCTCCTGTCGAGCCTGCTCTACCGTTTCCAGGTAATCCTCGGGATAGGGACTGGCCGGGCGGATCTCGAAGAGGTCTGCACGAAGTCCTCGCTGGATGAGCCCGGCGACAACGCGGGTATTGCCCGAGCGCGAGAAGTACGCCACCAGGGTGCGCGACCCGGAACGAGGGGGGTCGTTGCTGGATTGCGTGTCGGCAAGCGACAGAAGCGGGGCGCTCGCGAGTGCGGCGATGACCGTGCGGCGAATCGGGTCGTGATCGTTGCTCATGGCAATGCTCCGTTAACGCCCGACGCGAGCCTTGAGGGCCTCGGGGTAACGCTCGCCTTCAATGGGAATCTGCGCCAGTGCCGCATCGATTGTTTTGAGCTCTACCTTGGAAAGCGTAATGTTGGCACCGCCGAGATTTTCTTCCAGACGATGTAGCTTGGTCGTTCCGGGAATAGGCACAATCCACGGTGCTTGTGCGAGCAACCAGGCCAGAGCGATCTGCGCCGGTGTCGCTTCTTTTTGCGCCGCGATCTCGCGGATCAACACCACCAGCCCTTGATTGGCTTGCAGTGCTTGGTGACTGAAACGGGGGACGATGCTCCGGAAGTCGTCGCTGCCAAAGGAGGCATCTGCCGACACGGTTCCGGTGAGAAAACCCTTGCCCAGCGGACTGAAGGGCACGAAACCGATACCCAACTCTTCGAGCGTCGGAAGAATCTCCTGCTCAGGTTCTCGCCACCACAGCGAGTACTCGCTTTGCAGCGCCGCCACAGGCTGGACGGCGTGAGCCCGTCGAATGGTTAGGGCTCCTGCTTCCGACAGGCCAAAGTGCTTGACCTTGCCTTCCCGGATGAGCTCTTTCACCACGCCAGCGACATCCTCGATAGGCACATCTGGATCAACCCGATGCTGGTAAAGCAAATCAATGAAGTCTGTCTTCAGCCTGCGCAGCGAGCCCTCGACGGCGACCCTGATGTGCTCCGGGCGACTGTTGAGAATCTGCTGTTTATTATCGGCGCCGAAGGTAAAGCCGAACTTGGTGGCAATGACCACTTGATCGCGCACCGGCGCCAGGGCTTCACCCACCACTTGTTCATTCAGGTAGGGGCCGTAAACTTCGGCGGTGTCGAAGAAGGTGACGCCTCGGTCAACGGCCGAGCGGATCAACGAGACGGCTTGTTGGGTATCGGTAGCCGGGCCATAGCCATGGCTCAAGCCCATGCACCCTAAGCCGAGGGCAGACACTTCAAGTGAGCTTTTCCCGAGTTTGCGCTTGTGCATTTCGTTCTCCCGCTTGGCTTTCAGCATTGAGCTGGTGGTTGGACTGCACGGTACCGCTGGGAAAACAGTAAGTGAGCTAACGGATGAGCACTAGATGGGTAAATCGGCAAGGGTTTATGAGGTGTGCTCATCAGTCCGGTAACAGCGGGTTGCCGGATGTTTAAGGCAGTGTGGGAGACTCATGAGCACAGCTCATTTCCCTTAGCGCAATTAAGGGATTAATCGATAGGCCAGCAATCTCTACGATGCCTGAATCCGCCACTATCAGGCTCTGCACCCATGTCTTCACTTCAACGCCCCGCAAAGGCAGCCCTAACTGCCGGCACTGAAACGCTGCGCAGAACCTCCGATCTGCGATTGCTGCTTAATCTCAGCGCACTGATGTCGTTCGCATCAATCTCCACCGATATATACCTGCCAGCACTGCCGACCATTACGCGGGCGCTTCACACCGACACGGCCAGTGTTGAGCTGACTTTTTCTGCCTTCCTGATCGGATTCAGCTCCGGGCAATTGATCTGGGGGCCGATCAGCGACCGTTACGGACGCAAGTTACCCATCGCCATCGGGATGATTCTGTTCATCATCGGCTCAGTCGGCTGTGCGCTCTCCATCAATGTCAGCCAAATGATGTTGTGGCGAGTGATTCAGGCGCTGGGGGCCTGTGTCGGCCCAGTGCTTTCGCGCGCCATGGTGCGTGACCTTTATGGACGGGAACAGTCGGCGAAGATGCTCTCGACGCTGATTCTGATCATGGGAGTGGCGCCCTTAGCGGGCCCGCTGATTGGCGGCCAGGTGCTACGTTTATGGACTTGGCAAGGCATCTTCTGGTCGTTGGCCCTGGTGGGATTGGTAACGCTCGTTTCATTCCGCCGATTGCCGGAAAGCCTGCCTCGCGAGCAGAGAACCTCCGAGCCACTCAAGCAGACTTTTATCAGCTACCTGCAACTGGTGCGTGATCCACGGTTGATCGGGTATGCGCTGTCGGGAGGTTTTTTCTATGCTGGCGCCTACGCGTTCATCGTCGGAACGCCCTTTGCCTACATCGACTATTACCACGTCTCACCACAGGCCTACGGCTGCCTGTTCGGGATCAACATTCTCGGGATGATGATCGCCAACTTCATTAATGGGCGATTATTGAACCGTATGGGTAGCGAGCGAATTTTTCATCGAGGCGCCTGGGCCCTGGCGTTCTTTGGCCTGATTCTCAGCTTGTGCGCGTGGTTTGGCCTGGGCGGAATCTGGGGGCTGGTCGTGCCGGTGTTTTTCTACATGTCCATGAACGGATTCATTGTCGCCAACTCCGTGGCCGGGGCTCTGGCTCACTTCCCGCAGCGCGCAGGCTCTGCGTCTTCGTTACTTGGCGCGATGCACTATGGGAGCGGCATTCTCAGTGCTGCGCTGGTCAGTTGGCTATCGGATGGAACACCGAGGGGAATGGCGCTTGTGATGGGACTGGCGGGCGTAGGGAGTCTGGCAACAGTACTGCTTTCTAATGCCAAAGACAGCTCTCGTTAGGTGCTGCGTAGAGAGAGCAGCCAAACATACAGATGGGTGTCCCTACCGCCCGTGCTCTCGCACTTCAACGCCTTCGCTTGTTCTGCGACGAAGGTTGAGTTCTTTTGTAGTAATGGCACAGGGCGGCCCAAAACGAACAATATTGCCAATCGGGTAAAGGAGAACACTACGTGTCTGCGCATTCTGATACCAGAATGGAATTTTTGTTGGTAAGGATGGCGTTATTGGTGAAGTTACTGGGAAGTCTCCTCAGACCGTTGCTGATTTTGTTCGTGCGAACAAGCAGGCGTTCGAGCCTTGATGTTGATTGGCGTGGGAGTGGTGACTCGCGGTATGGACGCTTGCGATGAATAGACCGCTGGCGCTCTGTATTGGTCTAAATATCGACATCGCAGTTGCACCGCTAGCCCGTCTGGCAGGTCAACTGAAAACGTCATCAGCTGATGTGAAACTGGTCATTCGACGCGTGGACTCCCTGCAAATGCCTGGTTTATTAATGTCGGGGGAGATTTCTGTTGGAGTAGGGCGTGTTCTGGAGGGCGCTCCTGATCTCGAAATGACGGCGCTCGGTAAAACGGCACTCATTGTTGTCTGGCGGCGAGCCAATGAGTCTGATTCCTTTCAGACGTGGTTCAGAAATGAACTACTGAAGTGCTTCAACGTAATGGCCCCATCCTCCAATTGTATGTAGCAAACTGCGACCAGGTCAGCACCTGGTCGCTGCATTCATATCAAGCGTTTTCTTCCTTAGGAACATCGCTCACGACCTCCGTGAGTTCGCCGGTATCAATGTTGTAGAAGAACCCGTAGATTTCCACGTGTCGGGGCACTCCCGGATGGGCACGGACAATACCAACGTCATATTTGAGTGAACTCTCGAAGTCCGAAATACAGATGCTGTCGTGGTCGAACGCGGACGAAATATCGCTGCCGTGCTCATGTTTGAACGCATCAATGATGCCATCGGTGGTGAAGGATGTGGCGCCGCAGAAAGAGTGGTGCACCACAACGACTCTCTCTATGCCGAACAGATGCACCATGGTCGCGATCGATTGTACCCCCGCGACAGCCC
This sequence comes from Pseudomonas sp. FW215-R2, assembly GCF_058789255.1. Lineage (NCBI taxonomy): Bacteria > Pseudomonadati > Pseudomonadota > Gammaproteobacteria > Pseudomonadales > Pseudomonadaceae > Pseudomonas > Pseudomonas sp. FW215-R2. The sequence continues at coordinate 71,168 of NZ_JBYTBO010000005.1, forward strand.
GCCCCCCGGCAACGGATACCGGGAACAGGGTAGTCGTATGGCCCACCCGGTTACCGGCTTCATCAAGCACGTTTTCTCCCGGGTAGACCTCGCCAAAATGCTGGGCGACAACGGCCGGAACCTCCGACGCACGTGGATCGAAACAGTGAATCAGCACGGTTCGTAGATTGACTGCCTTGGCGAAGAGAGGGCGGAACTCCGATTCGTTAAACCGTGGTTGCGCTCTGAACGAGAAATCATTGAGGTTGGGCATTTTTTGTCTCCGGTATCCTGGACGGTTCTTGTGGCCGGGCTGAGCCCGCACGCCAAAAGTACACAGATCTGTCTACCTGTTCAATAGAAAAGTAGACAGATCTGTGTACTTGCAATAGGCTGCACGCTGGAGAATTCTTATGACTATTGATGCTTCGGGTTTCAAAGACCTGCGCCTTGAGGAAATGGCCTCTCTCAAGCCCCGCGATCGTATTTTGAAAACGGCGATTACCCTGTTTAACGAAGGGGGCGTACACACGATCGGGATTGATCGAATCATTGCCGAAAGCGGTGTTTCCAAGAGGACTTTCTATAACTACTTCCCCTCGAAGTCCGATCTTGTTGCTGCCTATCTGGATTTTTCGCACTGGCTTCGGTTCACGAGCCTGAACAAGTACACCGCGCAGGCGGGTGGGGATGCGAGAGCTGAACTTCTGGCGGTTTTTGACTTCCTCGAATACTGGTTTTCCGAAGAGGATTTTCGAGGGTGTGCCTTTGCTCGTGGCCTGAATGACTTCAGCGACGAAGCTTCAAGTAACTTGCGTGCAAAGGTCAGTTTGCATTTTGACGAGTGGGCCAGTTTCATTGGCACTCGCTTGTCCCGGATCATGGAGCCGGGCAGGGCAGAGGTCATTCTTCCGCAATTTTTAAGCCTTATCACGGGCACGACCGTTGTTGCGCACGCCTCTGGTGATACCAGGATCGCGCAACTCAACAAGCGAGTTGCCGAGTTCTTGTTGAATTCTCAGGGCTGAGTCGGCTCGGAGCTCTTGTCAAAGCGGTGGGCGTATTCCAAAGGGGTTATACCGAAGTGGCGTGTAAAGGCCTTCCGTAGCACCTCGACGCTGCTATAGCCGTAGCGACGACAGATGTCGTGCATCGATTTCTCGCCAAACGCAAGTGAACGGCAGACCGCCTCCAGCCGAACGTTTTCGACGTATTTCGCGGGCGTGGTTTGCAGCTCCCGTTGAAACATCCGAATCAATGTCCTGATGCTGGTTGAGGCTCTGGCAGCCATTATCTCGACTGTGAGTTCCATATGCAGATGCTCGCTGATCCAGAGGCATAGCTCGTTCAGGTTTGAATCGCGTGCGCGTTGTGACTGCAATGCGAAGCTGAACTGCGCCTGTCCGGCTGGACGACGTAAAAACAGAACAAGGTTCTTCGCTATTTCCAGGGCAAGGTCATTTCCCAGATCCTCGGCGACAAGCGAAAGCGCCAAGTCAATTCCTGAGGAGATACCGGCGGACGTATAGACGTTGCCGTCTTTTATCCAGATGGGGGTTGGGTCAACTTTGATTTTGGGATAACGCTCAGCCAGGCGTCGAGCGACTCCCCAATGTGTCGTCGCGCTGCGCCCGTCCAGGAGACCTGCTGCCGCCAGGGCAAATGCTCCAACGCAGATGGAGCAGACGCGACGCACTGTCGGCGAGCGGGTTCGAATCCAGTCTATGGCGACTTGATCGATTTGTTCGAAGGTCATGGCGCCCGCGGTCACCAGCAGGGTGTCGATGGGTTTGTTAGAACGACACTCCTGCTCAAGTGTAACGTGCCCTTTGAGTCCAATGCCTGTTTCGCTCTCCAGGTGCACGTCAGGAGATGAGCAGACCAGTTCAAGTACGTATGGGGTCATTCCTCCGTCAGCCATTTGGTTCGCCCAAGCGAATACTTCTGCCGGCCCGATCACGTCGAGCGCGTCCACCGGTGGCAGGCCCAATATGACAACCCGCTTCTGCCCGGCATCTGTAGGCGGGGCGACTGGTTTCGTGTGCTTTGCCATTGGAATTGCGTCCGCGTATCCGGAGACAGGAAAAATATATCGGCAGAAGTCACCCGTGATTGGCAAATGAACTTCCCTCCATCCGCTGAACGGTCATCCACACACGTTGACAGTAGGAGCATGTGCTCGTAAATTAAATCACATAGGGGCATATGCTCTTATGTAAATTTTCCAGGGGCATTTGCTCCAGCTAATCGAGAGAGCCAAGATCATGAGCGCAGCTGAAATTCTTGTAAGTGGTGCAACGGGGCGTACCGGTGGGGCTACCATCGATGAGCTGCTCAAATTGGGAAAACGTGTCCGCGCTTATGTGCGCACGGACGATGAGCGAGCCGCAGCCCTTAGGGCGCGTGGCGTTGAAATTGCCATCGGCGACTTCACCAACATCGATGACATTCGCGCGGCGATGGAAGGCATCCGTTCGGCCTATTTCCTTTATCCGCTGGCATCGGGAATCATCGAAGGTGCAGCGTATTTTGCCCAGGCCGCAAAAGAGGCCGGGGTAGAGGCCATCGTGAACATGTCGCAGATTTCCGCGCGGCGTGAGTCCAAGAGTCATCTGGCACAGGATCACTGGATCTCTGAGCGTGTCTTCGACTGGTCGGGCATACCGACAACGCACCTGCGTCCCACGTTCTTCGCGGACTGGCTCGCTTACCCTCACTTCGCCAAGGAGATCTGGGCCAACAAAAAAATCGAATTCCCCTTTGCGAATGGTCGTCACGCTCCCATCGCTACCGACGATCAAGGGCGCGTTATCGCCCACATCCTGGCCAACCCGGCGGGGCACGGAGGTAAAATTTACAGCCTTCACGGCCCTGTCGAGATGAATCACACCGAAATCGCGGCGGCCATGAGCGAGGTGCTGGGTGCGAAAATCGAGTACGCCCCGACATCAATCGAAGAGTTCGAGCGTAAAATGACGCAGGAGTACAAGTTCCCGGCCGCCTTGACACAACATTTGGTTGAAGTCGCGCAGGATTACCAACAGGGAGTCTTTGCCGGTGTGAATGACATCGTGGAGAAGATCACCGGTACGGCTGCGCTGACCGTGCAGGCGTTTATCGAAAAGTACCGGGATGTCTATGCGTAAGCAGCCCGCTGGGCACTTGAAATAATCATCAGTAGTCACGAGGAAATATGCAGATGTTGCCGGTTAGCCAACCGTTAGGGATCGACCAGTGCAATTGTTCCGCGATAAGGAAGGCGAGCCGGCAGATCACTCGCTTTTACGATGCGCAGCTTGAGCCATCGGGTCTTCGAATCACCCAATACCTCACATTGGCAGCGCTCTATGAAATGGAGACTGCCGCGATCAATACGCTTGCTGAGCGTCTCGACATCGAGCGCACGGCGATGGGGAAAATGGCGGGCTTCCTGGAAAAAGGGGGATTGATCTCAATCAGTCCCTCACCCTCCGACGGTAGAAGTCGCCTCGCAGCACTAACCGAGGAGGGCAGGAACTTGTTCAAAAGAACCGCTCCACTCTGGCAAGAAGCCCAGCGTCAGTTTGAGCAATTGAATGGCACTGAAAACGTGGCTTCACTCCGGCAGGATCTGGCCCAAGTGAAAGTCGGTGATGTGAGTGGGATATCTGATGAGTGAAATGCTCCAGGGCGAGCCGGGATCCAGCGTTTACACCGTGCAAGTAGCAAGGCGGCCGATCCAGCTCACAGAGACAGTGAGCTGAATTTTTTTTGATACCAGGCGCTACCCAATTCAGGCGTCCCTCGATTCGAGAACTTCAGGATCAATGTACCCCGGTACTTTGGAGGAGAGCGATTGCTTCAATGCGCGAGTCCCCGCGTCCGCCAGAACCTCACTTTCCCCAGTTTCAATGGCGTCATAGGCTTGGCGAACTACTTCTATCGGGCTCGCCTTCGGCACATCAAAGTCCTTGGTGAGGTCAGTATCCACGAAGCCAACATGCAAGCCGACAACCTGGATGCTCCTTTCTTTGAGAGACAAACGTATGTTGTTGGTATAGCTCCATGCGGCTGCCTTCGATGCTGAATAAGGCGCAAGTATTGGCACGCTTCTCCAGGTGACATCGGACAGAACATTGATGATGCCACCGCTACCATTGTTGGGAAGGGAGGCCTGGAACGCGCCAGTCACGCGCATCAGGCCATAAAAGTTCGTCTCGAAAATACGCCGTGCCTGATCCTCTGCGTCTTCGGAAAATGGCGACTCGGTTATTTCCGCAATCCCGGCGTTGTTCACCAGCAGAGTCACATCGCAAGCGATCCGTGCCGCAGCAATGACGGACGCGGGATCGGTGACGTCGAGTTTGACTGGAACGATGCCAGGCTCGATGAAGCCTTCCGGATTACGGACGCCTGCATAGACTTTTGCAGCACCGCGAGCCAGCGCTTCACGGGCAAATGCCAGGCCGAGTCCGCGACTGGCTCCAGTCACGAACACGACTGAATCTTTGATCTTCATTTTTAAATACTCATCAGGAACCAGGAAGGAAAGGTCGTATCGCAGCAGCGGAGATATCTGGCGGCGTCAGTTGCCGATTCGTCGTTGAGCCGCCTATGTAGCGCTCGGCGATCATCCAGCCGTTATCGGTCTCGCGCAGTCGGTCAAGCATCGGCGAGTACATCCAGATCATCGGCAGGTAGTCACTCTCGGTCAGCTCGCCGTCGCTCATTTTCGGAGCGTCTTCAGGCACCGCATAGCGTACGAGCAGGTTGTGGTATCGGACTGCAACGAGCCCGTTTTCTTCTTCATCCACGATATGGCCCGAGCCGCAACGACTGACTCCAGGAACCAGATAGGGATAGATCTCAGTGAGGAAATGGCGGATGTTGGCTTCACCGCTGACTTCACCCTTGAAGTGGAAGACCTTGGCGTCGGCCGTAAACGAGTTGATCATTTCTTCGAGATCCCATGTCTCGAACAGCCAGTTCACTCGGTTGACGAAATCGATGGCACTTGCTCGCTTATCAGGATCAATCTTGCGAGCAGCAATCACTTTCGGAAAGAAGCGCATCATTACCTCCTAAACAGAACAACCAGCACTGACATCGCACAAAGCGAATGCTCGATTCGCTCATTCCGTCTTTCTCCCAATGAGGTAAACGCTCTTTATCGTGCCTGGAGCTATGTCCGCAGTTCCTGCATGAATTCATGAGTAGCTGCCGCAACCTCATTGGGATTTTCCAGGGGGGACAAGTGTCCGGTACCGGGCAGCACCTGCATTCGTGCGCCGGCTATTCGTGGCAATAATTCACTTTGAAGCGTAGCGGGTGGATCGACCTGATCGAACTCGCCTGCGATCACCAGAACGGGTACGTTGATGGACAAGACGTCTGCGGTAATGTCCTCAACCATACCGCCCAGTGGCCATGCAGCTTTGGCCTGCGGAGCGCCCCGAAGGCTGTCGACGATAACCTGCTCGTACAGCTCCGGAGTCAGGCTTTTTGCCGTGAGTACGTTATCGAGAGCCCAACTGATCGATTCCCGGCTGTCGTAGATCCTGGCCATTTCAGCCCGTTGTTCCGGTGAAAAGTTCATTGGTGACGGAGGCGACGGCGATACGAGGATCAGGCCCTGAAGTCCTGACGGCTGACCGGACGCAAATAGCTGCGCGACCTTTCCGCTCATTGAGTGGCCGACAATCACGTAGCGATCGAGGTTGAGGGTTTCAATGACGTCTTGCACGTCGTTTGCAAGATCACCCAGGGTGTAACCCTGCACGGGTGCATCCGACTCGCCCCAGCCTCGGTGATCCATGACAATCGACCGATACTGGCTATCAAGGTCACGGATCACACCGTCCCACGTCCGACTCGAACCGCCGTAGTAATGGAGAAACAGGAGCGCAGGCTCGCCGCTTCCGCTCTCGTTCACATATATCCGAGCACCTCGGGTCTTCACATGCATTTTGCTTCTCCGCGCTCAACGACGAACTCACAAACGCTGGACGTTGCGAGTCATGCAAGGTGTCAGCGAACATCAGTCTATGCCGCCTGAAGTGGGGGCAAGTGACATAACCCAGACGATTTCTGCCACTTTCTCTTTGTAGCGGCAGACGACATCCATCACGCGTGTTGGGCGACTGGTTTCTTATCCCGCTGTCTGATCGTCAATAGGGTCAAGGCCGCGATCAGGCAGAGCACGCCGCCGGTAAAGAACGCCGGTAAATAGCTAAGCAGTGCCACCCTTGACCATCCTGCCCCGAAGGCTGCGACAGCGGCCCCAATTTGATGACCGGCAAAGATCCAGCCGAACACCAGTCCCACGCGCTCTGCACCGAAGCGGGAAGCGGCAAGCCTCACCGTTGGGGGAACGGTCGCGATCCAGTCGAGTCCGTAGAACACGGCGAATAACGAAAGGCCGTAGATCGAGAAGTCAGTAAAAGGGAGCGCGATCAATGACAGGCCACGAAGGGCGTAATACCAGAACAGCAGCCGACGGTTGTCGAAGCGGTCGGAGAGCCAGCCGGACGCGACTGTTCCCATAAGGTCAAAAACACCCATCGCCGCCAACAGCCCGGCTGCTTTGACTTGCGAAATACCGAAATCGCCGCACATCGGGATCAAATGAACCTGAACCAGGCCATTGGTCGTTGCGCCGCAGATAAAGAATGTTCCGAACAGAATCCAGAAAATCCTGGTTCTCGCCGCGTCACGGAGGGCATCCAGAGAGGCCGTGATGATCGATGCGCCACTCGAAGTAACGGCAGGGATCGGGCCGGTGCCAACGTCGCCATAAGGTCGCAAGCCCATATCACTCGGACGATCCCTCATCACCAGCAGCACCGCCAGTGCAGCGATCACCAGCATGATGCACATCAAACCGAGTGCCCAGCGCCATCCGGAGTGATCGGTGATGTTCGCGAGGATTGGCAAGAAGATAAGCTGGCCTGTTGCCGTACTGGCGGTGAGAACACCGACGACAAGCCCTCGACGAGCACTGAACCATCGCGATGCGACGGTGGCACTGAGGGTCAGCGCAGTCATACCTGCGCCTATGCCGACCGCTATGCCCCACAGGATGAAAAGCTGCCAGATCTCGGTCATGCCCAGTGACAGCAAGAGGCTGATCACGATGACCAGCAGTGCCGTGAGGCTGACATTTCGTAAGCCGTATCTGTTCATCAGCGCAGCGGAGAAAGGAGCCATCAGACCGAAGAGCACGAAACGGATCGACAGCGCTGATGAGATTTCTACGGTGTTCCAGCCAAACTCCATTTGCATCGGAACGATGAAGACACCAGGTGCGCCGACCGACGCGGCGCTGATCAGGGCAGTAAAAAAGGTGACCGCGATCATGGCCCAGCCATAGTGAATATTACGGCGAGCGAGAGCAGTTGAGAGCCATCCGGAAATCATATGTTTTCTTCTTGGGGGAAGGGGATAGTGGAAAAACCGGCAGCCCTAAGCAGGTAAGCCTAAGTAATCCTCAACGATAAAAATTGACTGTTTCTGGATGATTTTTGCCAGATCTCGAAGCTGCTCACATCTGAGTGCCTGATCGTTGGGGGAGTGAAAACTGAAAATTGCGATTACGGATTCTGGAAAGCTCTCAATCCCTGTTGCACGGCAGGTCTGGCACTGACCGTGTTGAACCAGCGTGACAGGCGAGGGAGCGTCGTCCAATCCAGTTGTTCTCGTACTGATGTAGCAATGGTGAGCGCTGATATGTCTGCCATGGAGAAATGGTCGCCGGCCATGTAGGCATGGGTCAGAAAACTTTCCGAGTAGACCAGTTGTTCAATGACGCGCAGCTCGATTTTTGCGGCTGCCTCGTCCAGTCCATTTTGGCGCAAGAAGAAAGCGGCGTGGCTAGGCGCTATGACGTCAGTTACGAAAAAGAAATACCGATCGAAAACCCGATCACGTTCTGGCCCTGGTTGCACGGGAGCGAGCCGGCCGGGAACGCTGGCATCGGCGAACTGAATGATTGCGTTTGATTGGTTGATGATCCGTGCGGGTACCGATGTGTTATCAACCAGTGTCGGTACTTTCCCCGCAGGGTTGAGCGCCAGGTAAGCCGGATCGCGATGCTCCCGCGCCAACAAATCCAGTCTTCGCGCAGTGTAGCGTACACCAGCCTCTTCCAGTGCTATTGCAGCCCTCTGGCTATTGCCTGTTTGGGCGCCATACAGTTCGATGGTGGTATCCATTTGGTACTCCGTTGCTCGGAGGTGCTCGCCGAACACCATTTAGAGGAAGAGCAAACACCAACGCTATCAAGCCATGAATGCCTGCTTATTCATTCGCACGAACTCGCTGACCGTTTGAGGTGGTGTTCCGGTTACCTCGCTGATAATCTCGTCTTTGCCTTCGAAAACTCCATTTTGGTAGTCAATCGCCACTGCCATGAAGTGCTGGATCAAAAAGGCCGGCAGATTGTAGGTTTTCAAGTGTTCGCGATACTCCATCATGGTCGAGGGTGAGTAGGTGATAGTTCGACCTACAACGCTGCTGATTTCTGCAGCAATTTGCGCGTGGCCCAATTCGACAGGGCCGTGGAGTAAGTAGGTCTTCCCGACATGATCAGAAGGCTGCGTGAGCAGCGCCGCAATCAGGCGCGCCTGATCTTCTGCAGCGATTGGTGCATGTCTTCCCGTTCCATGTGGAAAGGTGATCTTGTTCTCTTTGACGATCTGATCCAACACCCATGGGAGCGTCAGCAATTCAGAAAAGAACGTCGGGCGTAAGTGGACAGTCGGGACATTTGACCAGTCGAAAATACGCTCTGCGACCCAGTGGTTGCGCGCGGCATGGCTCAACGAGTCTTCGCGAGCTGAAATCTGCGACATTTTAACGACGACTTCGAGGTTTGCTCTTTTAGCCGCATGCGCAAAGTAAGCAGCCGCCTCGACGTAGTCCGGGCGTACCGGGTAATACAGATAGGCGCCCGAAACGCCTTTCATCGCACGACTGACGTCGTCCCTGTCCAGGAGGTCACCCACAAAGATCTCAGCGCCATCGTCCTTCAGTATTTCACTGCGCTCATCTTCCTGTTGGATGAAAGCACGAACTGCGTGCCCCTCATTCAGGAGGTGGCGAATGGCACAGGTTCCTGTTTTTCCCGTGGCACCTGTGACGAGATACTTGCGTCCTTGCATGATGAAAACTCCGTAGTGATGGCGCACCGGTTGCGCGCCACACTGCACTGTCGCCCGATCTGTTGTATATCCGTCTACGGTCGCGATGTGTCAGTTGTCAAAACACAGTTTAAATACTGTTATCTGCAATAATTGACAATTTACAGGCGATTAGTGCCACGGCATCTCTTATTAGTCGCTGATTGGAGAAAAGCGGTGTGCATACTCTTTCGGACTCACACCAAGACGTCGTATGAATGCTTTCCTCAATACGTCTACGCTTTGGTATCCACTGCGACGTGCAACTTCTTCCATCGATCGAACCCCTAGCTCTATCGATCGACAGGCGGCCTCCAACCGGACGTTTTCGACGTATTTTGCAGGTGTGGTCTGCAGTTCTCGCTGGAACAGACGTATCAACGTTCTGACGCTTGTGGACAACCGGTCTGCCAGTATCTCGACTGTGAGTTCCGAAGTCAGATGCTCATTGATCCAGACACATAACTCATCCAGAGTCGAGCCAGACACATGCTGCGATTGAAGGGCGACACTGAATTGTGCCTGCCCTCCGGGGCGTCGTAGGAACAAGACGAGGTTTTTTGCCACTTCCATGGCAAAGCCATCGCCCAAGTCTTCACTGACCAACGCAAGCGCCAGATCAATCCCGGCAGAGACGCCGGCCGAGGTGTACACATTGCCGTCTTTGACCCAGATTGGATTCGGATCGACCTGCACAAGGGGATAGCGCTCGGCCAGGCTGCGTGTCATACGCCAATGAGTCGTTGCCCGTCGACCATTCAAAAGTCCCGCCTTGGCCAGGGCAAATGCACCAACGCAGATGGAACATACTCGCCGGATATTTTCGGATCTTGTCCTGATCCAGTCGATGGCGGCTTCGTCCAGCTGATCCTGCGCTTCCCAGCCTGAAACCACGATTAAGGTATCAATCGCTGCACTTTCATCACGCTCTTGCTGGAGTGTCTTGTGCGCCATAAGCGTAATGCCGGTGCAGCTTTCCAAGCGTAAGTCGGGGCCTATCCCCACCAACTCGAGGATGTAGGGCTCGTCGTCACTGCGGTGCAACTTATTCGCAAAGGCGAATACTTCTGCCGGCCCGGTGACGTCGAGAGAGTCCACGGGGGGCAGTCCCAAAATCACCACGCGCTTCTGCGCCCGACCTGAAAGCGGAGGTTTTGCTTTCGTTGTTCTGCTCAAAGCTATTTCTCACTGGAATGTGATGAATATGTTGGCATAAATCATCCGTAAATAGTCAATTGTGCCGGATGGCGATGTTTAAACTGAATGTCGAACCAACGTCATTCACAGGAAAGCAACCATGAACACTCCTATCATCATTGGCGGCTTCGGTGCCCCCGACTCTGAACTTGCCCGCAAGGCCTCCACTCTCGTCGAGCGCGTCCACCCACCGGCGCTGTTGCACCATGTACACCGGACATGGTGGTTTGCCGAATTCATCGGACAGAAGCGAGGCCTGAAATATGACCGCGAGGTGGTCTACCTCGCTGCGCTATTGCATGATTTGGGACTGACGAATGAGTTTGCTGCCGATCAGCGCTTTGAAGTCGACGGGGCCGATGCTGCTAGCCGCTTTCTGCTGGCGAACGGCTATTCGGAGTCGAAAGCTGAGCTTGTCTGGGACGCCATTGCCCTTCATTCCAGTGCAGGTATTGCTGATCGCAAGCAGTCGGAAATTGCACTTGTTTACATGGGCGCGCACGTCGATGTGATGGGGCTCTTCATTGAAGAGATCACACCTTCACTGATTGACGACACTCTTGCGCTGTACCCCCGTGTCGGGATGAAAGCGGCATTCACTGCTGCGGTCGCCGAAGTCGCTCGCAAGAAGCCCCACACGGCTATTGGCACTGGCCTTGGGGATGTCGGGCGCCGCCACATCCATGGTTTCGATTGCCCGAACGTGTGCGACCTGATCGATAACGCTCCATTCGATAGTTGAGGCGACGTTTTGCTTGCAGTGGCCAGTGACTTGCCGGCGCCATTGCTGACAAGTCAATGCACATGGGACACGCTCATGGAGGGAAGCAAAGGATTTTTAAGAAGCGGTAGTGTGTCCGGTGATATCGCGATCCACATTCCTGTCACCACCAGGAACACTGCGATCGGAGTCGCCAGCTTCTGGCCATTGGGCAGTACCTTCTCAGCGAACATCAACAGCGTCAGCAGCGCCATCCAGGTGGGGCTCATGACGCCGACAGCGAACATCACCGCCATCAGCGCCCAGCAGCAGCCGACGCAAACCATGCCGTGCCGCGCGCCCATCAGAACGGCGCCGACATTGCCGCCTCGCCAATAGCGAGCGAAAAACGAGAAAGGCGACCGACATCCCGTCAGACACACATTTTTCAGGGATGAGAGCTGAAATGCGCCGGCAACGATAAGTACAGCTCCTGCCCAGTACGGGCCCATACGGTTCCATGCAAGGAATTCCAGGCCGAATGACCGGATGGCGGAGTCCAGGAGATAGGCGGCCAGGCCGTAGCTCACCCAAGCGACACCATAGCCAGCGATGAAGCAGGTCATGCGCTGCGTTTGTGTGATGGGATTACTTCCCCGGGACTTCAGCATGCCCGCGAAGGCCGTAATGTAGTTGAGTTCTGACGGCAGCATCATTGCTGTCAGCATGACAACCCAGCCAGTAAGGTAAGTTGGCAGGTCGTGCAGTGGCGTTCCTGGCCCCTCGTCCATGTCGCCCATGACCGCGAGCATCTCGAACCAGGTTGCCAGGCTGAGCGCAACGACAACTATCGTCCATCCCAGCCCTTGTTGACCTCGTCCGAGGACTGAAGCCACCGCTCGTGAAGCGGATATGACGGTTTTCATCATGGTGCGTCCGGCCCATGCCAGTCGAAAGGAATGTGCTTGCTCGCTTGGCCGGCCGGAATATTTTGATCAAACCCGAAAGCTTTCCAGCGTCCGGCAACGCTCTTGCCCCAGGTAACAGGTGCGTCGGTCGGGCCGACTTCGCTGCCGGGAGGGTTGAAGCTCTGCAACAGCTTCGTCGGGTCGGAGGTCGGCCCCTTCAAGGCCTGGCCGCTCGCTTCGACCTTGTCATCGACCGTCACCCGCCAGCGCTCAAGTGTGCTCTCGATATCGACGGAAATATTCGCAAACTCGACGCCTCTGAGCTCACGTACATGTGTGGGCACAAACTGCGTCATCCAGCCACCGGCCGCTCCGGTGAAAATCGCTGCCAAAGCCGCTCTTTGGGCTTCATCGGCGTCTGCGTCGAGGAAAACCCCCGCATCCAGCCAGGCGCCATCCCAGAGATTGCCGGTGAAGTTGGCAAGCAGGACAACCTTCAGGCCTGCCATGGGAGTCGGGCCATAGTGACCCTCATTGATTCGGTACGCCCAAAGCACCTCGCAGTGATTGCCTGTAGGAGGCTGAGCGAATGTGCAGGGGCACGGCGAATTGCACGAACAGACATCCAGCCACTCACCTGAGATTCGCCACCGCGGAGTTTCAATTGCACCTACTTGATTTGCCATCTGCCAGCCCTTTTATTAGTCGGTAAATCTTTTGAGGATCATGGGCTGGAGAGCTGAAGGTGTCCCGTGGCGATTTCGACATAGATAGGGTTAATATCGACAAATGACATTACCTTCCAGCATTGAGATCGGCATCGTCCGATTTCCCGGCGTACAGCTCGCCGCCATCTACGGTTTGATCGATCTCTTCAAGGTTGCCGATCGCTTTGCCGTGCAGCATCACAACAAATCCTCAGCGTTCCTGCGGGTGAGCCAGTGGCATATTGAAGAAGCGAACGGGACGCCTGTCAGTGTCGATGAGGAAAGCGAGGAGGGGGATGGAGCGCCTTCCGTGTTGCTGATGCCACCTCGACTTGGTGGGCCGATATCGACACAGGAGGCCGCGCCCTTCGTTGAGTGGCTACTCAGCCATCATCGTGCAGGGACAACGTTGTGTTCCGTCTGTGGAGGCGCATTCCTGTTGGCTGAAACGGGGCTTCTATCCGGTCGGTCGGTCACTACACATTGGGATCATGCCGATCTGTTTCGGCAACGGTTTCCCGATGTGCATCTCGATACAGACAGATTGGTCATCGACGACGGCGATATCATCAGCGCGGGTGGATTGATGGCGTGGATTGATCTTGGCTTGAAGTTGGTCGACCGTTTTCTCGGGCCTGTCATCATGGCGCAAACCGCGCGCTATTTATTGGTAGATCCTCCTGGGCGAGAACAACGCTACTACAGCGCGTTTTCCCCGAACCTGACCCATGGCGATGCCGCGGTGCTCAAAACTCAACACTGGCTGCAGGCAAGTGGAGCGAAGGATGCGGCGCTTGCTTCGCTCGTAGCGCGTTCAGGGCTGGAAGAAAGAACCTTCCTTCGGCGCTTTCGAAAGGCAACGGGTTTTACGGCTATCGATTATTGTCAGAGACTGCGCGTTGGGCGGGCGCGTGAAATGCTGCAATTCAGCAACTTGAATGTGGAGTCTATTGCGTGGGATGTCGGTTACAGCGACACCAGTGCGTTCCGAAAGATCTTTATCAGGATTACGGGGCTGACGCCTGGTGAATATCGACAACGATTCAACGTGAGCCGACAGTGATTTTTGAGTCTGTGGACAGCGTTGAAATTTCAAGGCTTCAGGGTTTGCTGTTCTCCAGTGTGTGGTCACTGGTGCCGAACATGGTGTTGAGTCTGCCTTCAGTCGTCTCTACAGCACCCCCGCTTTCGCTTGCTTCGCAAAGCCAATCCTGATTGCCACCATTACAGGGGCAGCCAACGCAGCAGCAGTGTCACCGCCATGAATGCACTGTCAAAGGCAATCACCATCGACTGCTCCGACATCGCTCTCCCCCAGTAGATTCGTTGCTGCCCGATCAGCCGCTGAAGCATCCATTCCTTGGCCAGTCAGCAAAGCCGTGGCCGTTGCAGATTTCGCTCAATGACTGGCTGCTAGTTCTTGTCATGGTGAGTGTGCCCAGCACAACGTCCTTCAGTAGACCTCGTGGGCTGTGAGAGGGGTGGTTGCGTTCAAGTCGTTGTTCGAGTCATGGCGCGTCCAGAGTCTGGTTAAGGTGCTGATAGGTGCGCGTCCACCAGGAGGTACATGGACATGGCGACAACTGGTCTTATTTTCCGCTGCTGCACTACTTGATGACCGTTTTTGGGGAGAAAAAAATAAAGGAAAAAATACTAAGGACGACCGTCATAATTTCCGTACTTGAGCTCCGGCACATCATTGATGTGTGGCTTCCTGCCGCTGTCTTGTAGATGCACCGTGAATCCCGATGGATCTCTAATGATCAAGGTGTTCGCGCCATCCTCTGGTCAAGTGGAATTGCTGGTCACCGGCGTGTCGACTGCGAATCTCACATCGAGTCGAGCCATTGCTGATCTGATTGGCGAGCTTCACTCGGAGATGGCCGCGACGAGGGTTTCTTTTGCTCAGCTGGCTCGGAGCACAATCAGCAAGCGCACATTCTCAGTCACTCAATAGGTCGACAGGATCGGTACCGCGCCCAACAGGCTTCTTTCGATGCATAGGGGAATTACTCCGATGTCATCAACACAGCAAGTGTCATGTTGATGAACTCTTCATTTGTTCTGATCGTGTCCAGCGCACCACGCACGTTGCCTCCAACCTCACCCGATCCACGCTGCTCGACCCAGAGCGTCAGTTCCATGATGGCGGCTTCAAGGGCTTGCTGGTTTTCGTTGATCTTGAATAGCAGGGAAGGGAGTAGGTCAGAGTTTGGCATCGCGATTCCTCCGTGGAAAAAGGACAGCGTAGCAGTAGAAGAATTTGGTGGGATCTTTCGCTCGACTATTGATGACACACATAGTCAGAGCGTGTTTAGCAGACGCCCAAGCTGCGCGCACTCCCAGCCACTTAATAGTATGACTGGATCTTTGCCATAGCATTGCCAGTTTTCAACAGTCCCGACACGACCGTCAGGAGACCTGCAATCCCCGCAGTAATCCAAGGTGCCGCCGTCATTGAAAAGCGTGAGACGCCAGCCATCGATCTCAACAGGCATAAGGCCGTGATAGATCTCACTCCTGGACTGTCTGCTGGCCTTTGTCATGATGCGTGTGCTCTGCGCGACGTCCTTTAGTACCTGGTAGACATCGCGGGCGTTGAGAGCAGGTTTTGTGTTCAAATTTTCCATCGTCTTGATTGCCGATACTCGTCTTGAGGTGTCCTAAATTATTAGGCCAGTTCAATGAACTTCGCCGAAGTGCACTTCAGGTGCAAGGAGCTACGGGATGAAATCACAACCCAATATCGAGTTGCATACGCCATTCAAGCACGTCCTCTGGCAGTACTTCCGGCGGCAAAGTTTGGACGATGCCTCGCAGCAGATGACCGGAATGACAGTGAAGTATCGCGACTTTACTCGGGTCATCCCGAAAAAAAGCTAGCTCTGCTCCCGCCCGGCGCTGGCCCTTGCGCAGGGCTTCTAATGCCTCCTGACCGAGCCATTCGAGGCGTAGAAATCCATACATGTTCACCGCGCGTGCCCTCACATGACTCTTTAGCAGTTCAGCCACCAACTGCTCCAAGCCTTGCGCGCCGAGCGTGGCCACAGCCAATTGCCAAAGCTGCCCTTCGAGAGGGGTCGTGATCTTCATACGCACGCCAGGATGATGATGTGCTTGAGCTCCCGTTTCGACCTAAATCCGTCGCTCTGGTTTAGGGGCGACTGGAGTGCTGGCGTCTTCCAGATGCGACACCAAAGCTTCTTTCAATTCCAGCAACGCTTCTCGGAGTCGGGCGTCTTCGCGTGGGTCGTCTGAGCTCGGCTTGAATTCTTCAACGTGCCTGAACAGGGCTTCGCTGTCGTTTCTGTTGAGATCAAAAACAATCATGGTGAGTCCGGGGTATTGGAAGATGGGCTCGTGTTAGCACGCGTATCCGTGGCTGAGTTTTTCGAGTTCAGCCTTCACGAGTTCGTATCCCGCTTCAGTGAAAGCGAGCTCCAATGGAGTGACTCCACCGTAAGCAGTTTTCGGTTGAGTCAGCCAGGTGTCGGCTTTGGATTTGTTGCCAAAGACTTGCTCGGCTTGACGTTGGATCAGCTCAACGTGATTCATTTTGGGCTCTCATGAGGTTGTCGGTGAGCACACGGTTTTAGCCTATTGCTATGGTGGGGACTGACATTCAGCGCCGAGGCGCTGTGTGTATCTTGAGATCAATCTCCTGGCCTACAGTATTTCGAAGTACCAGTCGCCAAGTTCAGCTTCGGGGACTACAGATGGATGCACCAGATGATCCGTATTGATGTAACCATTCTCGCGATTGACTTTGTGCTGCATTTGGTAGGTTTTGAGTAAAATCAGGTACTCATCTGGAGGAGCGCCGCTTTTTTGTAACGCCTGATATCTCATTAGCAGCGCGAGATTGTCCCTTGCAGCTTTCGTCCTTTTTTCAATTATAGCCCTGCAGACTTCTACGAAGTTTGGATCATTGTGACCGTGTTGATGGAACGAAGTGGCCATTTCCTGAAAGATACCGAACTGTTTAGCATTAAACGTACGAATGCATCCCGTGCTGAATTTGAAGCGGTAGCTTGCGAACATAGAAATTGCAAATTCCTGCAAGCAGCAGGCGGTGGGGGAGCGCCCGGTAAGCAGTAATTTCCGATGCTGCTTGTAAGGGGATTCGTCCATAGGCGCCTCGTTGATCCTCTATATATGTTTGTAGGTCAATTCGATCGGGCGATATTTGTGAAACTTTTAACTGGGCGTAGTAAGAGATGGACTAATATGGTTGAGGGAATTATGTTGAGATTGAGGCGGCGGCATCTAAAGCGGAAAGTCATCATCGAAAAAGTCAAATGCTGACTGGCCATCTTTGGAGCCAGACTCATCAGGTTCACCTTCGGGCCCGTCGAAATCGGATTCATCCCATTCATTATCGAAAAGAGAATGCGCACTTCTGTAGTCCAGAATGTCGAGTATCTCAGTAGCGATGATACTTTTCACTTGATCATGGAGTAGGCGCCCGTCGTTATAGAGACGGTTATCTTTTTCATACATGCAGCGCAGCTCCAAATTATCGTAAGCCGCATTAAGTGCGATTTCTTGCCATGCATCGACGAAGTCATTTGGGTGTCGACGAAAAGCAGGATTAAGAATGATAGTGAGGAGGCCATTGGAATGATGAATCAGCTGAACAGGAGACAATACGGACTCAATTATGCCTTTTTCAACGATTCTGATAAGTCGACTGTCGAAGCCGTTTTGCCCCCAAAGGATTGCAAACGTCTGAATTCCTGCTTGCTCTCGGAACCCAAAATTGGCTTCCAAGGCTTGATATGTGGAGTAGATCGAGGCGACAAGATTTCCGTCCTTACGGTCAATCAGATCATGCTCAGCAAAGAACAGGCGCGAGCAGCGAGCACGTTCGGGTTCTTTGCGCTGCAGGCTGACTGATTCCACCTTTGTCATGATTACTTGCTCAATGACCGCCTTGTTCATCGATAATAATAGTTTGTTTCTTGTTTGCAAGCCAAAAATTTGGTCATTTTCATAATTGTCTTAAAGGTAGTACTTATGGTGCGTTAACCATAAATAAAGGTCTTTAAAATCAATGGCGTGCATGTTCTGGTTGACGATTTAAATATATATTGATTATGAGGTTTTCCGACGGTTGGTAGTTCGCGCTTAGTGCGCTTGGCAGCCATTGATACAAATTATCCAGTGGGGTCAAGTGGCGTGGTAATTGATGTACCTGGCTTAAATGTGGGTATGTAGATCCAAGGAATGAATCGCACCTGACTCTCTAGATATCTTGCAAGCTAATCTTGGCTCTGCGCCAAAAGCGACGAAAGGTAGTTTGGATTAAGTTGGTGTTTGCCAAACATGTCTAAACTTCAGAAAACCGCCATCCACCAAAAAAAGAGTACTAGTTCATGAATCAATCACCGTATGAGCAGTACAGCGACGTCCTCCTCAACGATAACTACGGCACCGCGCGTATTCTTCAGAGCTACGTGCTCTATCAATTCAGGAGCGGTCAGTTTCCGTTTGATATTAATCAGCATCTTGGTGGATTCGATACCCGGCATTTGAGGATTTATAACGAGCTAAAACAGTGGTACTGGGAGAACGGCCCGGGCCCAGGATTTCACGAAATCGTGGATGTCATCATAGCCAAACGAAATGCCGCTGCGCTGGACTGTGTTTGCGAGCTTGCGAAACTGCGATCCATGGATCCTGATTCTTATCCAGGTGAGGATGGGCAAGCACCTGCCGAGGCATACAAGTCCGCGCTGCGCCTTTGTGAGATATATCGAAGGGAATGGGTCGCGAAGGGTTTTCCGTTAGAGTGAGCACGCTGCTGGTTTGCAGTCCCCTCGTTACACCGCCGCAACGTCCAGATCACGGCAGCGTGTAGCCGAGGAAGCTTATTGTCAACGTCCAATTCGTTACGTAACGCGAGAGAGGTCGCATTCGCAATCAGGTGCCTCTTAGCCTGCTCCGCGCTCTTTACAGCTTCGTCGTACTGTCTTGCTGCTTCTGTTCCGCGCATGTGGTGTGGTACGGCGGTCTGGATCTGGGTCTTCTTGAATTCAAGCTGGCCGTCTACGATTTTCATTTCCTGTATTGAAAGGATCTTCTCCCTGGCAAGTCGTCGTGTGTGATTTCAAATAGATGTCATCGACTTAAAGCTAAGTAAGTCTTAGCAAACGGTCAAAAAAAATCTAAGATTCTCTTAGTCTTTAGGCGATGAGAAATGAGCACATTCACCGAGCGCTTGAAAGATGCGCGCAAGTCAGCAGGATTGTCCCAAGAACGCTTAGGCATAGAGGCGGGACTGGAGCCAGCCTCGGCCTCGGCGCGGATGAATCAGTACGAGAAAGGTGTTCACCATCCAGGTGAAAGTACAGTGCAGCAAATTGCAGCGGTGTTGAATTTGCCAGCGGCGTTTTTCTATTGCGAGGACGATGACACCGCATATTTGCTTCAATGCTTTCACTGCCTGAAAAACGATGACAGAAAACAGGTGATTGAATTGGCAGAGAGCCTTGCTTTACGCCACTGATAGCCTCGGCAATTTAGTTGACGCTTTTGTTAGATGAAGAGCTGATATGTGGGAGCACGGCCCCAGGAAACCTCACCGGCATGGACGGTAACCAATGGTGGCCTAGGCATGTATTGGCTTGGGCCAGGATAGCGCTTGGCTAGTCGAGGTTGGAATGGGGTCTGAGGTGGTTTAGCAGTCGCTCCAGCTTTGGATGGTTCAAGTGAAAGCAACGCGATTGGGCCGGTATCGTATTTCATAAGGTGCGGTAGAGACCCAGTCGTGCGCTTACCAGCGTTTTTCAATGTTGGTTCCGCTGTGGCTCGATCTGGTTCGCTTTTGGCGCAACAGCCGCCTGGTGGCCGTTTTCTGCCCCGCTGCTATATTTAATTGCCATCAACCTATGCGACTGGCCACCTAAAGACTCAGTGTGTTAGGCGACGTAGTGCCAAAGACTGATTGCGCTCATACGCTTGATGAGGTGGCGAAGATGCTGCATATCCCCAACAACAATGGCACGGCTTTAATTAACGTCTTGTCCTCCTATCCTGATCTTGATGAGCTGGAGCGAGATTTCGATATCTTGTACTTCCTCGACCTGTGTGCCGGGATCGACGCTGCCGTGATTCAGGATGAGTTGGCATATGTCGGTAAAATTAAAAGTTTCAACAGTGCGCAAGTAAACCCCATTATCAGAGCCTTGCTGGATTCAGGAACGCTGAAGCGCTACTACCCAACTGATCCTGACCCTGTGCTATATGGACGCAACCTCATAGCCTCGCCAATCGCTCAAGAAGTGCTCTCGGTACTCCCTACACGCGTCCCTTTTGGCAGTGAGCACGAGTTCATCTCATTGATGGCGTGCGGCAGTGAACTTGCTGCCGATATGGCAATGGAAAAGGAAACCGGTATTTCCCTTGTGCTGACGGCACATTCTTTGCCCTTGTATGCAAAAATACCAAGTGAAATAGAGCGAAGAGCCTCTTATCAACAGCTTAAGTATACCTTGGCTGCCACTTATCCAGGGTTTCGAGATATTTTGTGCTCTATGGGTAATTCACTCGCTCCAAAAGAGATAATAAGAATTCCACCTATTGCCTTAGAAGTATTGGAGCTCGCTGACAGCAAAGAGGACTTGGGTCAAGCAGTACTAGAGGTAAGGGGAAGATATGAAAAAATGCGTAAAAATCTAATTGAACTACAGGATTTACTCGACTCCAATGATGCTTCTTCTTCTCTAAAGTTAAGGGAGGTGGAGCGGTACAAAAAATCCCTGTCTAAACTTTTTTCGAGTTCTGAGTTGGACGGAGTAACAGTAGTGACGACCTTTACCGATGATATTAGCGAAGCAGTAGACCTTTCTGATTTCTCGACTGATGGGGTAGAAATCGACTGGCCAAAAATGCTGAGTTTTCTCGTGAAGTACGCCTACGACATCAATTGGAAATTGCGTTTTCGGCCGCTTCACGCGAGTAAGCAGCGGTATCTTGAACTTTCAACAAATAGAGTGGCAGGCATTGTCAGGAACAAATTTGGTCATCAGCTAAATAGTGCCGATGTGATCGCAGTCAATAAGTACGCTCAAGCAGTTAGAACGATATAAGGAAGTTTGGCCGAAGTCTGGCTTACGGGGGGCGTACGTCGGCTTCTTTCGCCCGTTCGAGTGCGCGGCTAAGGACATCAAATAGCAGGTATTTTGTTGGCACTACCCATCTGGCCCACCTCAGGATAGATAGGGCATGGGGAAAAATGTGCTACCGCGCTACTGAATATCACGGCTTATAAATTTGGCTATTTCTGTTTGCGAATGGGGGTGACATTTCCTGTCTCTAAAAGCGCTTTCTTAAGCTCGTCAATTTGGCGCAGTAACATCAACTCTCTGGCAATGGCGTCCTTATATAATCCTTCAAATGTTTTACTTTTCAAACGTGCTTTCTGGGCGGAAAGCTTTGCTTCCGTTAACGCTTTCGAGCTAGGTGATTTTTGACCATCGACTTGGCCCGCGCGAATTCGGATTTCTTCTATAAGTTTTGCGTAGACAGGCCTTCCGCGCTTGATGCTGCCTTTACCCCGTCCAGCCTCCAGTGCCACATTATCAAGATTCAAATTTGCGCCTTTTGGCACTATGTTGGGAATGCCACTGACAATTCGGTGTATCGCCTCGTAGTAGTCAGTCAGTGTCCCGGTCGAGTCTTGAGATACCTCGCCTATATCGACTGCATTTCCTATTTCGCCTGTGTTGCCGATATCGTCTAGCAGTTTGGTCATGGCTTTAGCTTCCAATTTTAATTTTTGCTTTGTTTGGCTTTTTGTTTTTTAATACGTACCACAAAGTTTTCCAGGTCTTGCAGATTTGCGAGTTCAGCCCGATATTCGATCGTATCTGGATTCAATGTTTTTAAGTGCATTTGCGCGACGCTAATAATATTTGAAACAGCACTCATTTTTATGACGGATTCGGAGCAAGTGTCGCAGGTCAAGAAGTTTCCGTGTGCTCTCTTGTTACACGGGGTAACTGACCCGCACCCACCTACCGGTGTCTCCTGGTAGGCTTGAAAGCCTTTTTCGACGTTAATTTTTGTTTGCTCGATAGATGTTTTCATAATGATATTGTTTCTCTTGTTATCGATCAGCATGCCATGAATGCCGTAGAGTTCTTCTTTGCTTTTTAGTACCTCTTTAATGTACATCGCTGCGTCAGCAGCTTTTTTATTTCTAAGGAAATAAGCGATGGCAAACGGGTTGTCTTCCATAAAAATAACATTGCCTGCACTGCAGCCCTTTGCGTAGTAAAGTGACATCTCTTTGGTTAAGTGTTGGAGTAAACGCTTTAACGCGGGCAGGGTAACGAGCCCGCTTTGTGCTGCGTAGACGGCAATGGAACGACGGAACTGATGGGAGGTGATCTTCCAAGGTTGACCAATTTTAAATTGCTTGTCAGCGCGCCAATCTCTGAAGGGGTCAATGGCCTCCAATTCACGCATATCGTCTTCGGTGATGAGTACCTGAGGCAGTTTTTGTTCTACTCTTGACGCGAATCCTGACGCTGATCGGCCCTTATTTTTCTTGCTTGGAGCCCCTGGTGAAAATGGCAGTTTTGCGACGGCAGCAAACAGTAAATCTTTTAATTCGTTATTGGGCTGAGCACTGTTGCAAACGATATCTTTTCTGATTTGTTCAAGTGCACTCAATGGTATGGCAATCTCTGGACAGCTGATCCATTTCGATTTCACAGCTCGGCCTTTCATTTTTGTCGTAACGCTGAGCACATAAACAGTTTTTTTATTCCAGCCTATGACTGGTTCCAAGCATTCAGGCTGTAGCGCAAGTGCTTCCTCATCTCGCATTGTAGTGAATATATGAATCATGCACTTGGAACAATATTGGACAGTGGTTAAGAAAGATGCGATTTCGGTAACGCTTGTCCAGTTATATTTATTTGACAGTTTGGTCAAATCATGGCGTTGAATGGCGGTATCAAAATCAACATGTTCCGCCATAATCAATCTGCGATGGTGGTGCGAACTGAAAGGATTTGATTTCTCGTATGGGTGATATTTTGAAAAGGTACCGCCATCTAAGGCTCTTGCGTATGAATGGTTTTCGCATATGAGTGCTAACAGGTTGCTTAGTTTGTCTTTGTTTTCAAGATAGTCATTTATTTTCTCCATGTAGTGTTGGTATTTTGTGAAAAGAATTCGCGACGGGATAATGGGGGTTTGTTTGCCCTCGGGCCTTGTTTTGGCTATTTTTTTGATCTGAGGCCTAATAGCCCCGTCAATGCAAAATCCTACCTCTTTCTCTGATAGGTGCAAAAGCTTTCGTGATAGTGAGACTAGTGACTTAAGCGAGCTCTCTCCATGATAAGTGTCAATGAATTTTTTAAAAGTTGAGCTTGATCCAAATATATTTGTTGGGGAGATATTTTGTTCGGTTGAGAATGTTTTCATTGCACTTAGGAGGAACTCTACAGAAGCTAAAGTGGTGATTCGCAGCGGCTTTCCGGTCTTGTTGGGGGAAAACATGGCAATCAATAACATTCTTTTGTAAAAATTGGCTTCTCCAATTTCAAGGTCTATCTCTCGATCCTCGATTAGTTTTAGATAGGTCTTGTCTTTATTGGTCAGACAATAGGGCTCCACATCCCAGAAAGGATCCTCAAATCTGGACAGTACGTTACCTTTTGCATCTCGGCTAATGATTAAATCAGGCGGAATATCAATAAATGACATTCCGTAATAAACTTCAGGTTCGGGTGCGAATGGAGTAAAGCTCTGAGCTTCTTCAAAGGTTGGCACGCTTTTCATTTGATAACCCCTATTTTTATATACCGATCCAATTGCTTCTGCCAGTAGTCGCTGAGTTGATTCTCTTCGTACACCTCGCGGGTGATTTTCTCCACATCATCACTTGCTGCTGGCGATGTCGCAGAAATTTCGTCTAGATGTTGATCGATACGCTGTATTGCTAGACCGTGTACTTCGTTAAAGTGTTGCGCCGAATTGCAGCTGCTAATCAACTCGCCAATGGTGTATTTCATACTCACCAGTTTTCTAATCTGTTTCGGCTCGGTATTGGTACGAAACTCATCACAAAAAATACACCCCTCCAGATTTTTGCAGTTAGGTTCATAACCTTCTGGGGGTGTTTTTTTTGTTGACGGCTTATCTGGAGATGAACATCCTCCTGCAGGTGTGGCAGAATCAATGAATACATTGGCTCTATCGGTCAATACACTAAAGAACGATGCAATCTCATCAATGGCTTGTTTTTCTTCCGCCTCAGTATAACTGTTTCTAACAGACGTCTCGCTCGTTTGTAAAACGTTGGCGACGGTTGATATTTTATGTTTTTTTGACAGTAGGTAACTGCTTTTGTATAGGCGCAATTCTCGATAATTTAATGGCTCGTGACCCGGGTCAATGAAATTGGCTATTTGAGTATTGATGTGTTGAATGGTACTGGGCTGCAACCTGGTGATTTGTTTTGACGGATTACTGCTCATGCCGATAAAAAGGTAGGGGTGTAGCGCATCTCGCACAATGTATTTTCGCAGTTTCAAGAATTTTTCAAACGTCGGCACAAATGAGGACAATATTTCGAATTCGACGGGCAAGCCGTGAGCGCGCCATTTTATTGTTCTGAAACCGTGGCGATCTTTAGAAATTGTGTATTTTTCACTCCATAACAAGTCGCGTACGGGTGTTTCATTCATAGCGGTATTTGCTACGAACAGGTATACAAAGGAGTCGTGGGCCCATTTAGCTAATCTGACTCTTGCCGGGTGATGTGTTTGATTGTTGGACGCTGTGAGGAGGTCTAGTGTTTCTTGGCGTTGACGCCTGACTTGATGAGGCGCTTGATTCGCTCTTTCCATGCACTCATCCAATGGCCTGACTTCTCCCTTAGCATAGTTCCAAAAAATGCATTCTTCGATGTAACGTTTTTTAAGGCTCAAGATCTTCTGAGTGACAAATGGGTATTGCGCAGGCAATAACCAGATGTGTTCACGTTGAAAGGGCATTTGATATGGGAATAGCTCTTGTTTGAGCAGGAAATCAGTAAACCCATCAAAAATATAATCGCATAAAGTTAGATTGGTTACGTATTTTTTGAGTTCCGGAACTTTTGTTTTATTTTTTATGTGTCCTTGAGAGCTGATGGGAGGTATATGAGCTGTGAAGTTGTAGATGGCATCTGGGAAAAACGTCGTTGCGTTATTAATCACAAATGCTTGCAAGCGATTGGCGGTGAATTGTTTAAATTCATGTTTTTCTAGTCTCTTGTTAAGATTTTGAGAATACTCATACAAGGCTCTGTGATAGTCAGGCGGGCTCTCAAAGCAGTTTTCATGGTTGGTAGCATCGCTCCAATCCGTAAAAGCCGATAATTCTCTGAGCGTTGTGGTCGCGGATTTCGGTCGGGTTCGACCGACTTTGATTTCGGTAATCTTCTCTACGACAAGCTCTCGAAAGGCCTTTTCCCTCCCAGGTCTTAAGGAGGAAATGTCTACCTGTTTGACCAAGGAACGGATGGCCTTTTTTCGTATGGAATAACAAAGCGCGCCGATATCAAATGGCGTCTCATCGTCAAAGCAAATCACAAGATCAACAATGGAAATGCCGGACAGTAAGTTCTGGCAATCAACCAATGAGTGATTAGCAATATTTAGTGTCTTCGGTTGGCGAATATGCATTGGCATGTGCAGTCTCGACTTTGTTGAGTTTTAAACGATGAGATGCCATCTCGCGGCGAAACGCTCGCAGTGCTTAATTGGTCGCGTGCAAACATTCTAGGTCGAGATAACGATGTTGAATTTGCGGCTCTTGAATGAACTCGGTTTTGCGAATGCAAGTTGATGAATGGACAGACAAAGTTAACACCTCCCTAAAGTAAGGGCGCGCCGTTCATATCATTTCTTGCGAGATCTTCGACTATTGCGCTTAGTCGAAGGGTATCGGCAACGATACTGGTGGTGCATTGGTTTCGTAGTAACCGTAACGTTATTTGTCGTCTGGGTGTTTACGAGCCTGATCATCGGAGAATCTCCTGTCATCGAGTAGGCCTTTCAGATGTACTTCGAAATCTGTTTGTGCCTGGGCAATTTCTTGTTCGTTTCGTCTGAAATTTAAGTAACTCATCGTTGTCTCGACACTGGTGTGGTTTAAACGTTTTCTAACGTAGTCCAATAGATCAACCATGTTTATTTTTCCTTCATCAATGTCTTTAGTTTTTTCTTCAATGAGGTTCATACCAAAGGTTGCTCTGAGGTCGTGGAAGCTAAACTGGAAGCCTTCCGAAGCTTCATTAATTAGCGGAAGAATGCGATCTTTGATGAACGCCCTTATAGCTGAACCATTCTCCGCTGCCGTATATCGAGTGTCAGACTTGTCACTGTTCGCTAGATAGTAGGGCTTTCCTGTGCGAGTTAAGAATATGTACTGTTCTCCCTTGGGCTTGCTACAAGCACGATCCTTCCTCGCCTGGTATTTTGGCGAAGCTAAGTAAGCTGCAAGTTTTGCGTGTACCCAGTCGGGGCATAGCACGTCTTGGTGTGTTTGGTTTTTTGTATCCACAAGAGTACCATCGCCAACTGAGATCTTAATCAACCGCCCCTCATCCTTCGCTAACATGTCAATGCAATGTTCACGCAATGTTAGAATGGTTTGAATCCTCATGCCTGTTGTCAGAGCGAGAATAAAGATAAAAAGCATCTCGATGTTATCAAGCCTGTACAGTGCATCGATAAGGAGTTCCTGTTCCTGAAGATCGAGTGGGCGCAGTTTGCCGCCATCTTGAATAAAAGCTCTGGCATGCTCCGGAGGTCGCTTGAAGGACAGATCAGTTGTAATGACTTCCTTTGTGCTTGGGAAACCAAATTTGTCGGTATAGCGGATTTGAATCTTTTCCTCTTTCCACATTTGAAATCTAGGAGTGAAGTTTCTTTCTCTCTTCATCCACCGGTAGATCCCAATCGCGCTGCTCATCTTACGTTTCGCAGTAGCCCACTTGATTGCGTCCGTAGCGACTAGGATTTCTAATTCAGCTCTGTAGAAGTAGGTCGGGCGCTCATGAGTTCTCATGCCAAAGGTGAGCCAGTCCTTGTCGGCGTTGTGTAATACCGTCATGAAGTGCGCTAAATCACTAGCAATGTTTTCCTCCGATTGATGCTTGACCGGTTTGTTTCCCGCCACCTTATCTAACAAATAGAGGTTGCCGAGCACCCAGATCTGTTGATCGGGATCCAGGATGATATGGAAGAAGGGGATGTGGGAGGCCGTGTAAGGCCATGCGGTGATCGGGTAGGCAGGCAAGCTTACGTTGTCGGTTTCGATACCGCCTTCCCAATCCATGGCAACGCTGGGTTCGCAGACTTCGAAGAACCGAAAGTTTCTGAGCTTGATCTTTTGGTAGGAGCTAGCGGTATCAGTCGACATGAGCCTGGTCCTAAGATTTGCTTAGTCCAGTGAAGATCAGCTCTCAATAACTGTCAAGGCGACGGAGCTCACACGTGGTTCTGCACCTTGACCGTGTGCAGGGTGATGTCGACCACATCGCCATCGGCGCCGACCTGCGGCATTTCGATCCAGTCACCGACCCGCAGCATGTCGTTGCTGGTCAGTTGCACGCTGGCGACGAACGACAGCAGGGTGTCCTTGTAGACCAACAGGATCACCGCCGACATCGCACCCAGACCGGACAGCAGCAACAGCGGCGAGCGGTCGATCAGGGTGGCAACGATGATGATCGCGCCGAACACG
The DNA here is from genome assembly GCF_058789255.1 of Pseudomonas sp. FW215-R2. Classification (NCBI taxonomy): domain Bacteria; kingdom Pseudomonadati; phylum Pseudomonadota; class Gammaproteobacteria; order Pseudomonadales; family Pseudomonadaceae; genus Pseudomonas; species Pseudomonas sp. FW215-R2. The sequence goes on from NZ_JBYTBO010000005.1 coordinate 98,562, forward strand.
TACAAGACCATTTTTGCCAGTTGCACGTAGCCCTTGATCGAGCGGGTGCGGGCGTGTTCGGTGCGGGCGTAGATGTCCAGCAGGGCATTGAGCAGGGCGCTGACCGACAGCAGCAGGAACAGAATGGTGAACGCCAGCGCGACATTGCCGAGAAACACCGTGGCGGTCTTGCTCAGCTCCGGCACCAGGTGCAGGCCGAACTGGATCACCAGCGACGGGGTCATCTGCGCCAGACGCTGGAACACCTTGTTATGCCGAAAGTCGTTGAGCCAGTGCAGCGCGGGCTGGCGACCGAGCATGCGGCTGGCATGCAGGATCAGGTAACGCGCCACTCGTCCGAGGACCAGCGCGATCACCAGCAGCAGGATCAGCGCCAGGCCGGCGTGCAGGAGCGGGTGCTGATCGAGGGCACCCCAGAGGTCTTGGGCGTTGAGCCAGAGCTGTTTGAAATCCATGAGAGAGACGATTCTTCTGTAAGACGCGACGGGCGATTAGAGCATTTAAGACGCTGTGTATTACCGTTGGAGACAAATCGAGCAACAAAAAAGCCACTGATTACGGCTGATTTCACAAAGAAACTCGGCCTGAGCGCTCGAAACCGGTAACCTATGCAGCTGATTTTTTGCATATCTTCGAGGTAGCACCCGTGTTTTCCCAATTCGCCCTGCACGAACGCCTGCTCAAAGCCGTGGCCGAGCTGAAATTTGTCGAGCCAACGCCTGTGCAAGCCGCGGCCATTCCGCTGGCGCTTCAGGGGCGTGACCTGCGGGTGACGGCGCAAACCGGTAGCGGCAAGACCGCCGCTTTTGTCCTGCCGATCCTCAACCGCCTGATCGGCCCGGCCAAGATCCGCGTCAGCATCAAGACCCTGATCCTGCTGCCGACCCGCGAGCTGGCCCAGCAGACCCTGAAGGAAGTCGAGCGCTTTTCGCAGTTCACTTTCATCAAGTCCGGCCTGATCACCGGCGGTGAAGACTTCAAGGTCCAGGCCGCGATGCTGCGCAAGGTACCGGACATCCTGATCGGCACCCCGGGCCGGATGATCGAGCAACTGAACGCCGGCAACCTCGACCTGAAAGAAGTCGAAGTGCTGGTGCTCGACGAAGCCGACCGCATGCTCGACATGGGGTTCGCCGAAGACGTACAGCGTCTGGTCGACGAATGCCCGAACCGTCAGCAGACCATGCTGTTCTCCGCCACCACCGGCGGTTCCGGCCTGCGCGAGATGATCGCCAAGGTGCTGAACAACCCTGAGCACCTGCAGCTCAACGCGGTCAGCCAGCTGAACTCGACCACTCGTCAGCAGATCATCACCGCCGACCACAACCAGCACAAAGAACAGATCGTGAACTGGCTGCTGGCCAACGAGACCTACCAGAAGGCCATCGTCTTCACCAACACCCGGGCCATGGCCGACCGCATCTACGGTCGCCTCGTCGCCCAGGAATACAAGGCGTTCGTGCTGCACGGCGAGAAAGACCAGAAGGATCGCAAACTGGCGATCGATCGTCTGAAGCAGGGCGGCGTGAAAATTCTGGTCGCCACCGACGTGGCGGCCCGTGGTCTGGACGTTGATGGTCTGGATCTGGTGATCAACTTCGACATGCCACGCAGCGGCGACGAATACGTGCACCGCATCGGCCGTACCGGCCGTGCCGGCAACGACGGTCTGGCGATCTCGCTGATCTGCCACGGCGACTGGAACCTGATGTCGAGCATCGAGCGTTATCTGAAGCAGAGCTTCGAGCGCCGCACCATCAAGGAAGTCAAAGGCACCTACGGCGGACCGAAAAAGGTCAAGGCCTCGGGCAAGGCCGTCGGCGTGAAGAAGAAAAAGACCGACGCCAAGGGCGACAAGAAGAAAACCGCCGCCAAGACCCCGACCAAGCGCAAGAGCGCCAACCGTCCGAAGCCGGATTCTCTGGTGAGCAGCGACGGCATGGCCCCGCTCAAGCGCCGCAAGCCGGTTGCACCTGCGGCCGAGTAAGGCGTTTCAGGCAGGCAATAAAAAACCCGGACACTGTCCGGGTTTTTTTATTCCTTGAGTTTGTCAGCTGCCCAGCTGCCCACGGGTGTCGGCATCAAAGCGCTGCTTGGCCTGATCCGCTTTTGGTTTGAGCTGTGCGAGCAGGGCTGCCTCGCTGTACAAACCGGTCAGAGCCAGTTCCTTGGGTGTCGGTTCGATCGGGATCAGCACATCTTCACCCGCCGCGTGCAGCCAGATCGCTACAACGTGCAGCGCCGAAACGAACAACACTCGCAGCTCAACGGTTTTGCCCTGCAACTGTGGCGATTGCTCGGCCAGTTTCAGTGCATCGACCGTGGCCGCCGCCAGGTTGCCGTGGTTCAACGAGGCGAACTCGACGTGACCACGGACTTCGGCCAATTGCGCATCGGCAATCGACACACCGTCGGCAAACACCAGGTAATGCCAGTCGCCGAGCCGGGCGTCCTTCAGGCCTTTGCCCTGGCTCAGATCCTCCAGACTGAGCGAGTAGCCGCGATAGGCTTCGCTGAGGCTGATTTTCGCCGGTGCAGCACTGGCGAACTGGTGATTGATGCCAAAGCCCTGGGTTTGCAGCGCGGCTTGCAACACCGGACGCAAGGTCTGTACGCCGTTGGAAGGCGCCTTTGGATAAGTCAGTTGCATGATGTCGCCCTCCTAGTTTTTCGCCGTGAAGTAAGTGTGAGTCCAGTTGCCGCCACCGTTGTAGGAACCGGGGAACGAGTTCAGCGCGCGGGTCGAATAGCCGTAGATCGAATCCGCGACCAGCACGTAGTTGCCGTTGGTGCCGTAGATCGTCAGGAAGTGCGCACCGCCGCCGTACCAGGCGCAACGCAGACCGACAGGCCGGCCCATGTTGATCTGGTTCTGGATGGCCGACATCTGCAATGAACCCTGATTCATCCCGTTGTAGCTGCGGGTGGTTTGCAGGGCCGAATCCAGATAGCCGTAGACGTTGCACGGCCCCGGCTGGCTGCAGCAGTTGCGGTTCAGTTGGGTGCTGGCAACGCCGCACTGGGTCCAGGACCCGGTGCCGTAATAGTTGCCGACCGAAGCGGAAACCGCGGCCCAGCACCAGTTGGTCTGGGTCTGTTGCTGCATCGTGAAGTTGAGACTCGAGGCGGCCAGGGCCTTGGCCTGTGGGGCCGCTTCGACCTCGACCAGTTGCGCATCGAGCAGATGGCCGGTCAGGCACCCGGGCAGGGTGTTGCCGGTGAATTGCGTTGTTTCAGTGGTTAACATTTTTCAATCCTCCATGAATGAAAACAAACGTCCAACGTGTGGATATTGCGAGCGATCGGTGGTGAATGGGTTGCCATCTCCGATGGCCGGTTCCGATCAGGCTCGAGGTAACCCTAGGTCTGAATATGCATTGATGCAAATACAAAAAATGCATTAGTGCAAAAATCCAGACGAAAGGACGCGGGCTTTGGCATCGATCCCGAGCGGTTGATGCCGAAGCCTGCGGCGTTGAGCGAGATGTCAGCCCTCGGTTTTCTTCTCGGCCGAATCCAGTTCCTTCAGCCGCTGATCGATCAACTGGCATTTGTCTGGCAGGTCGGCGGCTGCCGTGCCCAGGTCCATCTTCTGCAACTCGGCGTTGATTTCCTTGGCCTTGGTCGGGTTTTGCTCGGTGAGCTTGGCGACTTCCCTGGCCAGTTGCTCGCGCTTGACGGTGGCTTCTTCCGGGGTGCAGGCCCAGACGGGCAGGGCGCAGGCGAGCGTGGCGGCGAGTGTGAGTTTGAGCAGGGTTTTCATGGCGGCAGGCCTCAGATCCGGTTAAGGCGGGTTAACCGGTTGAGGGCTGTGGCCAATGAAAAGTTCAGGATCTTTGCTGGCTCAGTCCCCGTGACAGCAACTGGATTTTTGTTCTCCGTCATACCGATCGTGATACCGCACCCACTCCATGATCTCGTCCTCGTTCCTGCCTTTTGGCGTGAGATCGAGGTAGTTGTAGGCACCGACCAGCATGTCCAGGCCTCGAGCGTAGGTCGAGTAGGTGTGGAAAATCTCGCCGTTGCTGGCGCGATAGAACACGCTCAGCCCCGGCATTTCCTCTTCGCCACTGTCAGTCTTTTCGTAGTTGTATGTAGCCTTTCCGGCTTCGGCATCATCAGCGTGGGCGCAAACGCCGAAGTCGTAGTTGAAATCGGAGCCGTCCGACGACACCCAGTCGAATTTCCAGCCCATCCGCCGCCTGAAGGCCTGGAATTCGGCGAATGGCGCATGGGACACCGCCACCAGCGCAATGTCGTGATGGGCCAGGTGTTGATTGGCGCCGTCGATGTGGTCGCTGAGGAACGAGCAGCCCGGACAGCCTTCCTCCCAGCCTTTGGCAAACATGAAGTGATAAACGACGAGTTGGCTGTTTTGGCCGAACAGGTCAGCCAGTTTCAATTCGCCGTTCGGTCCCATGAAGCGGTAGTCCTTGTCGACCCTCACCCAAGGCAGAGCGCGACGTTTGGCGCTTAGGCGGTCGCGTTCTTTGGTGAAGGCCTTTTCATCGGCCAGATGCTGCTTGCGGGCGGCGAGCCATTCTTCGCGCGACACCACCGGATGATTCTCAACGTTCATGATGATTTCTCCTGCGGGGGTTGAAACCGTCTGTCTCAGACTAGTCGCTCGCCGCTGTCGGAAATCGACAGACCGCCGGTCGGCCGGGGCGGTAAATGAAGCTGAACGGCTCTTGTCCGGTCGGGTCACAACCTTTGAAGGCGCCATTAATCACGCGCACCGGAGGTTGAATCAGGATGACGACTTATAACTGGGATTTGATTGAACGCCTGCTGCATGAAGTACAGAACGGCGCGGGCCACAGCTTCGCACCGCGCTCTTACGCAGAAGACTATGCGGCGGAAAAAGCGGCGGCGGGCGAGCCGATCGAGAATCTGGATCATCTGAAAACCATCGCCTGCCAATATGAGCAACTGTTGCTGCTGCGCGGTTACATCGGGCCCCGTGGGGAGGATGAGGGCAGCACTGGCAACAACTTCAGCCTGACCCCGCGCGGTTCAAGTCTGTTGAGCCTGATCGACAGCAGCATTCCCGGTAATGATCATCCGCGTCAGGTGCTGGATGAGCAGCAGGATGCGCTGGATGAGGCGACGTTTGATCGGGTGGCGTCCAAGGCGCAGATTGCCTGAATCCAGGAAAGCAAAAGATCGCAGCCCTCGGTAGCTCCGCAAATTCTGCAGGAGCTACCGAAGGGTGCGATCTTGTGGTTTTCTAATTCTGTTTAGCGGCCTTCAAACACTTCAAATCATTGAAGTCCTTGCGCACCCCTTCGATTTTCTTCAACAAGCGCTGGCGTTGTTGCGGTGTGCTTTCAGCCATCAGATCCACCGCCAGCGAGCGCGCCTGGGCTTCGGTGTCGGCGTAAGCCTTGCGGTAATCCGCTGTCCATAAACGCTCGCGATAGACCAGAAGCGTCTCGATCCGCTGTGGGAATTCCGGACTTTTACGCTGGGCGACGGCTGCACTGAACTGCTGTTGCCAGTGCGCGCGGTTGGCGATCCATTGAGTGTTCTGGTCGCCCAATGCTGTCGACCACGCCATCACGCGTTGTTCTTGTGTGGGACTCAGCGGCCCGAGCCAGTCGTTGAGGCGTTTGTCCATGCGTGCGCCGCGTTCGGCAATCTCCTGGGCCAGAGGTGGCTTCACATATTCCTGTTGGCGTTTGCGCAGATCCTTGGCAAACGCGTCGTTCATTTCCGCGACCTGTTTGTCATCCAGTCCTTGCAGCAACTCAATGGCCGACGGGGTGATCTCACGTGCGGTCTCGGCAATCGCCTGCTTGGCCTCCAAGGTGCGGGCCTGGAGCGCGGCGTCGGTGACCTGATTGGTCTCGACCATGGTTTGCAGGCGATCGAGCCAGTCCAGATAACCCGGCAACTGCGTGCTGCAGTGCCAGCTCAGGTGTTCCTTGAGGCGTTCGTTGAACCAGCCTTTCTGCTCGCCGTTCATGTCCAGGTAGTCGCTGAGCGTCCACGGAATGATCACGTCGAGATTGCGATAGGCGAGGCCTACACGGCTGCAGGCGCCGAGGGCGAGGGTGAAAGCCAGCAGGGCGGCAATCTGTTTGAACCAGCGAGACATGGGCGAATCCTTGCGTGAGCCTGGCTTCGAAGTCTGATGCTTATGTGAACGCAGGATGAGCCCGGCAGTTCAGCCAATCAATAGAACGCACGTTCGGCCTTTAGCGTGACCAGCCCGTCGCACTGGCTGTTGTGCCCGGAATAGGCAGAGCAATCGCTGCCGCTGAGGCTGGAGTTGCTGTAGATCAGGTCGAGGTCGACGCCCATCACCGGGCGGGAAAATTTCACCGACCAGTCGGTAAAACTGCTGACATACCCGCCGTCCACCGAGACCGGTGTATTGAGCTGATGGGTGGTGTATTTCATGCTGATCCCGATGCCGAACGGCTGGTTGCCGCGCAGATCGGCAAACAAGGTGTTGTTCTGTTTGTCCGGATCGTTGCTCAGTGCGATGCCGAAACGGCTGCCGAGCAGGGTCAGGCCGCCGAACAATTCCTGGCTGTCGAGGGTGTCGACCTTGGGATAGCTGTAATGGATCATCCCGACTTCGTAGCCGAGGGTTTGATCGAAGGGTTGTTTAAAGCCGACGTAGGAATCGATCTCCAGATTCTTGCCCGGCGTCAGTCCCATGCTCGGCGCGTACTGGCCGACGTAGAGGCCGCTGTCGTGGCTCAGATCGAGGCCACCGTGGAACGAGCCGGCGGCAGAAGGTTTGACCAGTCCCTGGGCCATGCTGCGGCTGGGCGTGGTGCCGAGCTTGAGGTCGAAGTCGCCGAGTTCACGCTGGAAAATCTGCGCGTGCGTCATCGGGCTCGCCAGCAGGCCTGCAAGAAATAAACAGAGGGGTTTGAGCATGCGTCACTCCTTGAACAGCGAGCGCAGTGCGATAAAGACTGCTGAAACGCTTGATCCAGACGCGTGCAAGGATACCGGCGAATGATCGGCATCGAGGGCCGTTCGTCGATTTCTGTTGTTTTGTCGGTTTGATTAAACGCGAGAGAGGTCTTGCGAGGGTTCCGGTCCAGACGCTTCGAAGCTCAAAGCGCCTTGGGACTGGTGTGTTGCGGGGTGTTACTTCTTGCCCAGGCTGATCTGCTTGGACGGGCCGAACGTCTGGCCGCTGACGCCCTTGGCAATTTGCTGGATTTCGCCGCCGGACTTGAGGAATGCCGCGATCTGATCGTTGATCGATTCGCTGGTTTCAACGGCTGGAGCTGGCTTTGCTTTGCTGGTGGATGCTTTTACACGCATGGCGGCCATTAACCTGTAGAAAAGTAACTCGGCCAGGCATCGTACAGGAATAACTTGACAATTGCTTGGTAAATATCCCCCGGAATAACCCAGCGTGCGGGTGGATTATTCTCGATTAATTATTCGAAATATCCCGCTAACCTGCTGTTTTAAATAACAACATTTATCGGGATCGGTGGCTTTTTCGAGGGGGCGGCGCGCCGGGGAGTCCTCCAGGTAGTCTGACGAGTGGCGCCCGCTCGGCGGCAAACCAAGGAAAATCAAGGCTTCGCGCAAATTTCCGTCGGCGGGAGGATCTGCCGGCCAACGAACCCGGCAAAACCGGGTAGAATGCCGCCCACGCAATGAGGGTATTGGAAATGGCTTTAGTCGGGCGCTACAACAGTTTGCAAGTGGTTAAACACACTAACTTCGGTTTATATCTGGACGGCGGTGCCGACGGCGAAATTCTTTTGCCCAACCGTTATATCCCTAAAGATATTCCCAGCGAAGATGAAGACTGGCTCAATGTTTTCATTTATCTGGACAGCGATGACAAACTTATTGCCACCACTGAAAAACCAAAAGTTCAGGTCGGTGAATTTGCCAGTTTGAAAGTTGTTGAAGTCAACAGCATCGGTGTGTTCCTCGATTGGGGCCTGCCGAAGGATCTGCTGCTGCCTTACTCCGAAGAAAAACGCCAGATGACCGCCGGCGAGTACTGCGTGGTGCATGTCTACCTCGACAAACACACCCGCCGCATCACCGCCACCGCGCGTCTTGATCGCTACCTCGACAAGACCCCGGCCAACTACAGCGTGGGCCAGGAAGTTGATCTGCTGGTGGCCGAATCCACCGACATGGGTTTCAAGGCCGTCATCAACAACAAGCACTGGGGTTTGATTCACAAGAACGAAATCTTCAAGTTCATGCGTTCCGGCATGCGCGAGAAAGGTTTCATCAAGGAAGTGCGTGCCGACGGCAAGATCAGCCTGAGCCTGCAACCGGTGGGGCAGGAAGCGGCCAGCAGCCTGAGTTCGAAGATCCTCGCCAAGTTGCGCGAGAACGATGGCACCCTGGCCGTCAGCGACAAGAGCGACCCGGCGCTGATCAGCAGCCTGTTCGGTGTCAGCAAGGGCAACTTCAAGAAGGCCATCGGTTCGTTGTACAAGGAAGGCAAGATCGTCATTCATGCCGATCGCATTGAACTAACCTGAGCCTGACGTGGCCCATGTTGCATGGGCTCACTTGAGGTCGGGCAGATGAAAAAAACGTTGATTGCCTACGTCGCCACGCTGCTGACGTTTCTTCTGCTCGACGGCGTCTGGCTCGGCGTGCTGATGGCGCCGACCTATCGCGAACTGCTCGGTTCGCTGATGCTCGAAAAACCGTTGCTGGTGCCAGCAGCGGTTTTTTATTGCCTGTACGTTTTCGGCTGTGTGGCGTTTGTGGTGTTGCCGGCAGTGAGCTGGCAGCGAGCCGCCCGCATGGGCGCGCTGCTCGGGCTGGTCGCTTATGGCACTTATGACCTGACCAATTGGGCGACGTTGCGCGGCTGGTCGGTGCAGGTGACATTGATGGATTGGGCATGGGGGACGTTTGCCACGGCGCTGGCCTGTTCGGTCGGATTTGTCGTGGCCAGCCGGTTTGGCAGATCAGCCATTCACCGCTGACGTTTGAGGAGCATGAAATGTCTCTTCCAGACGGCTTTTTCTGGCTGACTGGTTAATAATCCACTCATCATTTTTCGCCCCGGACGAAGAGCCGGGGCTTTGTTTTGACCTTTGGAAAAACTGCCATGTTGTGTGTGTTCGAGGTGTTGCGGTGAGCGTCAGTCGGCGCAGTGCCGACGGGTTTGCGCTGCAAGTGATGGTCGGCCTGTGCCTGATCTGGGGCGTGCAGCAGGTGATGATCAAGTGGGCGGCGACCGATATCGCGCCGGTGATGCAGGCGGCGGGGCGGTCGGGGATTTCTGCGTTGCTGGTAGGACTGCTCATCTGCTGGAAGGGCGGCTGGGATCAGGTCGGTGCTACATGGCGCGGCGGCTTGCTGGCCGGTGCCTTGTTCGGTCTGGAGTTCCTGTTTATCTCCGAAGGCTTGCAGTTGACCACGGCCGCGCACATGTCGGTGTTCCTTTACACCGCACCGATCTTCACCGCGCTGGGTGTGCATTTCCTGTTGCCCAGCGAGCGTCTGCGACCGGTGCAATGGCTGGGGATTTTCATGGCGTTCGTCGGGATCGCTGTGGCGTTTGCCGGCGGCGTGTCGTGGGACAACCTCGATCACCGCATGCTGTTGGGCGATGCCCTCGGCGTGCTGGCCGGGGCCAGTTGGGGCGCGACCACCGTGGTGGTGCGCGCCTCGCGCCTGTCGGAAGCGCCGGTGACGTTGACGCTTTTTTACCAACTGATTGTCGGCTTCATCGGCCTGCTGTTGATCGCACTGCTCAGCGGCCAGATCACCCACGTCAGCCTGACCGTCGTGGCGGTGGGCAGCGTGCTGTTCCAGGGCCTGGTGGTGTCGTTCTTCAGTTACCTGACCTGGTTCTGGCTGCTGCGCCGCTATCTGGCGGCCAATCTGGCGGTGTTTTCCTTCATGACGCCGTTGTTCGGCGTCACGTTCGGCGTGGTGTTGCTCGGTGAAAAGCTGAGCATGAACTTCATCATCGGTGCCGTGCTGGTGTTGCTCGGCATCACCTTCGTCAGCGCGGAACAGTGGGTGCGTCGGCGTTTGCGCAAAGCGCTCGGCCAGTCGTAAGCGGTTTCCACGCCAGGCCACCGGCAATCAGCAGCCCGCTGCCGGCGATCACCAGCGCCGGTTGCAGGCCGCCGCTGAAGTGGCTGCTGACCGCCGCCAGCAGCGGCCCGCTGAGCTGACCGACGGCGAAGCACGCGGTCAGCAGACCGGCGTTGCGCTGGGTGGCGTGGGGCGCCATTTCCCGGGAGCGTTGCATCACCAGTTGCATGCAGGCCAGGAACGGCGTGCCGCACAGGATCACGCCCAAAGCCAGACCGAGGCCGCTGCCCAACAGGCAGGCAAACACCCCGGCGGCCTGCAGCCACAACGTCGCCATCAACCAGTGACGGGTGGTGTCCGGATCATGCCGACGCAAACTCACCAGCAACACACCGATTGCGGCGCCAAGGCCGAAGCATGGCCAGAACAGATCGGCCTGCCATTGCCCGTGAAACTGCGCGTTGGCCATCTGCGACAGGAACGTGGCCGGGATGATGTAGCCCACGCCGTACAAGGCATACACCACCGCCAACCGCGCAATGCCGCGATTCGAATGATTGACGGCGGAAGGTGTGACGGTTGCGCCGACGCCCGGTTGCGGCAGGATCCGCACGATTCCCAGCAACATCATCAGTGCCACGGCGGCATAGATCAGCCACAGGGTGGCGGAAGTCTGCTGCGCCAGATGTGAGAACAGCGCCAGCAACCCCGTCAGAAAAATCCCAAGACCCGGTCCGGCAAATACCAGCGCTCCCAATCTCGGACGACCCGCCGCCGCAGCCAGCGGTTGACTCAGTGCGGTGATCATCACCAGCACCCACGCGCTCGCCACGCCAGTGCCGAAGCGCAGCAGCAGATGCGACCAGAAACCATTGGCCCAGAACGACGCCAGCGTCAGCAGCACGCATAACCACAAGCCACCGTGCAGACGCCGTTGCACTTGATCGGGTCGTCGGGAAAACATCGCGTCTATGGCACCGAGCAGATAGCCGAGGTAGTTGGCTGCCGCAATCAGACCGGCGGCGGTCAGGTCGATCTGCCCTTCGCTGATCAGGTGGGGAAGTTGCGGTGTAAGGGCGAAACGCCCGATGCCCATGGCCATCATCAGGGCAATGAAACTGGCGGATAAGCGAATCAGCGGCGACATGGTCTGGATTCCGTTGGAGGTTCAATGACCGTCAGGCTAGGACTGATTGACTTTCTTTAAAATTGAATAATAGTGAGTAACTTGTTCAGTTCAGGAGAATGGTTGTGGAGTTCAGCCAATTGCGGATCTTCCAGGCCGTGGCGGAGGAGGGCTCGATCACTCGCGCCGCCGAACGCCTGCACCGTGTGCCGTCGAACCTGTCGACCCGGCTCAAACAGCTCGAAGAGCAATTGGGCGTCGAACTGTTCGTCCGCGAGCGTCAGCGTTTGCAGTTGTCGCCCGCGGGAAAAGTCCTGCTGGACTACACCGGCAAACTGTTCGCCCTGCGCGATCAGGCCAGTGCGGCGGTGATGGGCGGGCAACCGGCGGGAGATTTCGTGCTCGGCACTCTGTACAGCACCGCCGCGATTCATTTGCCGGCGCTGTTGGCGCGGTATCACAAGCGATATCCGGCGGTGAATCTGCAGGTGCAGTCCGGGCCCAGTGGCGAATTGCTGGAAGGCCTGCTCACCGGGCGCCTCGATGCGGCGCTGGTGGATGGCCCGCCGCAACTGGCCGGGATCGACGGTGTGCCGCTGTGCAATGAACGGCTGGTGCTGATCAGCGAGCCGGATCACCCGCCGGTACGCAGTGCCAAGGATGTCGAGGGGCGGGCGGTGTTCACCTTTCGCCATGGCTGCGCCTACCGTGCGCGGCTGGAGTCGTGGTTCGCGCATTATCACGCGGCGATGGGCCGGGCGATGGAGATCGAGTCCTACCAAGGGATGCTGGCTTGCGTGATTGCCGGCAGCGGTGTGGCGCTGATGTCGGAGTCGATGCTCGCCAGCCTGCCGGGGCGCGAAAGTGTCGCGGTGCATCCGCTGGCCGAGCCGTTTGCCAGTGCGACAACCTGGCTCATGTGGCGCCGGGGCATGGTCGGCGCCAATCTCAATGCGTGGATTGAACAGCAGCAGGCGCTCTATCCCGTGGCTGGCGAAGACACCCGGGAAATCGCTTGAGCGATCGGTCAGGGATTCTGATCAATCTGGTAACAGATCATTGCGGATTTCACCGAGCATTGCGTAGGACTTCGGACTATTATCAGTGCGAAGCGGCCTCAGAATTCCGGACGCTCAGCACCACCCTGAAGGGGGCATGACGATGAAAGAGAAAATTCAAAACTGGCTGCACGATTTGGGTGTTGCCCTCGGCTTGATCGAACCGCCTCTGCAACCGGTCCCGATTCGCACTGATGACGAACAGCGTCGGCGTCAGCAGCGTCGGCGCTAATGCCCCGATCTGAATAACAAGGATTCGAAGATAGAGAGATCGCAGTCTTCGTCAGCGCCTGCATGAAAATGTGCAGGCGCTGACGAAGACTGCGATCTTTTGCTTTTCAGTGTCGCCCGATCTCGATCAGAAACCGGCTCAAGTCGTTCGCGGTTTTCGCGGTCTTGAGCATGTGATCTTCCTCGGCGGTGAATGCCGTCAGTCCGAATTCATCTTCCAGATGGAAGATCAGATCCTCGATATCCGCCTTCTCCAGACCCAGCTCCGCCAGGCTGGTGCGGTCATTGAATTCGCGGTTTTCCAGCAGACGCTTGATGAACCTGTGCACGGCGGCACGCACGGCAGCTCTTCTCATGGCAGATTTTCAAAAGTGGTGGGTCTGACTGGAGTACAGCAGGCCTCAGGCGTGCCGGCGCAACCATTCGTCAATCATCGAGCGCAGATGCTCCCCTGAAAAACTGCCGAAATGCCCGCCATGCACGGTGCGGATCTTCAGAGCCTGCAAACGCTGCAGGCTGGTGGCGTAATCCTCGAGATCCGAGTGGTAGGCATCTTCAATCAACGGCCCGTCGTAGATGATGTCGCCGCTGAACAGGGTTTCGCTGGCCGCTTCGTAGAGGCTGATCCCGCCCGGCGAATGCCCCGGTGTGTGCAGCACTTGCAGCGTGCGATTGCCCAGGTCCAGCACATCGCCGTCCTCGACAAATCCGGTGGCCGGCGCAGCCTTGACCCGGTATTCGGCGTAGCACAGCGGGCAATCCGGGTGCGCTTCGAACATGTCGTCGCCGACGAAGGCACGGCTCAAGTCATTCTCGCCATCCGGCGCCGCCAGAATGTCCGCTTCGGCCGGATGCACCAGTCGTTCGGTGAATTCGTGATGCCCGGCAATGTGGTCGAAGTGGCAATGACTGGCTACCGCCACCAGCGGCCGCTCGGTCAGCCACGGCAGTTGTTCGCGCAGGCTGACCAGCCCGGAACCGCTGTCGAGCAGCAGATCCTTGTCACGCCCCTGAACATGCCAGAGGTTGCAGCGGTAGAAGGGACGGATGTACGGCTCGTGAATCAGGCGAATGCCGTCGCTCAGGTGCTGCACTTCGAACCACTGATCGCGAGAAACAATCTTCATAAAGCATTTTCTCCAGACGAAAAAAAACGGGTGTGGCAACCGACGCCACACCCGTCGAAGAAAGCATCAAGTCGTTATGTTCCAGCTTAGATCGCGCTGGCCACCACGTTTGGGCGGCGGGACATCAGGCTGACCACCACGAAACTCACCAGACCCACAGCCAGGCTGTAGTAGATCGGGGTGTTGGCGTCCAGACCGTCCTTGACCATGAACAGCAGGGCGGTGGCAAAACCAGTGCCCATGCTGGCGATGGCGCCGGCGGTGGTGGCGCGCTTCCAGAAGATTGCACCGATCAGCGGGATCAGCATGCCGCCCACCAGCAGGTTGTAGGCCAGGGTCAGGGCGCTGATCACGTCGTTGACCACCAGAGCGATACCCAGCACCACGACACCGGTCAGCAGAGTGAAGAGGCGGTTGATGCCCAGGCTCGACTGTTTGCCGCCACGCAGTTTCGGCAGCAGGTCTTCGGTCAGGGTGGTGGCGGCGGCGAGCAGGCCGGCGCTGGCGGTGGACATCATCGCGGCCAGGGCGGCAGCGATCACCAGACCACGGATACCGTCCGGCAGCGACAGTTTGACGATCGCGGCGAAGGCGTTGTTGACGTTGTCCAGATCCGGGATCAGCACGTGCGCCGCCATGCCGATCAGGGCACAGGCCAGGCCGTAGAGAATGCAGTAGATACCCGCGATGCTACCGGCGTACTGAGCGACTTTGGCGGTCTTGACGGTGAACACCCGTTGCCAGATGTCCTGACCGATCAGGATGCCGAAGAAGTAGATCATGAAGTAGGTGATGATCGTGTCCCAGCCGATGGTGGTGAAGCTGAAGGCGGTGGCGGGCAGTTTCAGCACCAGCTCGTCCCAGCCGCCGACGCGGTACAGGCAGATTGGCAGGAGGATGAACATCAGGCCGACGGTCTTGATGATGAACTGGACGATGTCGGTCAGGGTCAGCGACCACATGCCGCCGATAGCCGAGTACACCACCACCACGCCACCGCCGAGCAGTACCGAGATCCAGAACGGCAGGCCGAACAGCACTTGCAGCACGGTGCCGATGGCGAGGATCGAGGTCACGCCGATCATCAGCGCGTAGGCCAGCATGATCGCCGCGCTCGCCGAGCGGGCCATCGGGTTGTAGCGTTTTTCCAGCACCTGGGTAACGGTGTAGATCTTCAGTTTCAGCAGCGGCTTGGCCAGGAACAGGTTCAGCGCCACGATGCCGCAACCCAGTGCCGCGCACAGCCAGAAACCGGAGATGCCGTGCACATAGCCCAGGCGGACGGTGCCGACGGTGGACGCGCCACCGAGAACGGTCGCAGCCATGGTGCCCATGTACAGGCTCGGGCCGAGGTTACGCCCGGCAACCAGGAAGTCCTCGTTGGTCTTGGCCTTGCGCATGCCGAAGTAGCCGAGCAAGAGCATGCCGGCGGCGTAAATGAGGACGACGAATAAATCCAAAGCCATGATGGCGTGTCTCCGATTGTCTTTTTTATGGGGTGGAACTCTGTGGGGGAAGGCTGACCCCCACAGGCGATTCGTTTATTCAGGCAGCCTGACGCAGCGCCGCTTCAGCCGGCGCATGCGCGCCTTTGCTCCGGGGATCCTTCGGGCCGTAGACCAGCGCCGGTTCCGGGAACAGGCTCAGCAGCATCAGGTACATCACCGAGGCCAGACCGAGGGTCACCAGCAGGCTGATGTCGATGCCGCCGGCCAGTTCACCCAGCGGGCCGACGAACTGCCCCGGCAGGTTGACGAAGCACAGGCCGACCGCCGCGCTCGGGATCCACGCGCCCAGGCCGCGCCAGTTCCAGCCGTGGCTGAACCAGTAGCGTCCGCCTTGCTCGCCGCGCGTGAACACTTGCAGATCGTCCGGGCAGTAGAAGCCGCGACGCACCACCAGGCCGATGATCATGATCACCATCCATGGGGTGGTGCAGGTGATGATCAGCACGGCGAAGGTCGACACGCTCTGCACCAGGTTTGCCGCGAAGCGCCCGATGAAGATGAAGGCAATCGACAGCACGCCGATCAGCAACGTCGCCTTGACCCGCGACAGCAGACGCGGGAACACGCTGGACATGTCCAGCCCGGTGCCATACAGCGACGTGGTGCCGGTGGACATGCCGCCGATCACCGCAATCAGGCACACCGGCAGGAAGAACCAGCTCGGCGATACCGCCAGCAGGCCGCCGACGTAGTTGTTGGCCGCGATGTAGTCCGGTGCCTGGATCGCCACGATGGTCGCGGTGGTCAGGCCGAACAGGAACGGAATGAACGTGGCGATCTGCGAGAAAATCACCGCTGCCATGATCCGCTGACGCGAGGTTTCACGCGGGATATAGCGGGCCCAGTCGCCGAGGAACGCGCCGAAGGAAATCGGGTTGCTCATCGCCACCAGCGCGGCGCCGATGAAGGCTGCCCAGAAGCCTGGCTGGCCGAGACTGACGGTGCCGGCGTAGTGCGAATCGAAAGGACCGGCGAAAGCGAAGATGCCCAGCAGGAACAGCAGGCTCGCGCTCCACACCGCCACCTTGTTCACCCACAACAGGAAGCGGAAGCCGTAGATGCATACGGTCAGCACCAGAATCGCGAACAGACCGTAGGCCAGGCCCAGAGTCAGGTCGGTTTCCGGCAGGCCGATCAGGCGTTTCGCACCACCAATCAACGCATCCCCCGAACTCCACACCGAGAGCGAGAAGAAGGCGATGGCGGTCAACAGCGAGAGGAACGAACCGACGATCCGCCCGTGCACGCCGAAGTGCGCACCGGACGACACCGCATTGTTGGTGCCATTGATCGGGCCGAACAGGCCCATCGGTGCGAGGATCAGCGAACCGAGCAGCACACCCGAGACAATCGCCCAGACGCCCGCCTGAAAGGACAGGCCGAACAGCACCGGGAAACTGCCGAGCACGGCGGTGGCAAAGGTATTCGCGCCGCCAAAGATCATGCGGAACAAATCCACGGGACCGGCGGTGCGTTCGTTGTCCGGGATCTGTTCGACCCCGTGGGTTTCAATCTGCGTAAGGCTTTGGTCTTTGTTGTTGTTATTCATGATCTGCTCCGATCATAAAGGCGCGCTCATCGTGCGTGAGCGTCACCTGTCTTGGCTAAGGGGATGGCAGCCCTTCCGGCATTGCGGACAAATGTTCGTGGCAGGCCAGCCAATGGCCTTGTTGTTCTAGGCTCGACGCTTGTTTCCTGAAAACAATCGTCTCGCGCTCCTGGCTGAAGTGTTGCTCCCCTTGCATGCGCAGCTCGGTGGCCACGTCATGGATGAAAATCGCCACGTCACCCTGCAGGCTGACGAAGGCGTTGCTCGAGATGCAGGACAGCACCTCGAAGCCATCCTCGGCGCGCCAGCTGTCCCACAACGCCTGATAGGCATCGCGCGACAGCAGGGGCTGTTCGAGGGTGTAGAACACGAAGCTCGCATCGGCGCTGAACGCGCCGAAGTAGGCTTCGCGATCGTTGCGGGCGAAGGCGGACACCAGATCGGCGGCCGCTTTCAGAACCTGATCGCGTTCGTTCATGACCCGACCCTCAGCGGTGGACGACGCCCGGCAGTACGCAGAGCATTTCGTACAGCAGGTTGGCGGCCAGCAGCGAGGTGTTGCCGGTGGTGTCATAAGCGGGCGAGACTTCTACCAGATCGCAACCGATCAGGTCGAGGCCCTGGCAGCCGCGAACGATTTCAATCGCCTGAATGGTCGTCAGACCACCGATTTCCGGGGTGCCAGTGCCAGGCGCCCAGGCCGGGTCGATGCCGTCGATGTCGAAGCTCAGGTACACCGGGCCGCCACCGACTTTCTCGCGCACTTCGGCCATCAGCGGTGCCAGCGACTTGTGCCAGCACTCTTCGGCTTGAACAACGCGGAAGCCCTGATCGCGGCTCCAGTTGAAGTCGTCAGCGGTGTAACCCTGCGCACGCAGACCAATCTGCACCACGCGGTCGCAGTCCAGAAGGCCTTCTTCGACGGCGCGACGGAAGGTCGTGCCGTGGGCGATCTTCTCGCCGAACATGTGATCGTTCACGTCAGCGTGAGCGTCGATGTGCACCAGACCGACCTTGCCGTGCTTCTTGTGAATGGCACGCAGGATCGGCAGGGTGATGGTGTGGTCGCCACCCAGGGTCATCGGGATGACGTTGTGCTCGAGGATGTTGTCGTAGGCTTCTTCGATGATGCGCACGGCATCGAGCAGGTTGAAGGTGTTGATCGCCACGTCACCGATGTCGGCAACCGACAGCGAGTCGAACGGCGCAGCGCCGGTGGCCATGTTGTACGGGCGGATCATCACCGATTCGGTGCGGATGTCGCGTGGCCCGAAGCGGGTGCCGGGGCGCAGCGAAGTACCGATGTCCAGTGGGACGCCAACGAAGGCAGCGTCCAGGCCGGCAGCGGTCGGTACATGGGGGAGTCGGAGCATGGTGGCGATGCCGCCGAAGCGCGGCATTTCGTTGCCGCCCAGTGGTTGGTGAAGAATCTTGTCCACGGGTAGGGCCTCATCGTCTTTGTTTTATTTATGTCGGCGCGCCGCATTCGCAAGGTCACGGGCACCGCTGTGGGGCCGATTCTGCGAAATGTAGTGAGGCGAAAGAATCGCTACGGGCAAATACTTAGTTCAGATTTTTCTAAACTAATGCCAGACTTCCCCCCTACGTGCTCGTTCCCACGCTCTGCGTGGGAATGCATCCACGGACGCTCCGCGTCCAGCCGTAATCGCAGGTGACGCAGAGCGTCACGGGCGGCATTCCCACGCAGAGCGTGGGAACGATCCTTGGAGTAGACATGGCCAACGCTTTACCCGACCTGAAACTTTTGCGCATCTTCGTCAGCGTCGTGCGCCATCAGGGTTTTGCCAATGCGCAGCAGGAACTCAACCTGTCGACCTCGGCGATCAGCACCTACATGAGCCAGCTCGAAGCCGCGCTCGGTCTGGTGCTTTGCCATCGCGGGCGCGGTGGTTTCAGCCTGACCAGCAAAGGCGAGCTGTTCCATCAGGAAACCCTGCGTCTGCTGGCCGAACTCGAAGGTTTCGAGCAATACGCCGCGGCGCTCAAGGGTGAACTGCGCGGTACGCTCAACCTCGGGGTGATCGACTCCACCGTCAGTGACAAGGCCCTGCCGTTCGCCGAAGCCATCGGCGCCTACAGCCAGGAACACCCGGCGGTGCATTTGCACCTGTCGGTGATGAGCCCCTACGAATTGCAACTCGGCGTACAGGACAACCGCCTCGACCTGGCCATCGGTGCGTTCTCCACGCGCATGAGCGGTCTGGTGTACATGCCGCTGTACCGCGAACAGCACTGGCTGTATTGCAGTAATCGTCACCCGTTGTTCAACGAGCGGCGGATTCCCGAGCAGGTCATCACCCAGCAACGCATGGTCGGGCGCGGCTACTGGAGCCAGGCGGAGCTGGCCCGTCACGGTTTCAAACACAGCGCCGCGACCGTGGAAAGTATGGAGGCGCAGCTGATTCTGGTGCTGTCCGGTGCCTACATCGGTTATCTGCCGGAGCACTACGCTCAGGCCTGGGCCGACAAGGGTGATTTGCGGGTGCTGCTGTCGGCGACCTTCGGTTATCAGGCGCCGTTTTCCATGATCATGCGCCGTGGCCGCAGCCGCGAGCCGCTGATCCAGACCTTTCGCGATCTGCTCAAAGCGCAGCTCAATCAGGCCTAGCTTTCAGGAACAAGAAGTATGTCCAGACCTCAATGCCCGCGCTGCCTGCGCCCACAAACCCACTGCCTGTGTCCGCTGATCCCGAGCCTCGACAGCCGAACTCGGGTGTTGCTGTTGCAGCACCCGAGCGAGGTCAATCACGCGCTCAACACTGCACGGCTGGCAGCGCTCGGTTTGAACAATGCCGAGCTGATTGTCGGCGAGGTGTTCGAGGATTTGCCTGCGCTGTTGAATCGGCCGGGGCATCGGGCGCGGTTGTTGTTCCCGGCGGAGGATGCGCAGCCGATGCAGACTTACACCGCGACCGATGAACCACTGTTGTTGGTGGTGCCGGACGGCACGTGGCGCAAGGCACGCAAGATGCTGCACCTGAATCCGCTGTTGGCGGCGTTGCCACGGGTGACGCTGGCGGAGGGCGGGGTTTCGCGGTATCGGCTGCGCAAGGCACCGGGGCCGGGGGCGTTGTCGACCATCGAGGCGATCGTTCAGGCGTTGCAGACCCTGGAAGCGCCGGTCTCTTTCGATCCGTTGCTCAAGCCGTTTGAGGCGCTGATTGAAGGGCAGATTGCGGCGATGGGGGAGGAGACTTTCCAAAAGAATCACGGATACTGATCGTTCCCACGCGGAGCGTGGGAACGATCAGATGAGGCTAGCGTTCGCGCATCGCCTCGGTGCGCGCCTTCAGCACCGGTTTGAGCAAGTAATCCAGCACGCTTTTCTCCCCGGTGATGATGTCCACCGTGGCAACCATCCCCGGAATGATCAGCAGCGGTTTCACATCCCCGCCCAAATGGTTTTTGTCGGTGCGCACCTGGATCAGGTAGAAGCTGTTGCCCTTGTCATCGGTAATCGTGTCGGCACCGATCAGCTCAAGTTTGGCGCTGAGTCCGCCGTAGATCGTGTAGTCGTAGGCACTGAACTTGACCATGGCTTTCTGGCCCGGATGCAGGAACGCCACGTCCTGCGGACGGACCTTGGCTTCGATCAGCAGGTTGTCTTCCAGCGGCACGATTTCCACCATGTCGCTGCCCGGCTGGACCACGCCGCCGATGGTGTTGACCTTCAACTGCTTGATCACCCCGTGTACCGGCGAGGTCACGGTGGTGCGGCTGACGCGGTCGTCGATGGCGATGCTCGACGCCGTGATTTTCGACAGGTCGGTGCGCTTCTGGTTGAGGTCCTTGGCCGCGTCGGAGCGGAAGGTCTGTTCCGATTCGTCGATCTTGCTCTTGATCTCGTTGATCGCCGATTCGGCCCGGGGAATGGCCAGGGTCGTGGCGTTCAACGAGCCACGAATTTCCACCGCACTGCGCTTGAGTCGCAAGATCTCCACTGGCGACACCGCCCCGGTGCCTACCAGTGGCGATGACATGTTCATTTCTTGCTGGAGCAGCGCCAGGCTGGAACTGTACTGACCCTGCTTGGAGCGAAACTCCGCCAGCTCCTGGGTCTTCTGCCGCAACTGTTCGGTGAGGGTGCGTTGTTCGCTGGCCAGCCGCCGCTGACGCTGGTCGTACAGCGCACGTTCGTCTTCGGCCACTTGTGGCGCCTTGCTGACGACTTCGTCCGAGAGTTTCATCGGCCGGCCTTCTGACTCGGCGGATAGTCGCTCGACCTGGGCCATCAATGCATAGCGATCCGCCTCGCTCTCACCCTTGTTCGACAGAAACCGCGTGTCATCCAGGCGCAGCAGGGTGTCGCCCTTGTTCACCATTTGCCCTTCACGCACGAAGATCTCGGTGACGATCCCGCCCTCGAGGTTCTGGATCACCTGGACCTTGCTCGACGGAATCGCCTTGCCTTCGCCCATGGTCACTTCTTCGAGCACCGCGAATTTGGCCCAGACCAGCGCGCTGATCAGCAGTGCCGCCGCCAGCCACACGGTGATGCGCGACCAGCGCGGCGAATCCTGCAACGAAGCGCCGGCAGTTTCCGGCATGAATTCGGCTTCGGCGCTTTTGCCGAAACTGTCGAAGTAACCGCGCTGTTTTGACGATGAGGAAGCAGACATGGGCAACTCCTAGACCGCCGCCGAGCCGACCCGGCCCTTGCGCAGTGCATCGATGACCGCTTCTTTCGGACCGTCGGCGACGATCCGGCCGTTGTCCAGCACCAGCAACCGGTCCACCAGGCTCAGCATCGAGGTGCGGTGCGTGACCAGCAGCAAGGTTTTGCCCTGCACCCAGCCGTGAAGCTTCTGGCGCAGGACGTCTTCGCTGCTGTTGTCCATGGCGCTGGTGGGTTCGTCGAGCAGCATGATCGGCGGATCGAGCAACAGCGCCCGGGCCAGCAGGACTGCCTGGCGTTGACCGCCGGAAAGCAATTGTCCACGTTCACCCACCGGTCGGTCGAAGCCTTGCGGGTGCTGGCGGGCAAGCTCGGTGACGCCGGTCAGTTCGGCGACTTCGAGCATCCGCGAATCGCTGACATAACGGGCGCCGAGGGTCAGGTTGTCACGCAGGCTGCCGGCCAGTAGCGGCAGGTCATGGGCGACGTAACCGATCTGCTGGCGCAGGTCGGCGACATCCAGTTGCCGCAGGTCGAGGCCGTCGAGCAGCAATTGGCCTTCTTCCGGTTCGTAGAAACCCATGACCAGCCGTGCGAGGGTGCTCTTGCCGGAACCGCTGCGGCCGATGATGCCGATCCGCTCGCCGGGCTTGACGCTGAAACTGATGTTGCTCAGGGCCGGGGCGTTCTGGCCGTTGTAATGGAAGGTCACCGCATTGGCGTCCAGCGCCCCTTGCAATTGCGTGCGCTCCAGCGGCCGTTGTTTGCCGTCGCGCTCCTGGGGCAAAGACATCAGGGCGTCGGTACTTTTCATCGTCAGTTGCGCTTGCTGGTAGCGGGTTATCAACCCGGCGATCTGGCCCAGTGGCGCGAGCACGCGGCTGCCGAGCATGTAACTGGCTACCAGCGCACCGACGCTCAGGTTGCCGGCGATGATGCTGTAAACCCCGGCGACGATGGTCGCCATCCCCGAGAACTGCTGGATGAACAGCGTGCCGTTGGTGGCCAGCGCCGAGAGGTTGCGTGCGTGGCTGTCGAGGCGGGTGAGGGCGCCGTGGGTGCTTTCCCACTTGTGCTGGCGCTCGCTTTCGGCGCTGCACGCCTTGAGGGTTTCCAGTCCGCCGAGGGTTTCGATCAGCAATGCCTGACGCTCGGCACCGAGGCTCAGGCTTTTCTGCACGGTGTCGCGCAGGCGAACCTGAATGATCATCGCGAACACGATCGTGATCGGAAACGCCAGCAGCGGAATCACCACCAGCCAGCCGCCCAGCAGGCCGATCACCACCAGCATCAGCACCACGAAGGGCAGGTCGATCAGGCTGGTCAGGGTCACGGCGGTGAGAAACTCCCGCAGGCCCTGAAAGTCATGAATGCTCTGGGCGAATCCGCCGATGGTCGCCGGCCGGGCCTTCATCGCCATGCCGGTGATGCGTTCGAATAAAGTCGCGGAAAGGATCACGTCGGTCTTCTTGCCAGCGGTGTCCAGCAGGTGAGCGCGCACCACCCGCAGCACCAGTTCGAAACCGGTGCCGATCAGCAGTCCGATGGCCAGCACCCACAGGGTCGACGTCGCCTGGTTCGGCACCACGCGGTCGTAGGTCTGCATGACGAACAGCGGCACCATCAGGCCCAGCAGGTTGATCAGGAAACTGGCGAGGATCGCGTCGCTGTAGAGCCATTTCGACAGCTTCAGGGTGTCGCGAAACCACGCTTGCACCCTTGGCACCAACGGTGAACGCAGGTCCTCCAGTTCATGCCGTGGCCGGGCGAACAGGGCCTGGCCGGTGTAGTGTTCGGTGAGCTCTTCGTGGCTGACCCACTGTTCGCCGCCATCGGCTTCACTGGGCAGAATCAGGGCTTTGCCGTCATCGGCAAAACGTCGCAGCACGGCGGTGCGGCCATTGCCCAACAGCAACAGCACCGGCAGGTTGAGCGGGGAAATGTCCTTGAGGTCGCGGCGCAGCAGTCGCGCCTGCAAACCGGCCCGGGCCGCCGCACGGGGCAGCAGGTCCAGGCTCAGGCGTTGTTTGTCCAGGGGCAGCCCGGCACTCAGACTGGCGCGACTGACCGTCGCGCCATGGAGTTTGCAGAGGATCAACAGACCGTCGAGTAACGGATCATCGAAGCTCAGCCGCGGATCGACCCCGGAAACACCGGGTTCCATGCTGGTCATATTGATCGCTCCCTGGCTACATCATCGGGACTACTTCAGTTCGGGCAAGCGCGCCTCGTTCTTCACTTCGGCAGCGGCAATCGCGTCGGCCGGCAGCACCACCCGTTGCTTGCTCAGCAACTGACCCATGTTCGCCAGCACGCGGTACATCGAAAACTCCTCGGTGTAGCGGATTTCCGTGTAGCGGCGATTGGCGTTGTACAGCTCGTTTTCACTGTCGAGCAGGTCGAGCAGGGTGCGTTGGCCGAGGCCGAACTGATCCTGATACGCGGCGCGTACACGCTTGGTGGTTTCGGCGTATTCGCGGGCGGTCGGGGTCTGCTTCTTGGCGTTGACCATGGCGTTCCAGGCCAGGTGAATGTTCTCGTTGAGCTGGCGCAGGGCGTTGTTGCGGATGTCCATGGCCTGGTTGATCTGGTGCGCATCGGAGGCCAGTCGCGCCTTGTCGCTGCCGCCACGGAACAGGTTGTAGTTCATCACCACGCCGACGCGCCATTCATTGTCGTGGCCCTCGTCGCCCTGCACGTTGTTGTTGGCGCCGACCGCCGCTTCGGCATCGAAGCGCGGGTAGAACGGCGACTTGGCGACTTCGTACTGACTCTCGGCCGATTGCACGTCGGCCTGGGCGGATTTCAGATACGGGTTGTTCTCGACCATGCTCTGCTGGGCTTCGGGCAGGCTGGTGGGCAATTCACCACGGGTCGAAGCCGGCGCTTCCAGTTCATCGGGCATGCGCCCGACCACGGCGTAGAAGTTCGATTCGGCATCCGCCAGATCGACTTCGGCGGTGTCGAGGTTGTTCTGCGCCAGCGCCTTACGGGCGACCGACTGATCGGAGTCGGCGGTGCTGCCGATGCCGCGCTGGGTGCGCAGGCCGATCTGGTCATTGACGCGCAAATGCGCCTGCAGGTTGTTCTTGGCCAGGGTCACCAGTTCGCGGCGCTTGAGCACTTCGAGATAGACCTCGATGGTGCGCAGGGCCAGGTCCTGGGCGGTGCCTTGCGCGTAGTACGCGCGCGAGTTGGAAACGCCCTTGGTGCGCTCGACTTCGTTGGCGGTATTGAAACCGTCGAACAGCATCTGCCGCAGACGCAGCTCGGACTGGGTGTAGTTGAGAATTTCGGTGTGGTGGTTACCGAGGGCCCGGGTGTTGGTGTTGTCGCTGTAACCGCGCCCATAAGCGGCGTTCAGATCCACCGATGGATAGAAGCCGCCCTTGGCGACTTTCACCTGTTCATCGGCCGACAGTTTGGCGTCTACGCGCGAAGCCAGTTCCGGGTGGGTCGCGATGGTGCTTTGTATCGCTTCGGTGAGGTTCATGGCCTGGGCTTGAGAAGTGCAAGCCATGGCCAGCAAAACCGCACTGCAAAGGGGGGTTAAAACGCGCATGGGTGCATCTCCCTGAGTCCTGATGGTGTATTGCTGTCGCCAATTTATTGACGATATTTTTTAGGTTTGGCGTTTCATCGCTGTTACAACAGAGCTAAGAACATCCTGAAGCGTAGCTAAGAAAAAATTTTCATATGGCTTATGCCAAAAAAAACTTATGCGCTTCGCCAAATCCAGCACATTGTTCCTCTCGAAAGCCTTTGTTTTATGTGCTTTAGGGAGTGCAGAAAGGCTTGAGGAAAGTTCCACTCACTTTGCGACATACGGGCGAAGTACTGCTAAAGGGGAGGGACGCGTAGCGGCCAATGAGCGACAGTTTTTTGTCACTCGGGTGATTCACCACCGTTACGTAGCGCTAGTGGGCGTGCTGCATCGATCAGGGATTCCAAGTGCTTGATGGCGCTGGGGTTTCTGAATTTGCATACCCTGCGAAACGAACTGTCGAGGTGCGAGCGTCGCCCCGACAACCCGCTTGAGCCATGGGCTGCTTCGCGAACCAGTGCCGACGGTGGTCGGCAGCGGAGGAAATGCACATGGCAACGCTCATCGGGATCGTCACTAAAGTCATCGGTCAGGTTTTCGCTCAATCGGCTGACGGAAGTCGGCGCGCATTGGTTGAAGGCGATCGACTGTTTGCCGGAGATCAATTGATCACGGGCGCGGAGGGGGCGGTCGCCGTCCATCTGCAAAACGGCCAGGAACTGACCCTGGGCCGGGACAGCAGCCTGACCATGACCGGACAATTGCTGGCCAACCATGCGCCGCATGTGGATGCCCCGGAAGCGCTGACCCCGAGCGATGCTCAACTCACCGATGTCGCCCAGATCCAGAAAGCCATCGCCGCCGGTGAAGACCCGACCAAATCTGCCGAAGCCACTGCCGCAGGCCCCGATGCCCCCGGTGACACCAACGGCGGCAAGGGTGGCGGCCACAGTTTCGTATTGCTGACCGAAGTGGGTGGCCGGGTCGATCCGGTCATCGGTTTCCCCACGGCCGGTTTTGGTGGCATTCCCGAGTTTCCGGAAGAACGCCACAACGCGGTCATCGACAACGGTGACAACACGCCTGCGCCGGTCATCCCGCCACCGGTCAACAACCTGGTCACCCTCACGGGCCTCGACGTGCCGGGGGGGGAACTGACGCTCAATGAAGCCAATCTGCCGGATGGCTCCGCCGCCAATCCCGGCGCGCTGACCCAGGCTGGCAGCTTCAGCATTTCGGCGCCTGACGGTCTGACCAGCCTTAGCATCGGTGGCATCAGCGTGATTGTCGGCGGCGTGCCCGTCGGTTTCCCGCAATCGATCACCACGCAATTGGGCAACACCTTGACCATCACCGGTTACAACCCGGCGAACGGCACGGTCACTTACAGCTACACCCTCAACGGCAACGACGCCCATCCGGCAGGTGACGGCGCCAACAGCCTCAGCGAACATTTCACGGTGATTGCTGGCGATAGCAATGGCGACACCGCCACCGGCTCGCTGGATGTGAACATCACTGACGATGTGCCAAAAGCGGTCGGTGACAGCAACGCCAGCACCGCGTCGGAAACCAACCTGACGCTGACCGGTAACGTCCTGACCAATGACGTACAAGGCGCCGACCGCGTCCCAACCGGCCCCAATGCCGGCCCGATTACTGCGGGCACTTTCACCGGGACTTACGGCACCTTGGTGCTGAATGCCAATGGCACTTACACCTACACGCTGAACACCAACGATGCGGACTTCAAAAACCTGCACGGCGGTGGCAACGGCACCGAGAACTTCACCTACACCATCACCGATTCGGACGGCGACACCAGCACCGCGAATCTGGTGTTGCAGATCCACAACAACGACGATCCGGTGCTCATCAACGGCTTGAACGTCGAGGGTGGCGAACTGACGGTTTTCGAGAAAAACCTTTCCCTCGGTAGCGCCCCGGATTCGGCGGCGTTGACTCAGAGCGGCACGTTTACCATCACAGCTCTCGATGGCGTCACGACGCTGACCATTGGCGGAATCGCCGTGGTCACCAATGGCGTGGCAGCGGGTTTCCCGCAATCCGTCACTACACCTTTGGGCAGCACGCTGACGATTACAGGCTTCAACGCTACGACGGGTGTCGTGAGCTACAGCTACACCCTGGATCACAACGATGCTCATCCGACTGCCAACGGCGCCAACACCCTGAGCGAGCAATTCGCCGTCACCGTGGTGGATGACAACGGCACCACCGCCAATGCGTCGCTGGACGTGAATATCGTCGACGACCTGCCGAAAGGCGTGGACGACAGCAATACCGGCACCGCCTCTGAAACCAACCTGACCCTGACCGGCAACGTCCTGACCAACGACGTGCAGGGCGCCGACCGCGTCCCAACCGGACCGAATGCCGGGCCGATCACCGCCGGCACTTTCACCGGGACTTACGGCACCCTGGTGCTGAATGCCGACGGTTCTTACACCTACACGCTGAACACCAACGATGCGGACTTCAAGAATCTGCACGGTGGCGGCAATGGCACAGAAACCTTCACCTACACCATCACCGATTCCGACGGCGATATCAGCACCGCGAATCTGGTTTTGCAGATTCACAACAACGACGATCCGGTGACCATCAGCGGCCTCGACGTCAACGGCGGCGAGCTCACTGTTTTCGAGAAAAACCTCAGCACCGGCAGTGCGCCGGACGCCACAGCTTTGACCCAAAGCGGCACGTTCACCATCACAGCTTTGGACGGCGTGACCACGCTGACTGTTGGCGGCATCGCCGTCGTCACCAACGGTGTAGCCGCAGGCTTTCCGCAATCGGTCACGACTCCGCTGGGCAGCACGCTGACCATCACCGGCTTCAACGCCACGACCGGCGTCGTCAGTTACAGCTACACCCTGGATCACAACGATGCGCACCCAACCGCCAACGGCGCGAACAGTCTGAGCGAGCAGTTCGCCGTCACCGTAGTGGATGACAACGGCACTACCGCCAATGCGTCGCTGGACGTGAACATCGTCGACGATCTGCCAAAAGGCGTGGACGACAGCAACGCCGGCACCGCTTCGGAAACCAACCTGACGCTGACCGGCAACGTCCTGACCAACGATGTACAAGGCGCCGACCGCGTCCCAACTGGACCGAATGCCGGGCCGATCACTGCTGGCACTTTCACTGGGACTTACGGCACCTTGGTGCTCAACGCGAATGGCACTTACACCTACACCCTCAACACCAACGATGCAGATTTCAAGAATCTGCACGGTGGTGGCAACGGGACCGAAACCTTCACCTACACCATCACCGATTCCGACGGCGATACCAGCACCGCGAATCTGGTTTTGCAGATTCACAACAACGATGATCCAGTGGTTATCAGCGGCCTCGACGTGAACGGCGGCGAACTCACTGTCTTCGAGAAAAACCTCAGCACCGGTAGCGCGCCGGATGCCACCGCCCTGACTCAGAGCGGCACGTTCACCATCACGGCGCTGGACGGTGTGACCACGCTGACCGTGGGTGGCATTGCCGTCGTCACCAACGGTGTCGCCGCAGGCTTCCCGCAATCGGTCACGACTCCGCTGGGTAGCACGCTCACCATCACCGGGTTCAACGCCACGACGGGCGTCGTCAGCTACAGCTACACCCTCGACCACAACGACGCCCACCCAACCGCCAACGGCGCCAACACCCTGAGTGAGCAGTTCGCCGTCACCGTGGTCGATGACAACGGCACCACCGCCAATGCGTCGCTGGACGTGAACATCGTCGACGACTTGCCGAAAGGCGTGGATGACAGCAATGCTGGCACTGCCTCGGAAACCAGCCTGACGCTGACTGGCAACGTTCTGACCAACGATGTGCAAGGTGCCGACCGCGTCCCGACCGGCCCCAATGCTGGCCCGATCACTGCCGGAACCTTCACCGGGACATACGGCACGCTGGTGGTGAACGCCAACGGCACCTACACCTACACCCTCAACACCAACGATGCGGACTTCAAAAACCTGCACGGCAATGGCAACGGCACCGAGACTTTCACCTACACGATCACTGACTCGGACGGCGATACCAGCACCGCAAACCTCGTGCTGCAAATCCACAACAACGACGATCCAGTGACCATCAGCGGCCTCGACGTAAACGGCGGTGAACTCACCGTCTTCGAGAAAAACCTCAGCACCGGTAGCGCACCGGATGCCACCGCCCTGACTCAGAGCGGCACGTTCACCATCACTGCACTGGACGGTGTCACCACGTTGACTGTCGGCGGAATCGCCGTCGTCACTAACGGCGTAGCCGCAGGCTTCCCGCAATCGGTGACCACTCCATTGGGAAGCACGCTGACCATCACCGGCTTCAACGCCACGACCGGCGTCGTCAGTTACAGCTACACCCTCGACCACAACGACGCCCACCCAACCGCCAACGGCGCGAACAGTCTGAGCGAGCAATTCGCCGTCACCGTGGTCGATGACAACGGCACTACCGCCAACGCCAACCTTGACGTGAACATCGTCGACGACCTGCCAAAAGGCGTAAACGACACCAACGCCGGCACCGCCTCGGAAACCAACCTCACCTTGACCGGCAACGTCCTGACCAACGACGTGCAAGGCGCTGACCGCGTCCCAACCGGCCCCAACGCTGGCCCGATCACCGCCGGCACTTTCACCGGGACTTACGGCACCCTGGTGCTGAACGCCAACGGCACCTACACCTACACCCTCAACACCAACGATGCGGACTTCAAAAACCTGCACGGCAATGGCAACGGCACCGAGACCTTCACCTACACCATCACCGATTCGGACGGCGATACCAGCACCGCAAACCTCGTGCTGCAAATCCACAACAACGACGATCCGGTGACCATCAGTGGCCTCGATGTGAACGGTGGTGAACTCACCGTCTTCGAGAAAAACCTCAGCACCGGCAGTGCGCCGGATGCTACTGCGCTGACTCAGAGCGGCACGTTCACCATCACGGCGTTGGACGGTGTGACCACGCTGACTGTCGGTGGAATCGCTGTCGTCACCAACGGCGTGGCCGCAGGCTTCCCGCAATCGGTCACGACTCCGTTGGGAAGCACGCTGACCATCACCGGCTTCAACGCCACGACCGGCGTCGTCAGCTACAGCTACACCCTGGATCACAACGACGCCCACCCAACAGCCAACGGCGCGAACACGTTGAGTGAGCAATTTGCTGTGACGGTGGTGGATGACAATGGCACCACCGCGAATGCATCGCTGGACGTGAACATCGTCGACGACCTGCCAAAAGGTGTAAACGACAGCAACGCCGGCACCGCCTCGGAAAGCAATCTGACCTTGACCGGCAACGTCCTGACCAACGACGTGCAAGGCGCTGACCGCGTCCCAACCGGTCCCAATGCTGGCCCGATCACTGCCGGTACTTTCACAGGGACCTACGGCACGCTGGTGTTGAACGCCAACGGCACCTACACCTACACCCTCAACACCAACGATGCGGACTTCAAGAACCTGCACGGCGGTGGCAACGGCACCGAGAACTTCACCTACACCATCACTGATTCGGACGGCGATACCAGCACTGCGAATCTGGTTTTGCAGATTCACAACAACGACGATCCGGTGACCATCAGCGGCCTCGACGTGAACGGCGGCGAGCTGACGGTTTTCGAAAAAAACCTCAGCACCGGCAGTGCACCGGATGCCACCGCACTGACCCAAAGCGGTACCTTCACCATCACCGCGTTGGATGGTGTCACGACGTTGACTGTCGGCGGTATCGCCGTGGTTACTAACGGCGTAGCCGCAGGGTTCCCGCAATCGGTCACGACTCCGTTGGGAAGCACCCTGACCATCACCGGCTTCAACGCTACGACAGGTGTTGTGAGCTACAGCTACACCCTCGACCACAACGACGCCCACCCAACCGCCAACGGCGCGAACAGTCTGAGCGAGCAGTTCGCCGTCACCGTGGTCGATGACAACGGCACCACCGCCAACGCCAACCTCGACGTCAACATCGTCGACGACCTGCCAAAAGGCGTAAACGACACCAACGCCGGCACCGCCTCGGAAACCAACCTCACCTTGACCGGCAACGTCCTGACCAACGACGTGCAAGGCGCCGACCGCGTCCCAACCGGCCCCAATGCCGGCCCGATCACCGCCGGCACTTTCACCGGGACTTACGGCACGCTGGTGCTGAACGCCAACGGCACTTACACCTACACCCTCAACACCAACGATGCGGACTTCAAAAACCTGCACGGCAATGGCAACGGCACCGAGACTTTCACCTACACCATCACCGATTCCGACGGCGATACCAGCACCGCGAATCTGGTGTTGCAAATCCACAACAACGACGATCCGGTGATTCTCAATGGCCTGGACGTAAACGGCGGCGAGCTCACTGTCTTCGAGAAAAACCTCAGCAACGGCACTGCGCCGGATGCGACGGCGTTGACTCAGAGCGGCACCTTCACCGTCACCGCCCTCGACGGTCTGCAAACCCTCACCGTCGGCGGTATCGCCGTGGTGACCAATGGCGTAGCCGCAGGCTTCCCGCAATCGGTCGTCACGCCGCTGGGCAGCACGCTGACCATCACCGGTTACAACCCGGCCACGGGCGTGGTGAGTTACAGCTACACCCTGGTGGATCACGAAACCCACCCGACCGGCAACGGCGCCAACAGCATCACCGAGAACTTCAACGTGGTGGCTACCGATGGCGATGGCAGCACCGCGTCCGGGCAGATCAACGTCAACATCGTCGATGACCTGCCGACCGCCAAGGCCGACACCGGCTCGGTGGTGGAGGGCGGCACGGTCAATATCAGCGTGCTGGGCAACGACGTCACCGGTGCCGATGGCCCGGCGGCGGGCGGTGCGGTGGTGGGCGTGCGGGCCGGCAGCAACACCGCGACTTCGGCCATCGGCGGCCTCAACAGCAACATCAACGGCACCTACGGCTACCTGACCCTGGATGCGGCCGGCAACGCCGTTTATCACAGCAATCCGAACTCGGTGAGCCCAGCGGGCGCCACCGACACCTTCACCTACACCATCCGCGACAGTGACGGTGACGAAAGCACCACCACCATCACCGTCAACGTCGCCGACAGCAAACTCGTGGCCTCGGTCGATCAGGACGTGACCGTCTACGAAAAAGCCCTCGACCTGACCAAGGACGGGCAAGACCTGGCCCCCGGCACGGTCACCGGCAGCGATCCGACCAATACCGGCGAAACCGCCACCGGTACGCTGGTCGGCGCGGTCACCGGTGGCAGCGGTGCGATCACCTACACCCTGGTCGGCAGCGCCACCGGCACCTACGGACAGATCTTGCTCAACCCCGACGGCACCTACACCTACACCCTGACCTCGGCGCCGAAAACAACGCCGAACGCCAACGACGGGCCGAACACCCTGAGCGAAAGTTTCACCTACAAAGCCACCGATGCGCTGGGCAACAGCACCACCAGCACCATCGTGGTCAACATCGTCGACGACGTGCCAAAAGCGGTGGCGTCGGATCGTTCGGTGGCGGCGGTGGAGATCGACTCCAACATCCTGATCGTGCTCGACATCTCCGGCAGTATGGCCGACGCCTCCGGTGTGCCGGGCCTGTCGCGGCTGGACCTGGCCAAGCAGGCGATCAGTGCCTTGCTCGACAAGTACGATGATCTGGGCGATGTGAAAGTGCAGCTCGTTACCTTCAGCAGCAACGCCACCGACCGCACGACGGTATGGGTCGATGTGGCGACGGCCAAGACCCTGCTCGCCGGCCTCAGCGCCGGTGGCGGCACCAACTACGATGCGGCCGTGGCGACCATGCAGACCGCGTTCAACACCTCGGGCAAACTCACCGGGGCGCAGAACGTCGGCTACTTCTTCTCCGACGGCAAACCTACCACCGGCCAGGAAATCGGCACCGCCGACGAGACCGCGCTGAAAAACTTCCTCGATGCCAACAACATCAAGAACTATGCGATCGGCCTGGGCAACGGCGTCAGCAACGCCAACCTCGATCCACTGGCCTACGACGGCATCAGCCACACCAACACCAATGCGGTGGTGGTCACCGACCTCAATCAACTGAACTCGGTGCTGTCCGGCACCGTGGTCGGCGCGCCGGTCACCGGTTCGCTGCTGGGTGACAGTGGTTCGTTCGGCGCCGATGGCGGTTTCATCAAATCCATCGTGGTGGACGGCACCACCTACACCTACGACCCGAAAGCCAACAGCGGCCAGGGTTCGCTGACCGCCAGCGGCGGCACCAACCACGGCACCTTCGACACGGTGAACAACACCCTGAGCATCGCCACCAACAACAGCGGCACCCTGGTGATCAACCTCGACACCGGCGACTACAGCTACACCTCGCAAAAAACCACCACGACGGTGATCACCGAGAACATCGGCTTTACCCTCAGCGACAACGATGGCGACCTCGCCAGCTCGACGCTGACGGTGAAAGTGATCCCCAACTCGCCTCCGGTGGCGGTGGACGACCACATCATCACCAACGTGCTGTCGAGCAATGTCGTGGTGCCGGGCGAGTTGCTGCTGGCCAACGACACCGATCCGGACAACGACACACTCAACGCCTCGCCAACCACCTTCAACACCGGTTGGGTCGCCAAGGGGGCGGACTTCACCGGCAGCGGCGCGATCAGCTTCACTGGCACCAGCAACACCGTCGCCAACCAGAACCTGGCGGATGTACGCAATTCCTTCGCAGCCAACACGGCGGCCATGACGGCGGTGCTGGTGGTCAGCGGCTACCTCGGTGCGGTGACCAACGCCAATGCCAACGATGAAGACCTCATCACCGTCAAACTGAAACAAGGCGAGACCCTCAACCTCGACCACAACCTGGCGGCCGGCCACATCACCATGGAGTACTCGGTGAACGGCGGGGCGTTCGTCAGCATCGCCGACGGCGGTACCATCACCGCCAGCGCCGATGGCACGTACCAGATCCACGTGACCAACATCACCAACACCAGCGGCAGCAACACCAATGCCGCGGAAAACTATCAACTGACCATGACGGTCAACTACGCCGGGGCCCACGACATCACCCCGGACTACCACGGCACCTACACCGCCAACGACAACCACGGCGGCAACGACACCGCCAACGTGACCATCAGCTATCAGGACGGCCACACCCTCACCGGGACTTCCGGCGATGACGTGCTGGTGGCGGGCAGCGGCGACAACATCCTCAACGGTGGCGACGGCAACGACGTGCTCACCGCCGGCTCCGGCAACAACGAACTGCACGGCGGCGCCGGCAACGACTTGCTCTACAGCGGCCCGGGCAACGACATCCTCGATGGCGGCACCGGAATCGACACGGTCAGCTACGCACACGCGACGGCCGGGGTTACGGTCAACCTGAGCCTGCTCGGTGCGCAAAACACCCTCGGCGCTGGCATCGATACCCTCAGCAACGTCGAAAACCTCGTCGGCTCGAACTTCAACGACACCCTGACCGGCGACAACAATAACAACGTCATCAATGGAGGTCTGGGCAACGACATCCTCAACGGTGGCGGCGGTGACGACCTGCTGATCGGCGGGATGGGCAACAACACCCTGACCGGCGGGCCGGGCGCCGACACCTTCCAGTGGCTCAAGGGCAACAGCGGCCACGACACCGTCACCGACTTCACTCCCGGCACCGACAAGCTGGATCTGTCGCAACTGCTGCAAGGTGAAAACGGCACGTCGGCGTCACTGGATGACTACCTGCACTTCACCGTCACCGGCAGCGGCGCCTCGGTGGTCACCAGCATCGACGTCAGCGCCATGGCCGGTGCCACGCCGAACCAGACCATCGACCTGGCCGGCGTCAACCTCGCCAGTCACTACGGTGTAACGCCGGGCGCGGGTGGGTTGATCGCCAGCGGGCATGACACGGCGACGATCATCAACGGGATGCTGAATGATCATTCGTTGAAGGTGGATACGGTGTGAGCGGGGGCTGAAACGACAAAACCCGCCGTCCCGATCAACCGGGGCGGCGGTTTTTTTGCGCGTTGATCGTTAGATCGTTCCCACGCTCCGCGTGGGAATGCAGCCCGGGACGCTCCGCGTCCCAAAGAGCGGACGCAGAGCGTCCATTGAGGCATTCCCACGCAGAGCGTGGGAACGATCAGGCGGCGGTCAAACTACAGCGGACGCGTCAGCCTTCAACTCCAGATTATCCAGCACCCGATTCACCGCCAGCTCACTCAGCATGATCAACTGCGCAATCCCCAACAGCACATGCCGCTGCGGCGTATCGATCATCCCGGCGAAATCATTGGCCATGGTTTTGGCCGAGGTCAGGGTTTCGCAGGCGTCGGCCAGCAGTTCTTCGCTGTCGATACCGGGGGCGATGAGGTAGCGGGTGTTGGATTTGAGCAGCGGTTTTCGGGGGAGGAGGGGATTGAGGTAGTGATCGAGGGCGCGTTCGGCGGCTTCGTGGAATTTCTTGGAATCGAGGGTTTCGTAGGGCGAAGTCGAATCGACTTCCGGCGGGTTTGGCGTGGGTTTGATCATGGGTAAAGCCTCTAGAGTAGTGGAGGCGCCACGCTTCGCTGCTAAACGAAAGAGGTGGCGGCCGTACGCGGGTTAGCAGACCAGGACTCTAGAACCCGGCGCACCGAAGTGCCCCACGCAAAGCCGCCATAACGTGAACGGACAGGCGTGAGCCTGATCACGAACGAACGGCATTGTGCGTCTAGAGTAGATCCGGGCTGCTAAACCCGATCGCTGCTTTTCAGCGACCGCCAAACAATAGAACCCGCCCCCAAAGCGCACAAGCCGGCGGATTCTGGCGGATGCGTAGGCAAAGGCGCAAGGTTGCGTGGCTTTGTGGACATAACATTCAACACTCTTCAACGAGGGTTTCCGAATGCGCGGAATCGACAAAATACGCGCTCCCGGTTGACCGGAAGCGCGGGTTTTCGTGTGGGGACTGTTAAATAAATGCGTCCCCATTTCTCTTTTCTTTATTCAGACCTCAAACCAGAGGTGATCCAAAAGGAAACCGTCATTTATTGAGAGGATCTGAATTGATGTAATTTCAGGAAAAGAACCTTCAAAGTACGTGATTTGTGAGCTGTGCGAAAGTGGTTTTTGTCCTAGTAGTCCGCCAGTACCATAGAATAAAACCACCGTATTTGCATCGTTTACTCCGTAGTGCCAAAAACTCAATTTATTGATTTTTAAATTAAATAGAATGCTTACGTTGTTTTGAGTTGTTGGATCCTTTGGCACAATTTTTAAGATATTTCCACTCATTTTTCCAGGTTGAGGTGGCGGAGGAAGACTTGTTTTGCTCAGGTCAACTATTTTTATGGTCGCGTTCCCGGATAGTAAGAGGATGGTCAATAAGTTAGTTTTTATGTATTGGCCGAATTCAACAGATTGTTCCGGTTCAGAATCGAAGTCTTCAGAGTTTATGTTGCCTACCGTCAATGACCATTCGTCAGAGGGCAACGAACTGGAGTTTGGACGTAAACCGAAGGTGTGCATCCCTTCAGACAGCCCCTCCACGCGCATAAAGAACCGACCACTGTCGTTGTACTCGGCATTGGCTGGGCTTAGAACTTTAAGGGTGCCGTTATGTGTGTCGGTTATTTGCAATGGAGTTTTCGGCGGTCCGTCGGCACCGATTTCAATGTCTCTGGATAACGTGGTGTCAGGGGGCTTCAGAGGCTTCCCGCTGGGATGTTCAGTAGCATAGGAGAAATACGGATTCTGCATTTTTGGCCTTTTCTTCATGGCAAACGCTCCTTCGTGGGTTCAGCCATGTCTGCCGGAGCAGCAGCGGGCATGTCCCATGAAGCGCCATCAGTAGAACGTTACACACCTGTCAACTCTGACAGTCCCGACAAGCGGTCAAGACTTGCGCAACGTCTTCTGCCGCAAGATATAAACCGTCACCAGCACCGCACTGGTCAGCATGAACCCCCGCGCCCAAGGCAGTGGCACGAGGTAGCACGAAAACAGAATGCTCGCCCACATCAGCCCGATCGCATGGACCTTGCCTTGAAACGACAAAACCCGCCATCCCGGTTATACGGGACGGCGGGTTTTTCATGTCTGGTGAAACTGTGGCGAGGGAGCTTGCTCCCGCTGGGTTGCGAAGCAGCCCCCAAAAGCATTGCGAGCGCTTCGCACTCGAGCGGGAGCAAGCTCCCTCGCCACAATCGCTCACTTGCCTAGAGGTTTGCGTCAGCCTTCACTTCCAGATTATCCAGCACCCGATTCACCGCCAGCTCACCCAGCATGATCAACTGCGCAATCCCCAACAGCACATGCCGCTGCGGCGCATCGAGCATCCCGGCGAAATCGCTGGCCATGGTTTTGGCCGAGGTCAGGGTTTCGCAGGCGTCGGCCAGCAGCTCTTCACTCGGGATGCCGGGGGCGATGAGGTAGCGGGTGTTGGGTTTGAGCAGCGGTTTTCTGGGGTGGAACGGATTGAGGTAGTGATCGAGGGCGCGTTCGGCGGCCTCGTGGAATTTCTTTGAATCGAGGGTTCCGTAGGGCGAAGTCGAATCGACTTCCGGCGGGTTTGGCGTGGGTTTGATCATGGCGAATCTCCGTGATTGGACTGAGCCGCCACGACTCATCGCTAAACAAGTAAAGGTGGCGGCTGTACGCAGGTTAGCGATCCGGGTCACAGAAACCCCGGGTAGACCCGAAGGTCTCCCACGCACAGCCACCATTACGCCAAGTGCAGAGAAGAGACTGCAATCGGGATTGGGCGTTGTTGCGTCTGTCTGGAGCCGGATCGCTAAACCCGATCGCTGTTTTTCAGCGACCGCCAAACAATAGAACCCGCCCCCAAGGCGCACAAGCCGGCGGATTCTGGCGGATGCGTAGGCAAAGGCGCAAGGTGATGTGGCTTTGCGGACATAGCATTCAGCACTATTCAACAAATGTTACCGAAGGCGCGGAAACGACAAAACCCGCCTTCCCGATCGAACAGGAGGGCGGGTTTATCAGGGTTGGTGCTGGTAAATAAATGCGTCCCCTTTTATTTTCTTTTATTTCTGGTAAATAAGTACCTCTCCTTTTCTCTTTTAATGGGCATCCCTTTTTGCATTAGCTCCACTCAATGTTGTCTATGTGAATAGAATATCCTATAACATCAAAATATGATGCGCGAGAGCTTGTTGAAGCCTCAAATGTATATGTATCTATACGGGGGTGTGTGTATTGTTCATCTAACTTATTCCCTGATGAGTCATAAACAATAACGCCCAGGGAGCCACCGTGTGTGTTGAAAAACGGAAAGTTAATTTTACTTGCGGTATTGGGTAGTCTGAATCTACAAGTGCTTTGGGCCATGTATAAGTACTTTCCTTCCATGTTGGGTATTGGTTGTGATTGGACGGTGAATATCCCTGTTAAATTACTACCTAATATTGTCGTGGTGATTATGAGTCCACTCCTGCACGTGAGTGGTACATTGAGTCTGAGTAATTGGTCGGCCTCGTTACTGAAATTCTCTCTTCTGATCACCTGCTCAATGACACTCAGCGTGCGCACGTTTGAATATATCGGATTCGAAGGGTACAGCGACTTGGCATACAACCGATGAGCACCTGGCTCGACAGAAATCGAGAGTTCCCAATCACCACTGGCACTGACGGTCGCTTTGCCCTTGGGCACTGCACTTGCGCCGCTGTCGTCTAATACTTCGACCTGCTGGCCAGGACTTGCCTTGCCTTTAGGTGTCAACTGAGTGCTGGCAGTGCTTGTACCTTCTGGAACCTCCACATTGTTGGCGTCCAGCACGTTAATCAAGGTCGGGACAATCAACGTCGTGCCCACAATCAATGTTCTCGGCGGGGTCGACACTGGACCCGAATCATAGTTGCCTTCGATCGTGTAACTACGTAGCCCCGCTGCTTGAGTACCGGTGTTATAGGCCCAGTCGCCATTTCCATCCACGGCGATCAGCCCCGGTTGCCTGACCCCGTCGATACGTAGATAAATGGTAGAGTTCGGCTTGGCTTTTCCACTCATCGCAAACAACGTTTCGGGAGTGGTGGCGCCTTCAGGAATAACGGCCCCGCTGATCAAACCTCTGAGCCAATTAATCGTCAGCGTCACGGCTGCACCCACGGTCAATATAAAAACATCGGTCTCAGGCAAACTGGCATTTCCCCGCAATTCAAAACGATGCAGTCCCTGAACCAGATTCACCAGTTGCTGGATGAATGCGCTGCTTGGATTGAACACTCCACTAGCCACTACCGCGCCATTATCCGTAATCACAAATGGAGCACCCGCCGGCCCGCTTCCGCCAAACTCGACACCCGTGGAGGGGGTCGTGTCGCCAGGACTCAACGGGGATCCGCCGGGATACGTCGTGCAATAGCTAAAGAAAGGATTTTGAGTGCTCATGGGGAACGCTCCTTCGCAGGTTCAGCCGTTTTTGCCGGAATGGCAGCGGGCATGCACTATGAAGCGCCATCAAACGAACCTTACACACCTGTCAACTCTGACAGTCCCGACAACCGGTCAAGACTTGTGCAACGTCTTCTGCCGCAAGATATAAACCGTCACCAACACCGCACTGGTCAGCATGAACCCACGCGCCCACGGCAGCGGCACCAGGTAGCACGAGAACAGAATGCTCGCCCACATCAGCCCGATCGCGTAGACCTTGCCCTTGAGCGGTATGCCGTTGCCATCGAGGTAATCGCGGATCCATGGCCCGAGCCGGGGATGCTCGACCAGCCATTGATAGAAGCGCGGAGAGCTGCGGGCGAAGCAGGCGGCCGCCAGCAAGAGGAAAGGGGTAGTGGGGAGAACAGGCAGGAATATCCCGATCACCCCCAATGCCACGCTGAGCCAGCCGATGGCCAGCAGGATGTAGCGCAACATCAGGGGGCGGTTGCCTATGGGGTTGTCCATAGGCCGGAGCTTAGTGGTGACGTGGCTTGAGGATCGCCGGTTTTTCGTCGGGTGCCTGGCACAGCAGGTACAGCGCGGTCAGGGCTTCCGGGATCTGCACGATCATGTCGTCCATCAGGTTGGCGTCCTTGGCGATGTCTTCGAACTCGGGCTGTTCGTCGAACAGACCCGAACCGACCATGATCGGCAGGAGCATTTCGCTGACTTCTTCTTCGGCGGTTTCGAACCAGGCCGCTTCGCGCAGGAACACGCCTTCCATGAAGCCGATGCACCAGCCGCGCAGTTCGGAATCGTCCGGCTCGTCGCCCAGGTCCAGCTCGCATGGCAGCTCGAATTCTTCATCGGAGGCCAGTTGGCGGGCGATGTGGGCTTTCAGGCCGATCAGCGTGGCTTCGATCTCTTCGCGCTGGGCTTCGCTGCTGTAGTGCGGCTCTTCGGCGAACAGGGCGTCGATCCACTCACGATCCGGCACCACGTCGGCGCAGATCGACAGCGCGGTCAGGTAACCGTGAGCGGCCACGTAGTCCAGCGCCTCTTCATGCAGCTCGTCGGCGTCGAGGAAGACTTGCAGGCGGGTTAGTTGCTCGGCGAAGGACATTAAAGGGCTACCTTGGGGGAATAAACAATGCGGGAATTCTAGGCCTTCTTGAGCCCTCAAGCCAGCCGCACGGCAGATTTGCGCCCACAAGCTTCTTATCGGCGGTGCCCTTTGCCGGGGAGGGCTCGGGTATACTGCCGCGCTTTGCGATCCCTGCCGGTGTCGCGGCTGAAACTGTACGGCGTCATGCAATGCGCCCTTACGTTTTGTTTAAAGCAGCCTCGGCTGTCTTGAACCAGCCTGTGCAGGGATGTTTCGGTGGATTTTTGGAGTTTTTATGCTCGAACAGGCTCAACGCGTCCTCAAGGACATCTTCGGCTACGACAGTTTCCGTGGCCGTCAGGGTGCAATCATTGAGCGCGTGGCCAGTGGCGGTGATGCCCTTGTCCTGATGCCGACCGGCGGCGGCAAGTCCCTGTGCTTCCAGGTGCCGGCGCTGCTGCGCGACGGCCTGGCGGTGGTGGTGTCGCCGCTGATCGCGCTGATGGACGATCAGGTCGCCACCCTCGAAGAGCTGGGCGTGGCCGCCGCCGCGTTGAACTCCACCCTGAGCGCCGAACAGCAGCGCGACCTCGCCAACCGGATCAAGCGCGGCGAAGTGAAAATGCTCTATCTGGCGCCGGAGCGTCTGGTGCAGCCGCGGATGCTGTCGTTCCTGCAAGGCTTGAACATCGCGCTGTTCGCCATCGACGAAGCACACTGCGTATCGCAATGGGGCCATGACTTCCGCCCGGAATACCTGCAACTGGGGCAGTTGGCGGAAATGTTCCCCGACGTGCCGCGTATTGCCCTGACCGCCACCGCCGACAAGCGCACCCGCGAAGAAATCGTCACCCGCCTGCATCTGCAGAATGCCGAGCGTTTTCTGTCGAGCTTCGACCGACCAAACATCTTCTACCGCATCGTGCCCAAGGAGCAGCCGCGCAAGCAGTTGCTGGCGTTCCTGGCCGAGCGGCGCAGCGACGCCGGCATCGTCTACTGTCTGTCGCGCAAGAAGGTGGAAGAGGTGGCCGCGTTTCTCACCGAGCAGGGCTTCCCGGCGCTGCCGTACCACGCCGGTCTGCCCAACGATCTGCGCGCCTATCACCAGAAACGCTTCCTCAACGAGGAAGGCCTGATCATGGTCGCCACCGTGGCGTTCGGCATGGGCATCGACAAACCCAACGTGCGTTTCGTCGCTCACCTCGACCTGCCGAAATCCCTTGAGGCGTATTACCAGGAAACCGGACGCGGCGGCCGTGACGGTCTGCCGGCGGACGCGTGGATGGCCTACGGTCTGCAAGACGTGGTGATGCTCAAGCAGATGCTGCAGAACTCCGAAGGCGACGAGCGCCACAAGCGTCTGGAGCAGCACAAGCTCGACGCCATGCTCTCGCTCTGCGAAGAAACCCGCTGCCGTCGTCAGGCGTTGCTGGCGTATTTCGACGAAGACATGCCCGAGCCATGCGGGCACTGCGACAACTGCACCGACGGCGTGCAGACCTGGAACGCCACCGAGCCTGCACGTCAGGCGCTGTCGGCGATCTATCGCACCGGCCAGCGTTACGGTGTCGGCCATCTGGTGGACGTGCTGCTGGGCAAGGACAACGAAAAGGTCCGCAGTTTCGGCCATCAGCACCTGTCGGTGTACGGCGTGGGCAAGGCGCTTAGCGAGAGCGAATGGCGCTCGCTGTTTCGCCAATTGGTTGCTCGCGGCCTGGCGGATGTCGATCACGAAGGCTACGGCGGGCTGCGTCTTAGCGACACTTGCCGGCCGCTGCTCAAGGGTGAAGTGAGCCTGGAGCTGCGCCGCGACCTCAAGCCGCAAGTCACCGCCAAGAGCGGCAGCAAGAGCCCGGCCAGTCAACTGGTGCGCTTTGAGGAACGCGAACAGTGGGAAGCGCTGCGTGCCCTGCGCCGCAAACTGGCGGAAGAACACGGCGTGCCGCCGTACGTCATCTTCCCCGATTCGACGCTGCTGGAAATGCTCCGCAGTCAGCCGACCTCGCTGGCGGAAATGGCGCAGGTCAGCGGCGTCGGCGCACGCAAGCTGGAGCGCTACGGCGAGGCCTTCCTCGAAGTGCTCGGTGGCGAGGCCGAAACGCCGAAGGTGGTGGCCGACGTACGCCACGAATTGATTACCCTGGCCCGTGCCGGCATGACGCCGCTGCAGATTGCCGGTCAGTTGCAGTGCTCGGAAAAGAACGTCTACACCATGCTTGCTGAAGCCATCGGCAAGCAGCAATTGTCGCTGGAACAGGCGCTGGACTTGCCGGAGGACCTGATGGGCGAAGTCCAGGATGCGTTCCTCGACGGCGAGGGCGAGTTGCCGTCGGTCGCTGAAGTGGCGGAGCTGTTTGCCGGTCGCGTACCGGAAGGCGTGCTGTATTGCGTAAGGGCTGCGCTGCAATCTGAATTCGAGATGTGAGCCTGGGCTTACACAAACCGTTGTACAGATGTAACGATTCAGTACAGGGCGGCTCTTGCCTATAGCCAAATGTCATGCTTAGCTGACTAATAATTAGTTTTTCTCTATTTCTTCAGTCTAACCATGAGTGTTTTATGCCGTTAACCGATCAACACCGCTTTGGCATGCAACTGGCCCAGATGTCCCGTGGCTGGCGTGCCGAACTGGATCGCCGGCTGGCCGGCCTGGGTTTGTCCCAGGCGCGCTGGCTGGTGCTGCTGCATCTGGCGCGTTTCGAAGACGCCCCGACCCAACGGGAGCTGGCGCAAAGCGTTGGCGTCGAAGGGCCGACCCTTGCCCGCCTGCTCGACAGCCTGGAAAGCCAGGGCCTGGTGCAACGCCAGTCCGTGATGGAAGACCGGCGGGCGAAAAAAATCGTGTTGTGCGCACCGGCACTGCCGCTGATCGAACAGATCGAGACCATCGCCACGCAACTGCGTCACGAATTGTTCGAAGGCGTCGACGAAGCGGATTTGAAGGTGTGCATGCGGGTTCACGGGCACATTCTGGCCAACCTGGAAAAGTCTTGAGGCACAACCGCGTGCCGTTTTTTTGAGAGATCGCGCTGGGCAGACTATAAGAACTACTGGGCAATATCGTGTTCGTACCGGATGTGCGAACCCATAGAAGTCGGTTTTGCTTATTTAAGGGATGCTCATGCTCGACAGTCGGCACGTGGTACTGCGTTGCGCCAACTCACTGCTGGTGGCCGGTGTTCTCACCTGGTCCACGGCGTCACTGGCGCTGGGGCTCGGTGACATTACCGTGCACTCGGCCCTCAATCAGCCGCTCAAGGCCGACATCGCGCTGGTGGATGTCGCCGGGCTCAGCGAAAGCGAGCTCTCGGTCCGTCTGGCCACGGCGGACGAATTCGGCCGTGCCGGGGTCGAGCGGGTGTTCTTCCTCAATGACCTCAAGT
Organism: Pseudomonas sp. FW215-R2; assembly: GCF_058789255.1. NCBI lineage: Bacteria > Pseudomonadati > Pseudomonadota > Gammaproteobacteria > Pseudomonadales > Pseudomonadaceae > Pseudomonas > Pseudomonas sp. FW215-R2. The sequence goes on from NZ_JBYTBO010000005.1 coordinate 142,233, forward strand.
TCACCCCGATCCTGCGTGGCAATCGCAACCTGATCCGGGTGACCTCCAGCAAACCGGTCAACGAACCCTTTCTGAATTTCCTTGTGCAGCTCAATCAGCCCAACGGCCACCTGCTGCGCGAATACACGGTGCTGATTGATCCGCCGGGTTCGCCGGGCATCGTGCCGGCCACCGACGAGCCTGACGTCCGTGCGCAATCGTCGGAGTTTCCAACGCCTGAGGCACCTGCTGCCGGCACCCAAAGCAAGCCTGCTGCGCCACCCGCCGCGCCAGTGCCGCAAACGGCTGCGACCAACGACGCGCAAGCCGAGCAGTTGGCCGCCAGCGTGCTGCAGAACCAGCAACTGCAGAAAACCATCGATGAGCTGAACGTGAAGCTTCAGGCGCAGGAAATCCTGATCGCCGACGGCAAGAAACAGCTGGGTGATTTGCAGGCCCGTCTGGCGGAAGTGCAACAGGCGCCGCCGGCTCCGGTAGCACCTGTGCAAGCCCCGGCTCCGGTTGCTGCACCGGTAGAGTCGCAGGAAGACTCCGTCAGCTGGCCGCTGCTTGGCGGTTTGCTGGTGTTGTTGGGCCTGTTGGGGGCGGTGTTGTATGTACGCCGCCGACGCCAGTCTGAAGCGAATCTTGTCGGGCTTGCGGCGGTGGCACCCCAGCGAAGCGAACCCGCGCTCAATGAACCCGAGGTCGTTCGTCAGAACGTGGTTCAGGAGGCTGTCGAGCACCGTGACGAACAGGCCGCAGGCGATGTACTGGAGGCGGTCGGCATTTATCTGGCATATGGGCGGCTCGGTGAAGCGCTCGGTCTGCTGCGCGACGCCTTGCAAAAAGAACCGGAGCGCATCGATCTGGGTGTGCAGATGCTCGAGGTGCTGGGGCGCCAGGGCGACCAGTCAGCCTATGACGAACAGGAAAACCACCTGCGCCAGCTCGGTGTCGAGGAACAGCGATTGCTCGATATCCGGGCCCGCTACCCGAAACTGACCAGGACTGAACCTCCGGCTGCGGCGGCTCCGGTCATTGCCGCGCTGCCCGTTGAGCAAGCTGCACCCGCCACACCGTTGGCCGAGGATGATTTCGAGCTGAATCTGGAGCAGCTGTCGATGGATTCCAGCTGGGATCTGGAAGACAGTCGCCCGGCAACGGACACACCTTCGTCGGCCCCGTCGGCACTGGGTTCCAGCCTGCAAGTGCTGCCACAGGATTTCGAGCTGCCGCAAACCGCCAACGATGACGCTGAGGCGACGGAGCTGGAGTGGATCGCCGAACCGGATGTGCAGCCGATAGACGATGACTTCCTCAACGAATTTGGCGATCCCGGTCAGTCGCTGAAACTGGAGCCACTGAATCTGCAATTACCGGAAGCCGAGCCGGGCCCGACCGAGGCGGCCAACGCCGGAAAGCTCGAGCAGGCCCAGACCTGCATCGACGACGGCGACCTCGACAGTGCGATCGCCTTGCTCAATGAGCTGCTGAAGGAAGGCGATGAGCCTCTCAGGCAAACGGCCCGAACCCTGTTGGCCGGGATTCGCTGATCCGGGTCAGAAGGTCTGCCCCAGATTCAGGTAAACCGCCTGTTCGTTGGCATCGTTCAGGCCATAACTAAAGTTCAGCGGCCCCAGCGGTGTGTCGAAACCGATGAATACGCTGGCGGCATTGATGTAGCCGCTGTCGAACTCGTTGTCGTTGTTCCAGGCCCGGCCGCGCTCCAGCGAGCCGCCGGCATACAGCGGGAAATCCAGCGGCAGATAAGCGCGCGGCGTCAGACGGCGGTAATACACCGCCCGCATCAGGCTGACGTTCTGCCCGGAGATGGCATCTTCGCGGAAACCGGACAGTTGTCGGGCGCCGCCCAACAGGAAGCTCGACGTCACCACATTCGCATCGTCCAGCGTGCGCCCGTAACGACCGCCCAGAATCAGCGTATTCGGGCCGCTGCTCATGGCCTTGTCCAATTTGAACTCCCATTGCCGGTAGCGCGTGTCGGAACCCAGGCTCGGTTCGAATTGCATCAGGGTCAGGCTGATGTCCTTGCCGTCGTGGGGGAAGTACACATTGTCCAGTGAGTCGAACGAGTATTTCAGCGCATAGAAGCCTTCGTTGAAGTGTTCGCTCGGCAGATTCTGATCGCCGATTCGCACATCCGCTTTGCCCCAGGCCTCGCCGACACCAAAGCGGATTTCACCGTTGTTGCCGATCTGGCGGCCGACATTGAGGCCGAAGCCATAGCGCTCGACGCGATATTGGGCGATCGGGTCATTGTCGAGCACCGAGTCGACGTTCTGGGCTTCAAACGCTGCATACGGTGCGACGAAGTAGCGCGAGCCGACGTCCAGCGGCTGATAGAACTCGGTATAGAGCTCCTGCTTGTCGCCGATCTGCGCCCGGGTCAGCCATTCAGCGCCGAGGCGGTTGATCCCGTTCATTCGGTAGCTGGCACCGAGGTTGAAGGCGCTGTCGCCGCGCATGTCATCCGACAGGTTCAAGCCGACCCGAAGGTAGTCGGTGCCGCTGCGCTTGCCCCGGGCGCTGATCACCAGTGTATGTTCCTGGCCCTTGTGTACCACGCGGTACTGCACCTGTTCGAAGTAATCCAGGCCGTACAAGGTGCCCATGTCCGAGTGCAGACGCCCAAGGTCAAGCGGCTCGCCGATGGGCTGACGGATGTAGTAACGGATCACGTCGTCGCCGACTTTCGAGTCGTTCTCGACCCTGATCGCGGTGATGATCGGCGTGCGCTGGCCCGGTGCGCGTGCGGCGTTGAGCTCGGCGTCCTGAGACACGGCGGGTTTCAATCGGGCGAGGCGGGCGTCGAGGGCCTTGGCGGCGCGGTAACCGGCATCGATCATTTCCTCGGCACGACCGAAATCGGTGGCGCCGAAACTGGCCAGCGGCGGTTGGATCAGGACGTCATTCGGGTGCAGCGCCGCCAATTGTTCTTCGGAGTTGCGCCGGGTCATCAGGGTGATCGACTGGTTCAGTACATCGACCACGGTGGTCAGTTGCTTGCGGTTGCGCAGCGGGGTGCCGATGTCGACCACGATGGCCACGTCGACGCCCATTTCCCGGGCCACATCGAGGGGAATGTTATCGGTCATGCCGCCGTCCACCAGCAGCCGGCCATCAAGCTCGACCGGGGCGAACACGGCCGGGATCGACATGCTGGCGCGAATCACCTGGGGCAGGTGGCCTTTGCGAAACACCACTTTTTCGCCGTTGGCGATGTCGGTGGCCACGGCGCGGAACGGGATCGGCAGCTTGTCGAAATCACGGGTGTCGCTGGTGTGGGCCAGCAGGCTTTCCAGCAGTAACGCCAGGTTCTGTCCCTGAATCACCCCCAGCGGCAGGCCGAGGCTGCCGTCGTCGCGAAAGCTCAGTTTCTGCTTCACCAGAAAATCGCGGTCATCCTGTTTGCGTCGAAACGGTACGTCTTCCCGGGGCGGGGCATCGGACAGGGCCTGCTGCCAGTCGATGCTCAGGGCGAGTTTTTCCAGTTCGTCGATCTTGTAACCCGAGGCGTAGAGGCCACCGACCACTGCACCCATGCTGGTGCCGGCAATCGCATCGATCTTGATGCCTTGCTCTTCCAGCGCCTTGAGCACGCCGATGTGTGCCAGCCCGCGGGCCGCACCGCCGGACAGCACCAGGCCGACTTTCGGTCGCGGCGCTTCACTGGCATGAACGAACAGCGGAAGGAAACCAAGCAAAAGGCAGATCAGCAGACGACGCATTGTGAGTCTCGGGGCAAGCGTTAAAGCCGGCTATTATAGCGGCGCCCTCTGGCTCAGGAGTTTCAACGATCATGACCGCCACAAAACCGGAAATCGTCATTACTTATTGCACGCAATGCCAGTGGCTGTTGCGCGCGGCGTGGCTGGCGCAGGAGTTGCTCAGCACCTTCGGCGACGATCTTGGCAAAGTGTCACTGGTGCCGGGCACCGGCGGGATCTTTCACATCAGTTGCAACGATGTGCAGATCTGGGAGCGCAAGGTCGACGGTGGCTTCCCCGAGGCCAAGGTGCTCAAGCAGCGAGTCCGCGACCAGATCGACCCTGACCGCGACCTCGGCCATAACGACCGCACTCAATGAGACGCAGCCTCGGCCTCCACCGTTTTTTTGCTGGCGCTGCCTGACATCTGGCTCGACACAACGATGGCGACGATGATCAGCGCGCCGCCGAGCAGCATCCGCAGGGTCGGGTTTTCATCGAACAGCAGCCACGCGACGGTAATGCCGTAAACCGGCTCCATGGCGAACACCACCGCCGCAGTTCGCGCCTTGATCACGGCGAGACTGGCGACGAACAGGCTGTGGGCGACGCCGGTGCAGAATACCCCCAGCAGGGCGATCCACAACCAGTCGATGGCGCGCACTTCACTCAGTTGCGGCGCCGCCACCGGCAGCAGACACAGCGCTACCACCACGTTCTGACACAGCGCTGCCTGCACTGCCGGGATGCGCCCGGAACTGGCACGGTTGGTCAGCGACAACAGTGAAAACAGCAGGCCGGAAAGAATCGCCCAGAGCAGCCCGGTGGTGGCGCCGCTGGCCAGGTCGAACGCCGGGGTCACCAGCACCAGGCCGACACTGACCAGCGCCACCAGAATGATTTCGTTGGCACGGATGCGTTCGCGGAAGATCAACCCTTCGAGGATGACCGTGAAGGCCGGAAAACTGGCGAAACCCAGGGTGGCCACCGCGACGCCGGCCACCTTCACGGCAATGAAGAAACTCACCCAGTGACCGGCCAGCAGCACACCGCTCAGGGCCAGTCGTCGCCAGTCCACGGCTTGCAGTTTTTGCCAGCCGTGCTGGCTGGCGAAACGGGCAAAGAACGCCAGCGCAAGAACGGCAAACGCGGCCCGTCCAAAGACGATGACCGCCGGCGTTGCGGCGGCGAGTTTGCCGAAGACGCCGGTCAGGCCGAACATCAATGCGCCGATATGCAGGGCGCCAAGGGCAGTACGGGGAGTCATTGCAGTCCTTTTTCCAAACACCATTTCAGGCACACATTGAAGCGTGTAGCGGCCGAAAAGTCTGTCGGCAGACTATCGACTTTTGTCGTCAGCCTCGCGTCGCAATTGTGTAGGAGAGGTACCGAATTCACGCAGGACGGCGGCCGAGAACGCACTTTGCGATCCATAGCCTACACGGCTGGCCACTTCCCCGATGGCTAGCGTGGTGTCCCGCAACAGCGTGACGGCCTTATGCAGCCGTCGACTGCGAATGTAATCCATGGGTGTCTGCCCGCATTCGGCGACGAACCGCGCATGCAATCGGGCGCTGGATAGTCCGGCGACACGCGCCAGATCCGCGACCTGCAGCGGATAGGCCGCGTATTGCTCGATGTGCGCATCGAGGGCCGCGTAGGGCAGGCGACGGGCGCAGACCTCGGCAGGTTGCGCGTGATTCAGGCTCGCCAGCAACAGCACCGCGCCCTGTTGCGCAATCAGCGGATCGTCCACCGGGCTGTTCGCCAGCCAATTGACCAGTTGGCCCTGGCCGGCATCCAGCGACAGACGCGCGGCGTTGTCCAGCAGGCGGCGGCTGGCGTCGGCGTGATCGCCCAGTGAGCGTGACAACCATTGATCGTCCGGCACGTCCAGCACCAGACAACGGCTGCCCTTGGGGCTGCCGCACGCGTGATGCGCGCCGGAGGGAATCACCACGAAACTCTGCTGCAATACCTGGCTGCCATGCCCTTCGACCTCGAAATCCAGCGCACCCGACAGGCCGAACACCAGTTGGGCGTGGTCGTGACTGTGGGCGATCAGGTCGTGGCTGTAATGGCGCAGGGTCAGGATCGGTGGCATGGCGGTCTCCGGGCGAGCTGCCAGTCTACACCGGCGCAGGGGCGACGCGTTTGTCACAAGACTGACGCACGCCTGTCATGGTCGATTAACCGGGCTCGCGCACAGTGGCGAAAACATCGCAGAGGGTTGCCCATGACCAGCGCCGAGCTCGCCAGACCCAGCCGTAAACAAAGGGTTCGCACCTTGTGGATTTCCGACGTGCATCTGGGCACGCGGGATTGCCAGGCCGAGCATCTGTCGCAATTTCTCAAGGGCTATCACGCCGACAAGATCTACCTGGTCGGTGACATCATCGACGGCTGGAAACTGCGCGGCGGCATGTACTGGCCCCAGGCGCACACCAACGTGATCCGCCGCTTGCTGACCATGAGCAAGCGCGGCACCGAGGTGATCTACGTCACCGGCAACCATGACGAATTCCTGCGTCGCTATTCGAAACTGATCCTGGGCAACATCCAGTTGGTCGACGAAGCGGTGCACGTCACGGCCGATGGCCGGCATTTGCTGGTGATCCACGGCGACCAGTTCGACGTGATCACCCGTTATCACCGCTGGCTGGCGTTCCTTGGCGATTCGGCCTACGAATTCACCCTGACCCTCAATCGCTGGCTCAATCACTGGCGGGCGAAATACGGTTACGGCTATTGGTCGCTGTCGGCCTATCTCAAGCACAAGGTGAAGACAGCGGTGAGCTTCATCAGCGACTTCGAAGAAGCCATCGCTCACGAGTGCGTGAAGCGCGAATTGCACGGCGTGGTCTGCGGGCACATTCACCATGCCGAGATACGCAAGGTCGGCGAGGTGGATTACCTCAATTGCGGTGACTGGGTGGAGTCGTGCACGGCGCTGATCGAACACTGGGACGGCACGATCGAGCTGTATCGCCTGGCGGATGCGCAGGCGCGGGAGGCCGAACTGAAAGCGGCCAAGGTTGCCGAGCTGGCCTGAGTTTTCAAATCAGCTCAGGCCGGGGCGTGTTCTTCCATCGCAGCCTTGTAGATGGAGTTCTTCGGCCGGGCGAACAGGCGCTCCATCATCGGTTCGAAGAAGCTCAGCGGCAGGGTGTCGTAATCCGGGTCGAATGCCGCCGCGTCGTATTTCGCGCAGAATTCCGCGGTCGCCTGATACTGCGGATGACCGCTGAACTGCTCGCGCAGGTGCCGATCCATGCCCAGGTGATGGAAGAAGTAGTAGCCCTGGAAGATCCCGTGCTTTTCCACCATCCACAGGTTCTCGGCGCTGACGAACGGCTTGAGAATGGCGGCGGCGATGTCCGGGTGATTGTAGGAGCCCAGCGTGTCGCCGATGTCGTGGAGCAGGGCGCAGACCACGTATTCCTCGTCGCGTCCGTCGCGATATGCACGGGTCGCGGTTTGCAGCGAGTGGGTCAGGCGATCCACCGGAAACCCGCCGAAATCACCTTCGAGCAATTTCAGGTGCGCCATGATCCGGCCCGGCAGTTGACGGGCGTAGGCGCTGAAGTCCGCCGCGATGATCGCCCAGTCTTCCTGCGTGCCGTCCTTCATATGAGTGAAACGGGCATTGGCATTCATCGGCAATCCTCTTGGTCAGGGTTTCTAGAACGCCACGCGGCCCAGGATCATGTCGCGGTACATGACGAAATCCCCCAGCAGGCTGTAGAGCGGATGCTGGAATGTCGCCGGCCGGTTCTTCTCGAAAAAGAAATGGCCGACCCAGGCAAAGCTGTAGCCGGCCAGCGGCAGGGCCAGCAACAGCAGCCAGGCGCCCTTGGCGATGGTCATCGCGAGAATGAAGATCACCAGCGTCGTGCCGATGAAATGCAGGCGACGGCAGGTGCTGTTGCTATGTTCGCTGAGGTAATACGGATAGAACTCGGCGAAGCTGTTGAAAGGCTTGATGGTTTCCACGACCGCGATCTCTGTGGTTATTGTTCTGATTGCAAGTTGTTCGGCGGGTAGCTTATTTGAGTCTAGAGTGATCATTGGCGTCGGCCAGTGACAATCGGCGCCACTTTACTATCCTTGGGAAATCGGCCGTAGTATGCGGCTCACCATGTCATCCAAGAAAAAACGCCATGAGCGAACGAACGACATCTGCAAGCTGGGCGATGGGGATTGTCAAGGCACTGGAAATGGACGGCCTGGATTGCCGGGTTCTGTTCAAACAGCTGGGGCTCGACTACGCGGCGCTGGAGGATCCGGACGCACGCTTCCCGCAGGATTCAATGACCCGACTCTGGCAACGGGCGGTCGAGCTGTCCGGCAATCCCGCCATCGGTCTGAACATGGGCAAGGTGGTGCGACCGGCGTCGTTCCATGTGGCGGGCTACGCGCTGATGTCCAGCAACACCCTGGCCGAAGGCTTTCAGCGACTGGTGCGTTATCAGCGGATCATTGCCGAAAGTGCCGACTTGAGTTTTCGCCTGCTCGACGAAGGTTATGCGCTGATTCTGACGGTGCACGGCGATCATCTGCCGCCGACCCGGCAAAGTGCCGAAGCCTCGCTGGCCTGCGCGCTGGCGCTGTGCGGCTGGCTGACCGGGCGCACGCTGCACCCGCGCAAAGTGCTGGTGCAGGGCGACGAGCCCGATGATCTTCAACCTTACAGGCAAGCCTTTCATGCACCGCTGGTGTTCAACGCGCCGTATGACGCGCTGATCTTCGAGCGCGCGGACATGGAAGCGCCGCTGCCCACCGCCAACGAGGCGATGGCGCTGCTGCACGACCGGTTTGCCGGGGAATATCTGGCGCGGTTTTCCGAAAGCCGCGTGACCCACAAAGCGCGCCAGGTGTTGTGCCGTCTGTTGCCTCAGGGCGAGCCCAAGCGCGATACGGTGGCGCAGACCCTGCACTTGTCGCAGCGCACCTTGCAACGGCGTTTGCAGGAGGAGGGCACCAGTTTTCAGCAGTTGCTCGACGACACGCGCCGAGAACTCGCCGAGCAATACCTGGCGCAGCCGAGCATGACCTTGCTGGAGATTGCCTATCTGCTGGGGTTTGCCGATCCGAGCAATTTCTTCCGTGCCTTCCGCCGCTGGTTCGACACCACGCCCGGCGATTATCGGGCGCGGTTGCTGGAGGCGCCAAACGCGATCAGTGACGCCAGAACGCCGGAATACACAGCACAAACACCGTAATGATCTCCAGTCGGCCGAGCAGCATGCCGAACGACAGAATCCACTTGGCCGCATCCGGCAGACTGGCGAAGTTGCCGGCCGGGCCGATGGTTTCGCCCAGTCCCGGGCCGACGCCGGATACGGTGCTGGCGGCGCCGGTCAACGCGGTCATCCAGTCCACGCCCAGCAGCGACAGCAGCAGGGCGATCACGCAGATGGTAATGGCGAAGAAGAACGAGAACGTCAGGATCGACCGGACGATTTCCTCGTCGAGGCGATGACCGTTGTACTTCTGCTTGATTACCGCCCGTGGGTGAATCAGCTGATTAAGGTTGGCCTTGAGCAGGATGTAGGCGACCTGGAATCGGAAGATCTTGATCCCGCCCGCCGTCGAGCCGGAGCAGCCACCGACGAAGCCCAGATAGAAGAACAGCATCAGTGAGAAATTCCCCCACAGGCTGTAATCCCCCAATGCGAATCCGGTGGTGGTGACCACTGACGTCACGTTCAGCGCCACATGGCGAAGGGCGTCCAGCCAATGCAGGTTGGTGGTCCACCAGTACCACGTGCCGAGCACCAGCCAGGTCACCAGCAACATGCCGAGCAAACCCTGCACCTGTTGATCCTTGATCAGCGCCCGACGGTTGCCGCGCAGCGTCGCCACGTACAGGGTGAACGGCAGGCTGCCGAGGATCATCACCACCACTGCCACCCAGTGCACCGCCGGTTGCGTCCACTTGGCCAGAGATTGGTCGGAGGTCGAGAAACCGCCGGTGGAGATTGCCGACATCGCGTGGTTGATCGCATCGAACGGGCTCATGCCCGCCCACCAGAACGCCAGGCTGCCGAGAATGGTGATGCCCACGTATGCCGCCACGATCAGCCGCGCCACCATGTGCGAGCGGGGCATGACCTTTTCCGAGCGGTCCGAGGATTCGGTCTGGAACAGGCGCATGCCGCCGATGCGCAGCAGCGGCAGAATCGCCACCGCCATGCCGATGAAGCCGATGCCGCCGAGCCAGTGCAGCAGCGAGCGCCACATCAGGATGCCCGGGGACATGGTGTCCAGCCCGCTCAATACGGTCGAGCCGGTGGCCGTGATGCCGGACATGCTTTCGAAGAACGAGTCGGTGTAGCTGATGTGCTGGGTCAGCAAAAACGGCAGCGCGGCGAAGATGCACACCACCAGCCAACTGGTGACGGTCAGCAGGTACATGTCGCGGGGACGCAGGTGAATGTGTTCCGGGCGTCCGGGAATCACCAGCGCAAGGCCGGCGAGGAAGGTGATCATGCTCGCCCAGAGGAACGACGGCAGATCGCCGGTGCGGTCGAAAATCACCAGGGTGGCCATGGGCACGACCATGGCGATGGCCAGGGTGATCAGGAAGATGCCGATGATGAAACCAATGATCCGTAAGGTCGGCAACGCCATGAAGTCCGCTCGGGCTGATGTGGGAAGGGCGCCATTCTACCTGCGGGGCAAGGCATGTAAACCGACGCGGCCGGATCACTTGCAGCTAGAATAGCCGGACATTTTTTTCAGGAGGTGGCCGATGCAGGCTCTCGACGCTTTGCTCAACCGTGTTTCCGTTCCACGACTGATCGATCCGGCCCCCACCGCCGAACAGCGCGAAGTGCTGTTTGCCGCCGCGACCCGTGCACCGGATCACGGGCATTTGCAGCCGTATCGCTTCCTGACCGTCGAAGGCGCGGCGCGTGAGCAGATGGGCGAGTTGCTGGCCGAAGCGGCGCAGATGCAGGAAGGCGAAGTCACCGAAGCGATGATCGACAAGGCCCGCAACGGCCCGCTGCGGGCGCCGCTGGTGGTGGTGGTCATCGCCAAGTTGCAGGAACACGTCAAATACCCGAAGGCCGAGCAGTTGCTGGCGGCGGGCTGTGCGGCGCACGGGATTCTGCTGGCGGCCTACGCGCAGGGGATTGGTGCGGTGTGGCGTACGGGTGATCTGGCGTACTCGAAGCATGTCGCCAAGGGTTTGGGGCTGACGGATGGCGAAGAGGTGATTGCGTTCCTGTACCTCGGCACCCCGCAGAAAGAACCGCGAGTGGCCGAGAAGGTTGATCTGGCGGAGTTTGTCAGTGCCTGGCCGGGTAAGGCATGACACTGAGGATCATCAGGGCTGAACAACGGCCCCCGGCTCCAGCGGCAATTCAAGACTGGCCACAAACCCGCCCTGCGGGTGATTGGCCAGCACCAGCGTCCCGCCATGTCGCTCCGCCGCTCTCCGGGCGATCGCCAGGCCCAGGCCATGTCCGGCCGCAGTCTGCCCCGGTGCCCGATAAAACGGTTCGCCCAACTGATTCAAATGTTCGGCCTGCACCCCCGGCCCGTGGTCGCGCACGCTGACCACGATCCGCTCGCCCTGACGTGAAGCCTGCATTTCGATCGACTGCCCTACCGGGTTGAAGCGCTGGGCATTGCGCAGCAGGTTGTCCACGGCGCGCTCGATCATGGTCGGCCATCCCGTCATGTTGAGTTGCGGCTCGGCCTCCAGGCGGACGGTCTGCTCCGGCGAGCCGAGTTGCGCGTCCTTTTGCAAAGAGCCCAGCAGGGCATTCAGATCCACGGCTTCGGCACTGGCGTTGTCAGCATCGACCCGCGCCAGCACCAGAATTTCACTGATCAACGCTTCCAGCCGATCGCACTCGCGGGTCAGGCGTGGCCAGAGTTTTTCCCGTTCTTCCGGGCTCGCCCGTTCGGCCAGTGCCAGCGCGATACGCAGCCGTGCCAGCGGTGAGCGCAGCTCGTGGGACACGTCTCGCAGCAACTGGCGCTGACTGCCGATCAGGCTTTGCAGGCGTGCGCCCATGCGGTTGAAATCGTTGGCGAGCACGCCGAACTCATCGCGACGGTTGGCCAGTTTCGCCAGGCTGTTCTGCTGATAGGTGGTCTGCCCCAGATCGTGCACCGCGCCGCGCAAACGGCTGAGCGGACGGGTGATGGAGAAGGTCACCAGCAGGCTGAACAGGGTCAGCACCACCAGTGCGATCCCCAGCGCACTCAATGGCCAGAGCAGGCTTTCGCGGTGCCAGGCGTCGAGTTCCGGGTGCGGGATGCGGTAGATGAAGAGGTAGGTGTCGCCGCTTTTTTCGCTGGTGAATTCATCGGTCAGACGTCGCCATGGCAGGCGTCGGTCGTCATTGTTCTGCCGTGCTTCGAAAGCGGCCGCGCGACGGGGGAAGGTGCCACGCACCACCGGGTCGCCGCTCTCGTTCAGCACTTGCACGTCGATGTGGTATTGGCGTTTGCGTTGTTCGAGGATGTCCTGGGCGGCGTCTTCGCCCTGGGTTTCGTAGGTCTGCGTCCAGTCGGCGGCCAGGGTGTTGAGGCCCGGATGGCGGCTGAGGATCCACGCGTCCTGGTTGAGCATGTGCCCCAGCAGAATGGAAAGCCCTGCAACCAGAGCGATGGCCAGCCAGAAGCTCGCGAGAATACGCCAGAACAATGAACGCACGGAAAGTCCTCAAACAAAGAAAACCCAACGGCGGCGAGCCGTTGGGTCGGGGCGTGACGCTAGAACATTATTGCGCCTTTTGCGGTTGTTGCGCTTTCCAGGCCTTGAATTCAGCCCATTCGGCGCGACGCTCGTCCTGTTTCTTCTGGATCTCGTCGAATTTCTTCTGTTGATCCGGCTTCAGCACGGCGCGGACATCGGATTCGGCTTTCTTGTGGTTGGCCGCCATCTCGTCCTTCATGGCTTTCTGGTCGGCTGGCGAGAGTTTCTCCAGGTATTTCTCGACCGTCTGCTTACGTTCGTGCATCTGTTCGCCCATGATCTTGCGGATCTGCTCGCGCTGTTCACGGGACAGGTCCAACTGGCTGTACGGGCCTTTGCCGTGCATGCCGTGCATCTGACCGCCGTGGCGCCAGCCACCGTCCGGCCCACCCATCGGGCCACCATCCTGCGGCACGGCCATGGCGACGGTTGGCAGAGCGGCAGCGAACATCAGAGCGATAAGAGTCTTGCGCATGGTGTATCTCCTTGTCTCGTTCCCGGTACGTTCCGGATGAGTCCAGATTACGGAGATCAAGGTCAGCGGCGGTCAGCGCTGGGTAAAGCTTGGGTAAAGACGCTTTGTCATCAAACTGACAAAGCGTCCGGGTGCGGGGATTCAGAGGCTGTAATAGTAGCCGCGGCTGCGCAGGGCGACGATGCGCGGGCGGCCGTCGGCGTGGGGGCCGATCTTCTTGCGCAGGTTGCTGACGTGCATGTCCAGGCTGCGGTCGTACAAGGTCAGCTTGCGGCCGAGGGCGATCTGCGCCAGTTCCTGTTTGTCCAGCGGCTCGCCGGGTTGCTTGAGCAGGGCTTCGAGCAGGCGGCTTTCGGAAACGGTGAGGGTGAATTCCTTCTCGTCGATGCTGACCACGCCACGCACCGGGCTGAAACTCAAATCACCCAACTCAAGTTGGGTCGAGACGGCGGCCGGGTGACTGCGGCGCAGCACAGCGCGCAGGCGCGCGGTGAGCTCGCGCGGGTCGCACGGTTTGGCCAGGTAATCGTCGGCACCCAGTTCCAGGCCGAGGATGCGATCCAGCGGCTCGCCGCGAGCCGAGAGCATCAGCACCGGCAGATCGGGGTGGTCGTTGCGCAGTTGCTTGAGCAGTTCCAGACCGCTGCCGTCAGGGAGCATCACGTCCAGCACCACGGCGGCAGGCGCGGTCTCGGCCAGTGCCTTGCGGGCGCTCTGGCCGTCGTGACACGCACGGACCTGAAAGCCTTCCTGGCTCAGCCAACTGCTCAGGAGCTCACACAGCTCCTCGTCATCATCAATCAGTAACAGCTCGCTCATGACTCACTCAATTTAGCCATTGTCGACGTTTTCGACTTGCACCACTGGCAAAGATACCGCAGAGCAGGGCCAATAGCGCTACCCCGGCACCGGTGACGAACCATTGCTGCTGTTCGGTCAGCAGGCGCGGCAGCGGGCTGGCCTGGGCTTCCTTGAGTTGCAGCTTCAGGCGCTGGTTCTCTTGGCGCAACCGGGCAAGCTGGGCGCTTTCGCGGGTGTTGTCGGCATCTTGCAGTTGTTTGCTCAGTTCTTCCCGCTGCTGCTCGCTGGCCTTCAGGCGCTGCTGCAACTCGGTGATCTGGCTGCCGGCGCTCAACGAAAGCGGCGTGGAGTTGCCGCTTTCGGTGGTTTCTACACCATGGGCGGGCGCCACGATCGACAACGTGACCAACATCAGACACAACGGACCCTTGCGCATCGCGACTCCTGTTACCAAATGGATATTGGGCAGGTTGTCGGCCGGCAAACGAGAATAATGAGCGATTGAGAACGCGATGAACCGACAAGGTTCATCGCGTGGGGACACGGGCGGGGGAAAGTTACGGCAGGACTTGCTTGAACGGCTTCACGACAACATTGGCGTAGACACCGGCGGCGATGTACGGATCGGCATCGGCCCAGGCTTGCGCAGCGCTCAGGGAGTCAAATTCGGCGACGATCAGGCTGCCGGTGAAACCCGCAGCGCCCGGATCATTGCTGTCGACGGCCGGGTGCGGGCCGGCCAGGACGATGCGGCCTTCGCCCTTGAGCACTTGCAGGCGTTCAAGGTGGGCCGGGCGGGCGGCGAGGCGCGCGTCCAGGGAGTTGGCGACGTCGGTGGCAATGATTGCGTAGAGCATGTCAGTCCTCGGTTTTTGGCGTTGTGGTATCGGCGTCGTGCAGGTGACGGGTCAGGTAGATGCCCTGAGCGACCAGGAACAGCACGGTCAGGCCCAGGCTGCCGAATACCTTGAAGTCCACCCAGTAGTCCTGGAAGGTGAAGGCGACGAACAGGTTGGCGGCGCCGCAGAACAGCAAGAAAGCGATCCAGGCGATGTTCAGGCGCGCCCAGATCGGTTCCGGCAGCGTCACTGCGTGACCCATGATGCGTTTGATCAGCAGGCGGTCACCGATGAAATGGCTGCCGAGGAAGGCCAGGGCGAACAGCCAGTTGACCACCGGGGCTTTCCATTTCAGGAAGGTTTCGCTGTGGAAGGCCAGGGTCAGGCTGCCGAACACGAGGCAGGCGATCAGGGTCAGCCACTGGCTCTTTTCCAGCTTGCGCTGCTTGATGAAGAGCGCGCCATAGACCACCAGGGAGCTGATGATCAGCACGGCGGTGGCGCTGTAAATGCCGCCAACCGTCAACTCATGACCGGCGACGTCGACGGTGCGTGGATCGAGTTTGTAGACGATGAAGAACAGCAGAAGCGGGATGAAATCGATGAATTGTTTCACAGTGAGAGCCAGAAGCTGGATGTGGCGGCATAATAACAAACATATGGGCGCGCGATAGCGCCAGCTGATTTGAGGTTACACATCCCCGTGAATGTTGATTTGCACTGCCATAGCACGGCCTCCGATGGCGCCTTGGCGCCTGCGGCACTGGTTGCGCGTGCGTTCGAGAACGGCGTGCGAGTCCTGGCCCTGACCGATCACGATACCCTCGAAGGCCTGGCCGAGGCGCGCATCGCGGCCACGGAACTGGGGATGCAACTGGTCAACGGCGTCGAGCTGTCCTGCACCTGGGGCGGTGCCACCATTCACGTGCTGGGCTACGGTTTCGACGTCAACGCCGCGCCATTGGTTGAGGCGATTGCGAAGCTGCACGATGGCCGCTGGCTACGGTCTGAAGAAATAAGCCGCAAGCTCGCCCTCAAGGGCATGCCGAATGCGCTCGACGGCGCACGGCAGATCCAGCAGGAACTGGGCGACAGCGGCAACGCGCCGGCCCGTCCGCATTTCGCCGACTGGATGGTGCGTGAAGGTTTCGTCAAGGATCGCGCCGAGGCGTTCCGCAAATGGCTCGGCGCCGGCAAGCTGGGGGACGTCAAGCAACACTGGCCGACCCTCGAAGACACCGTTGGCACGCTGCGTGCCGCCGGGGCGTGGGTCAGCCTGGCGCATCCCTGGCACTACGATTTCACGCGCAGCAAGCGCCGAAAGCTGATTGCCGACTATATTCAAGCGGGCGGGCATGCGATCGAAGTGGTCAACGGTCATCAGCCTGCGGAACAGGTGGGCAGCCTTGCAATCCTTGCCCGTGAGTTCGGTCTGCTGGTCAGCGCCGGCAGTGATTTCCATGGCCCTGGTGGCTGGTCCGAGATCGGCCAGTACCGGCCGGTGCCGGAGGACCTTCCACCCCTGTGGTGTCGGTTCAAACATGACACAGTTATTGCCGCCGTCTGAACAGGTAGAGAATGTGAGTCAATTTTTCCAGATCCATCCGGAAAACCCGCAAGCGCGCCTGATCAAACAGGCGGTCGAAATCATCCGCAAAGGCGGGGTGGTGGTCTATCCAACGGACTCTTCCTACGCAATCGGTTGCCAGATCGGCGACAAGAACGGCATCGAGCGCGTTCGACGCCTGCGTCAGCTCGACGAAAAGCACAACTTCGCGCTGATCTGCAGCGACCTGTCGCAACTGGGCAATTACGCCAAGATCGACACCGGCACCTTCCGTATTCTCAAGGCTCATTTGCCGGGGCCTTACACGTTCATTCTCAACGCCACCCGCGAAGTGCCACGGCTTTTGCTGCACCCGAAGAAGCGCACCATCGGCCTGCGGGTGCCGAGCCATCCGATCGCTTTGGCGTTGCTTGCCGAACTGGGCGAGCCGCTGATGAGCGTGACCCTGATCATGCCGGGCGATGAAGACCCGCTGAGCGATCCGTACGAAATGCGCCAGTTGCTCGAGCATCAAGTGGACCTGATCATCGACGGCGGTTTCGGTGGCATCAAGGCCTCCACCGTGATTGACCTGACCGGCGACGATCCGGAAGTGGTCCGCGTCGGTTGCGGCGATCCGGCTCCGTTCATGGTCGAGGCCTGAATGTCCGCAGTGGAAACCGTTGATCCCCAGGCCGGTGCCCAGCAGGAACTGCCGTTTGCGATGGTCTATGGCCAGGCCGTCACGGAAATGCCGCTGGACCTGTACATCCCGCCGGACGCCCTGGAAGTCTTCCTCGAAGCCTTCGAAGGCCCGCTCGATCTGCTGCTGTACCTGATCCGCAAACAGAACATCAACATCCTCGACATCCCGGTGGCGGAAATCACCCGCCAGTACATGGGCTATGTCGAGTTGATGCAGTCGGTGCGCCTGGAACTGGCCGCCGAGTATCTGGTGATGGCGGCGATGCTGGCCGAGATCAAGTCGCGGATGCTGCTGCCCCGGGCCGAAACCGTCGAAGAGGAAGAGGACGACCCGCGCGCCGAACTGATCCGTCGCCTGCAGGAATACGAACGCTTCAAGGCCGCTGCCGAAGGCATCGACGGCCTGAGCCGGGTCGGCCGCGACGTGATCGTGCCCAAGCTCGATGCCCCGGAAGCCCGGGCGCGCAAGCTGTTGCCGGACGTGGCGCTGGAAGAGATATTGATGTCCATGGCCGAAGTGCT
Organism: Pseudomonas sp. FW215-R2; assembly: GCF_058789255.1. Classification (NCBI taxonomy): domain Bacteria; kingdom Pseudomonadati; phylum Pseudomonadota; class Gammaproteobacteria; order Pseudomonadales; family Pseudomonadaceae; genus Pseudomonas; species Pseudomonas sp. FW215-R2. The sequence goes on from NZ_JBYTBO010000005.1 coordinate 159,547, forward strand.
GCGCCGTGGCGACATGTTCGAAAGCCATCAGGTCAGCCGCGAGGCACTGTCCACCCGCGAACGCATGAGCGATGTGCTGGAACGGCTCAAGGGTGCCGGGTTTGTGCCGTTCGTCGAGCTGTTCACTGCCGAGGAAGGCAGGCTCGGTGTGGTGGTGACCTTCATGGCGATCCTTGAACTGGTCAAGGAATCCTTGGTCGAGCTGGTGCAGAATGAGCCGTTCGCCGCGATCCACGTGCGAGCCCGAGCCGAATAACGAGTCCCGATATGAACCTGAGTGAACCCCGCGAGCTGGCGCCCCTGCTTGAAGCCTTTCTGTTGGCCTCGGGAAAGCCGCAAACCCTTGAACGCCTGTACGAGTTGTTCGAGGAAGGCGAACGGCCGGAACCGCCGGTCTTCAAGAAAGCCCTGACCCTGCTCGGCAAGTCCTGCGAGGGGCGTGCGTTCGAGCTCGTGGAGGTTGCCTCCGGCTATCGCCTGCAGATTCGCGAGAAGTTCGCGCCATGGGTCGGCCGACTGTGGGAAGAGCGCCCGCAGCGTTATTCTCGGGCCCTGCTGGAAACCATGGCGTTGATTGCCTATCGCCAGCCGATCACCCGCGGCGAGATCGAAGACGTGCGTGGCGTGGCGGTCAACACCAACATCGTCAAGACGCTGATGGAGCGTGAGTGGATCCGCATCGTTGGTTACCGCGATGTGCCGGGCAAACCGGCGATGTTCGCCACCACCAAGCTGTTTCTCGATCACTTCAACCTCAAGAGCCTCGACGAGTTGCCGCCGCTGGCCGAACTGCGCGAGATCGAGCCGGATCCGGTGCTCGACTTCGACGACGCTCCAGTGCCGCCGGGCTTGCAGGAATTGGCCGATGCCAGCGCCGAACCGGAAGAGCCGAAAGAGGAAACCAGTTTCCACACGCTGCTGCTGGAACTGGACAGCATGGAGGAGGGGATCAAGACCGACTTCGACGATTTGCTGCGTGATGTCGCGGATGGCGAGCCGATGCGGTCGGGGTTTGAGTCCGATTCGGTCGAAGCGCCGGTCGAGGCTGAGCCCGAAGCAGAACCGGAGGACGATTTTGAACCTGAATCAGAATTTGAGCCTGAGTTTGAGCCCGAGCCTGAGCCCGAGCAGGAAGACGATGTGCTCGGTGTTGCCGAAGCCCGGGAGAAACTGCTGGCCGCCGTCGCCCGGCTTGAACAGCCTGCTCCGGAACCCTCCGCAGAGGAAGAACTGAGCGAAGAAGAAGCCGAAGCCCGCGCCCTGGCCGAGGCCATCGAAGCCGAGCGCCGCGAGTTCGAAGATTGAGCATGAGCTCAGCCAAGGACCCGTGCATCAGCCTCTGCAAGTTCAGCGACGACGTCTGCCTTGGCTGCGGTCGCAGCAAGCGCGAGATCAGGGCCTGGAAGAAACTCGACAAGGACGACAAGCGCACGGTGCTCGCCGAAGCTTCGCTGCGCCTGATCAAGCTCGGTGCCACCGGTCGGCGGAAAAAGAAATAACCTTGCCTCGATCGACTAGTCTCTGATGCGCGAACGAACACATCCGCGTATGATTCGCGACCCTTCGGCGATCCCTTCGCCCGAAAACCCAGATTTCAACGTTTCAGCGGGCTCAATCCTGAGCCGCTGAACAGACCACACCGGGAGGTGCCCAGATGAGTGACAACCAGAAAGACGACCAGGAAATCGGCCCAGCAGGCGAAAAACTGCAGAAAGTCCTCGCCCGTATCGGCGTCGGCTCGCGCCGTGACGTGGAAGCGTGGATCAGCCAGGGCCGGATCAAGGTCAACGGCAAAGACGCCACCCTCGGCCTGCGCGTCGACATGCACGATGCAATCACCATTGATGGCAAGGTCATCAAGCGTGAAGAGGCTGCCGAGTCGGTCCGCCGCGTGATCATGTACAACAAGCCCGATGGCGAGATCTGCACCCGTGACGACCCGGAAGGCCGTCCGACCGTGTTCGACAAGTTGCCGCGTCCGAAAGAAGGGCGCTGGATCAACATCGGTCGTCTCGACATCAACACCACCGGCCTGCTGATGTTCACCACCGACGGTGAGCTGGCCAACCGCCTGATGCACCCGTCCTACGAGATGGACCGTGAGTACGCGGTCCGTGTTCGCGGCGAAGTCGATGACGAGATGATCGAACGTCTGAAGGCCGGCGTTGTGCTGGAAGACGGCCCGGCGCGTTTCACCGACATCAAACAGGCACCGGGTGGCGAAGGCTTCAACCACTGGTACCACTGCGTGGTGATGGAAGGTCGCAACCGTGAAGTGCGTCGTCTGTGGGAATCCCAGGGTCTGGTGGTCAGCCGCCTGAAGCGCGTGCGTTTCGGTCCGGTGTTCCTCAACTCCGACCTGCCGATGGGCCGCTGGCGCGAAATGAGCCAGTACGAAGTCGATATTCTGAGTGCTGAAGTCGGCCTGACCCCGGTAGCCATGCCGCAACTGAACGCCAAGAGCAAAGACAAGCTCGACCGCATGCAGCGCAAGTCGTCGCGCCCGATGGCCCGTACCGAGCGCGTGCGCACCCTGCGTCCTGCCAATGGCGCACCGGCGGCTGCCGGCCCGCGTCAAGTGCGTGAGCCACAGATCGAAGGCGAGCGTCCAGGTCGTAAGCCTGCAGCACGTGACGGCGAGCGCGCTCCGCGTCCGGCCAATGGCCGTACCGAGCGTGGCGAGCGGGGTGCTCCGGCCGGTCGCGGTACGCCGGTGGCGGATCGTCCAGCCGACACCAAGCGCCCGGCCAAGCCTGCGCCGAAGCGTCCAGGCATCAAACTGGCTGACGATGACAAGTCGTCGGGCAAGCGTCGTGGCGCACCGGCCGGTTCCGGCCAGCGTCCGGGTTTCGGTCGCAAGAAGCCTGAATGATCGTATTCAGCGCTGAATGAAAAAACGCCAACCTTCGGGTTGGCGTTTTTTTTTGGATTTTTTATTTCTTTTTTTCAGCGGTTTTTTCTGATTTGAAAACAAAAAACCTGAAGCACTTTCAAATAGTTAGTGAGCTAACAGCCACGGGTGGACCCCTTCTCGATTCGTCTGCTGTGGAAACTTTACGTTACGCGCTGTCAGTAAATATTTACGGAAATAGCCCCGGAGTCCCATGGATCGTGCGCCTTTGCAAGGCTGTAAGGAAAACCTGCCGAAGCCCTGTCGATATGGGCCGGCGCAGGGCTCTGGCGTGCTTGTTTCAGGCTCGTTTGAGAGGTGAGATGCGCCCCATGCCTGTCGTGCAGGTGCATAACAAGAAGGAGGCGCAATGAACGCCGATATCCATTTTCACTTCTCTACGTGGGACGGATTTTTCATCGTCCACGCCGATGGCCTGCAAAGGCCTGACTCAATTTTTGCAGCCGCCCGAGCCTCTCGGGGCGGACACACGCAATCCCGGCAACCGACACGCTGATCCAGCGGGGTCTGGCAGCAGGGGGTTAGCGGTGTACAATGCGCCGCGTTTTAACTGTGACCCTCTGCGTAATCGCGCATACCTCAAGGCTATCCGCCTTGTTCACTCCGTCGCGTCACGAGCGTGTCGGGTTCGATTTCGTCACAGATAAAAACAAACAGGTGACGCATGACCGTTGTAAAAAAGCTGAATTCCTGGTGCCTGCGCTGGGGTTTGATCAAGGTTGGTTGAAATCGCAACCTTGCAGCAACGTCTACTGAACATCATCAAACCTTGCGTGAGACCTTTTTCATGAGTGGACAAAACTCGCAATCAGGCGAGCTGAAACGCGGCCTGAAAAATCGCCACATTCAACTGATCGCCCTCGGTGGCGCGATCGGTACCGGATTGTTCCTCGGCTCGGCCGGGGTGCTGAAATCCGCCGGCCCGTCGATGATCCTCGGCTATGCCATCTGCGGCTTCATCGCTTTCATGATCATGCGCCAGCTCGGCGAGATGATCGTCGAAGAGCCGGTGGCCGGCTCCTTCAGCCACTTTGCGCACAAGTACTGGGGCGGCTTCGCCGGTTTCCTGTCGGGCTGGAACTGCTGGATCCTGTACATTCTGGTGGGCATGTCGGAGCTGACTGCGGTCGGCAAGTACATCCACTACTGGGCGCCGGAGATCCCGAGCTGGGTCACCGCCGCCGCCTTCTTCCTTCTGATCAACGCGATCAACCTGGCCAACGTCAAAGTCTTCGGTGAAGCCGAATTCTGGTTCGCGATCATCAAGGTCGTGGCGATCGTCGGCATGATTGCCCTGGGCAGCTATCTGCTGGTCAGCGGCCATGGCGGCCCGCAGGCTTCGGTCAGCAACCTGTGGTCCCACGGCGGCTTCTTCCCGAACGGCGTCAGCGGTCTGGTGATGGCCATGGCGATCATCATGTTCTCATTCGGTGGTCTGGAAATGCTCGGTTTCACCGCCGCCGAAGCCGACAAGCCGAAAACCGTGATCCCGAAAGCGATCAATCAGGTGATCTACCGGATCCTGATTTTCTACATCGGCGCACTGGTGATCCTGCTGTCGCTGACCCCATGGGACAGCCTGCTGGAAACCCTCAATGCGTCGGGCGACTCCTACAGCGGCAGCCCGTTCGTGCAAGTGTTCTCGATGCTCGGCAGCAGCACCGCCGCGCACATCCTCAACTTCGTGGTGTTGACCGCCGCGCTGTCGGTGTACAACAGCGGCACCTACTGCAACAGCCGCATGTTGCTGGGCATGGCTGAGCAGGGTGATGCGCCGAAAGGCCTGGCGAAGATCGACAAGCGTGGCGTGCCGGTACGTTCGATCCTGGCGTCGGCGGCGGTCACGCTGGTGGCCGTGCTGCTCAACTACCTGATCCCGCAACACGCGCTGGAACTGCTGATGTCGCTGGTGGTTGCAACGCTGGTGATCAACTGGGCGATGATCAGCTTCTCGCACTTCAAGTTCCGCCAGCACATGAACAAGACGAACCAGAAGCCGCTGTTCAAGGCGCTGTGGTACCCGTACGGCAACTACATCTGCCTGGCGTTCGTGGCGTTCATTCTGGGTGTGATGCTGCTGATCCCGGGCATCCAGATCTCGGTGTATGCGATTCCGGTGTGGGTCGTGTTCATGTGGGTCTGCTACGTGATCAAGAACAAGCGTGGTGCGCAGCAAGCGCTGACTGCAGCAGGCGCTTCCAAATAAGCGACTCTGCAGAAACAACAAACCCGGCCAAGTGCCGGGTTTTTTGTTTCTGCAGAGTCTGGAGGCTTTTCCGAGTTACGAGCCACTCCAGCTGCTATGCGTAGTCAGCGATGGGATACAGCGTGCACAGCGCTTCGGTCTGTAGGCGGAATTGCTCCCTCAGCGTGGGTTCCAGCGTGTAGTCCTGCTCGCCGAGCGGCGTCACGTTGTCCAGAATCCGGCACATCAGATCGACAATCTGCCGGCATCCCCGGGCGTCGATGTGGCGTTGCGCGATGGAGCCAGTGCCGATGCGCAGCCCACTGGTCACGAGGGATGATCGGGTCTCGCCGGGGACGCGGTGTTTGTTGACGATGATCCCGCAGTGCTCCAGCGCTGACTCCGCAATGGCGCCGGTGATACCGCTGCGCAACCGAAGCAGAATCGCGTGGTTCTCACTGCGCCCGCCCACGACCTCGTAGTCATGTGCCTGAAACGCACTGGCGAGTTCATCGGCCGTGCTCCGGATCCGCGCCATGTAGGCGTCGAACTCGGCCGACCTTGCATAGCCCAGTGCCGCCGCCTTGGCCGCGATCATGTTGACGGCCGGTGCGCCCTGCATTCCGGGAAACACGGCTTGATCAAGGGCGCGACTGAAGGTTGTCCGCAGGCCGGGTACCTTGGTGTTCGCGTCCCGGCCGGAAAGGATCAGGCCGCCGCGGGGGCCCATGAGTTGCTTGTGCGTGCAGGTCGTGGTGACGTGTGCAACGTTGATCGGGCTCGGATGTCGCCCGGTGGCAACCAGTCCGGCGATGTGCGAAATATCAGCGAGCAGAATCGCTCCGGCCTCATCGGCAATCTCACGGAACCGTTCGAAGTCCACAACCTGTGAATAGGCGGTGGCGCAGCACATGATGATGCGCGGGCGGTGGTCGAGGGCCAGTCGGCGTACGTTGTCGTAATCGATCAGGCCGTCGGCGGTCGTGCCGTACTGGATCGCCTTGTAGTGGTCGCCCGAAAACGCGGCGGTGCTGCCGTGGGTGAGATGACCTCCGTGTTCGACGGCCATTCCCAGCAGCGTATCTCCCGGTTCAAGCAGGCCGGTGAGCACCTGGTAGTTGGCGTTCGACGCCGAGTGTGACTGCACGTTGGCGTACTGGGCGTCGAACAGCTCCCGGGCTCTTCGGATGGCCAGCGACTCGACCCGGGTGACGTTCTCGCACCCGGCGTTATAGCGCCTGCCGGGCATGCCCTCGGCCGTCACGTTGACCAGCGCCGACGCCGATGCCACCAAGGTGCGAGGCTTGACTGCGCAAGAGGAGGAGACCAGCGAGAGAGTCCGGTGTTGACGCGTGACTTCAGCGTCGAGGATCTGTGCGAGTTCGGCGTCTTCCGCCCGGAGATCCGCCAGGCCACGTCGCAATAAGTCGGCCTGGTTCGTAAGCTGTTCGGTATTGACTGGCATTGTCTGTATTCCTTCCCTGTTTGTTGCGCGCAACGAACAACCGCGCGTCTTCCCTGGTCCTGCGTGTGCGTACCTGCGTCCATGTTCTGCCAAGCGCCATACAGGCCGATCCGTGTTCTGGCGGCGATGCGCGCAAAACTAAAGCCTGTTTAAACAGCCGGTTTTCATGACCTCTGCTCGTAACCGTGAGGAGAGAATCACCGGATGCATCATAGATTTTTTGCTTGGGAACGCCACAAGATTAATCAGAAAAATGAACATTGTTCAAATAAAATGATTCTTTTTGTCCCCCTGAAGGGTGTAAAACTGCAGCTCGGCAGGCGTGATTTTTCAGGTGTCACGGGTGACGACAAGGAGAACTAACAAGTCAGTACAGATTTGCTGACCTGGACTATGCGGTGTCGTTTAGTCACTCAAGGAGGGAGGATGCTATGATCGCGCGCGGCTTTGATACGGATAAAACTGTAATGACCCACTTGACTTGAGTGATCCATGAGTGAGCGCTCGGGGTGTGATGTCAATTACAGTTATAAATGGATGGTAAGCACTTCATGCACAGAAGAGAAAGATCGGAGAATCTGAAAAACAACATCAAGTACTTGATTAAAAGTCGTGGGGAGACGCAGCTGTCCTTGTGCAACTCCAGTGGCCTGACCCGAACCACCATCTATAATATTCTCGAAGGGAAGGTGGTCAACGTACAGCAGTCCACGGTTCGCAAGATTTCTGATTTTTTCGGCGTTTCCTATGAGGAAATAGAAACGATCGATTTTGAAGAGAAGGAAATAATAGAAAGCAGTATTTCTCCGCAGGGTAATATGAATCCGGCGGCAGTGCCTATCATAAAAGAGAGCCTGGTTATCCAGAGTCTGGATAAAAGGATAGGCGAGTTGGCCACGATTTACCCGTTGACTTACTATTTCGGCACCTCCTTCAACTTGATAGGTGTGCTGCTGGAGAACGAGATCAATGGTTTACATGAGCCAGGCGATCTATTGATCGTGCAGAAAGGTTCGTCGACCGGCGACAGGGAAAAGCTGGTGTATGACAAGATCACAAACAGGCTGCTTATAACCAAAGAGATCAGCGTTGCTACGGATCGCATTTGTGTTGTCGGGGATATAATCGAGGAACGATTTAATGGGTTGTAGTGTTGAAATGGAAAACAGCAAGTACAAGCTATTGGGGTTTGAAAATGGAAAAAGCCTGGCCGTCATCATGGTCATCGCGACCGGCAAGATTATTAAAATAAAACTGAGTGAAGTGTTGAATAGTGAGATTATGGACAATCTGAACAAGATAGAAGTCAAAAACCTGTACAAGAAGTTTTATTCCCAGGGAGAGACGCTCACCGCCTATGATCTGAATGATCGTCATGAGAGTTCCTGGATGATCTATATCATTCTGAACCTCATGTTGTTTACGCTGTACATCTTTACCAGTATCGCCGCGACCAAGCCGATCTATCTGGAATACTTTGATATTATCGTAACGCCGGGTACCTTTCTTTATCCGTTGACCTTTCTGATCGTCGATTTGTTGAATGAGACGTTCGGTCTCAGGCTTGCGCGAAAAGCGATACTTTTTGCTTTTATCAGCAACGCGGCCATCATCATTTTGCTGGCCATCACGACTCATCTCCCCGGGCTGCCGGGCTGGAAGCTCGATGGGCCTTACAATGACGTTATCAGTCAGTTGTCTTCTGTCCTGGTAGCCTCTTCTGTTTCATTTCTGGTTTCCGAGAATATCAACTCGTATCTGTTGTGCAAAATCAAGGAGCTCACGAACTCCAGATTCCTGTTTTTGCGCGTGTTTTTAAGTACGTTGTTTGCGGTGATCATCGACAGCTTTCTTTTCTGCTTCATCGCATTTTATGGCGCGATGGAAACCAGCGCGATACTGAACATGATCTACGTCCAGATTGCGATAAAGGTAGGCTTCGCTTTCTTTAATGTCTTGCCTGCCTACGGGGCAAGGGCATTGTTCAAGAAGTACCTGACTGGCGGTCAGACGCAATAATGCAGGATGGCGCTCACCGGGTGTGTTGTTGCTGTCATGCCGGGTGAGCGCTTGATGTGTCGTTATATACTCAGTTCAGATTCAGTTTTGCTTTCAGGCTGTGCGCAACCTGTTCTTTGTTGTTCAGGAACTCGTTGAGGCCTTTGGCACGAAGATTACAGGCATCGCAATTGGAGCAGCCGTTACCTTTGATGCCGTTGTAGCAGGTCAGTGTCTGGTCGCGAATGAACTCCAGCCGGTTATGGTAATCGGCCAGCGCCCAGGTTTCCGCTTTGTTCAGCCACATCAGCGGAGTGTCCAGGGTCAATTTGTAATCCATACCCAGTTCAAGGGCTTTGTTCAGTGCCTTTACAAAGTCATCTCGGCAATCCGGGTAGCCAGAGAAGTCTGTTTCACAAACACCGGTAATGACGGTCTTGGCCTGAACCTGGTACGCATATATGGAAGCCAGGGTCAAAAACAGGATATTTCTGCCCGGCACAAATGTACTCGGCAGGCTTTCTCCTGAACTATTGATGGTCGGGACTGGAATGTTGTCGCGCGTCAGGCTGCTGATGGCCAGTTCATTCAGCAGTGACACGTCCATGGTCTTGTGTACGGTCACACCAAGTTCTTTTGCCAGTTGCTGTGCAACTTCAATTTCTGCGCGATGGCGCTGGCCATAGTCAAACGTGATGCAGTGGATTTCATCGTAGTGGGTCAAGGCATGGATCAAACAGGTTGTTGAATCCTGCCCGCCGCTAAAAACGATAACTGCTTTATTGCTCATGGTTATGCTTCCTGCATTGATCGAGTAAGTGCAATGTTTGAACAATAATCGAGGAGGTTCTTGTCTCGGTTGCTCATTGCCGTGGCGATATTCTACGTAGTACGGCGCTCGTTGGCACTGATTAATGCCCCCCATGTTGACGGGGCATTTCTCCCGGAAGTTTTTCCGTTTCGCCTGCCCGTTTCGCCTGATAGTCGCCGTGTATAGTGAAAAGGCGCGACACTGAAAGCACACCCAAGGTCAAGCTGTCCGTAGCCGCTACAGGTACGGCGAAACAGGCTCTACGATGAGAATGCAATGCTGAAGATTTCCAATAACGTGCATCTGCCGGATGCCGAGATCGAACTGACTGCCATCCGCGCCCAAGGGGCCGGCGGGCAGAACGTCAACAAGGTCTCCAGCGCCGTGCACCTGCGCTTTGATATTCCCGCCTCGTCCTTGCCCGAGTTCTACAAGGAGCGGCTGTTGGCGCTTCGCGACACTCGCATCACCAGCGACGGCGTGTTGATCATCAAGGCTCAGCAATACCGCACGCAGGAACAGAATCGCGCCGATGCACTGGAGCGTCTGACCGAGCTGATCCTCAGCGCCACCAAGATCGAAAAGAAGCGCCGTCCAACCAAGCCGACGCTGGGGTCGAAGAAGCGTCGGCTGGAGTCGAAGACCAAGCGCGGCAGCATCAAGGCCGGGCGCGGCAAGGTGGATTTCTAGTCTTCGCGGTACTTCGAGGTGTGGCGGTACAGATAGACGCTCAACGCCAGGCCGCTCAGCGCGGCAATCGCGGCGAACAGGAAGATCGAGGCAAAACCGAAGCCCGCCGCAATCGCTCCGGCCAGCGGTCCGGTGATCCCCAGCGACAGATCGATGAACAACGAATAGGCGCCAACCGCCGCGCCACGGCTGGAAGCCGGCACCAGGTTCACCGCTTCCACGCCCAGCGCCGGGAACACCAGCGAGAAGCCGAAACCGCTCAGCGCCGCACCCGCCAATGCCCAGTGCGCATCCGGCGCCAGCCATAGCAATAGCAGCCCCAGTGTTTCCACCGACAGGCAGGCAATCGCCACGCGAAAACCGCCGAGACGGTTGATCAGGTTGCCGAACAGTAGTCGCGCGCCGATGAAGCTGGCACCGAACAGGCTCAGGCACAGCACCGCGTTATCCCAATGCTGGGTGGCGTAATACAACGTGATGAAGGTAGCGATGGTGCCGAAACCGATCGAGCCCAGCGCCAGTCCGCAGCCGTGGGGAAAGACGCGCCCCAGCACATGCATGAACGGCAAGCGCTCGCCAGCGACAATCGGCGCGGCGGTTTTCGGCCAGGCCAGCAGCAGGCCCAGCGTTGCAAGCAACAGAATGCTGACGCCCATGCTCCAGAGGCCGAAACGGCTGACCAGCCACACGCCCAGCGGCGCACCGATCGCCAGCGCGCCGTAACTGGCGATGCCGTTCCACGAGATGACTTTGGCCGTGTTGGCCGCGCCGACGCGGCCGATGCCCCAGCCGATCGATCCAGAGCCGACAAGACTTTCCGCGCTGCCGAGCACCAGACGGCCGATGAACAGGCTGATCAGGCTGAGCATCGGCAGGTTCGGGGTCCAGGCCGAAATCAGCATGAACACACCGCTCAAGCCACAACCGGCCAGACCAATCATCACCGCGCGTTTGCTGCCCTTGTTGTCGATGATCTTGCCGGCATATGGGCGGCTGAGCAGGGTGGCGAGGTATTGCACGCTGATCACGAGGCCGGCGATGACCGCGCCGAAGCCCAGGTCGCTGTGCACGTAGCCGGGCAGCACGGCCAGCGGAATGCCGATATTCAGGTAGCCGATGAAGGTGAACAGGACAATGGAAACGACTTGCAGCGTGACCGCCAGGGGGCGCTGGGGTTCTGGCATAGAGGACGACATGGGTAACGATCCACGGGGAGAGCAGAATAGATAGGCTGCTCATGATACCGGCGTGGACGATGCTGCGGCGGGGAAAAGTAAAACTATTTGGCCGGGGCGACCAGTTGCGTGGTGACCAGTGCGGCGAGGGCATTTTCTTCGCTGCCGAAACGGGCGAGCAGGGCGGCTTGCTTCTCGGGCGAGAGGCGGCTCCAGATCTCGATCATCTTCTCGGTGGCGCCGATGAGGATTTCAGCCTGTTGTTCGTTAAAGGATTCGTCGGTCATGGCAGGCTCGGGCTTCAGGCAGTGTGGAAAGCGCATGTTAGCGCTTTCCACACGGTCTGTACGGCGGGTGTTACTTACTCTTTGCTGTCGGCCGGACGGCTTTCGGCGGCTTCTTTCGGCTCGGGCTGTTGGGCACCGGCTTGTTGCGTGGTCGTCTGCTCAGGTACGTGCAGGCTTGGGAAGGGGAGATTGGGAATCTCGTGCATGGTTGCGCTCCTCGCTAAGTCTGTTGATAGATCTGGTAGATCCGCGCTTTCAGAAAGCCTGCGAAGGATACAGCAGTAAAAATGACAAACAGATTTTTAATTCCGCTTGTTGCGACGGGCGGGATTGTCTAGACAAGTGCGACAGGGTGACGCAGGGCAAATGCGGGAGCGGCGGTGTGCCCGCCGCCCCTGACATTCGTTTATTTGCAGACGCTAGCGATCGCTTCGGCCAGCAGGTCCAGACGTGTCGCATCAATCCCGGCGACGTTGGCCCGGCCCGAGCTGACCATGTACACGCTGTGATGCTCGCGCAGGTTTTTCACTTGTTCCGGCGACAGGCCGGTGTAGGAAAACATCCCGCGTTGCACGCCAATGTGCGCAAAGCGCTCGCGCAGACCGTGCGGTTCCAGCGCTTCGACCAAACCGCTGCGCAACTGGGCGATGCGCAGACGCATGGCTTCCACTTCGTCGGCCCAGCGGCGTTTCAGTTCCGGGTCGGCGAGGATTGTTGCGACGACGGCCGCGCCGTGATCCGGCGGCGTCGACCACAGGTTGCGGGCGATGTGCGCCAGCTGGCTGCGGATGTCGATGAGCTTGTCGGCGGTTTTCGCGCAGACGATCAGCGCACCGGTACGGTCGCGGTACAGGCCGAAGTTCTTCGAGCAGGAACTGGTGATCAGCAGCTCAGGCAACTCTGCGGCGAACAGCCGGGTTGACCAGGCATCCTGCTCCAGACCGTCGCCAAAGCCCTGGTAGGCGAAGTCGATCAGCGGCAGCAGATTGCGGCTGCGCACCACGTCCAGCACCCGGTGCCAGTCGTCGTGACTCAGGTCGAAACCGGTCGGGTTGTGGCAGCACGCGTGCAGCAGCACCACATCGCCTTTCGGCACTTCGTTGAGCACAGCGAGCATCGCGTCGACGTCGAGGCGGTTGTCGCTGCCGACGTACGGGTAATGACTGATCTTGACCCCGGCCGCCGCGAAAATCGTTTCGTGAATTGGCCAGGTCGGGTTGCTCAGCCACACGCCTTTGCCCGGCAGGCATTGCGCGATGAAATCTGCTGCAAGACGCAGGGCGCCAGTGCCGCCCGGCGTCTGGGTAGCGCCGGCGCGTTGCTGGGCGATCAGCGCCGAATCGGCACCCAGCACCAGCTCATTGATCACCTTGCCGAACAGCGGATTGCCGTGGCCACCGATGTAGGTCTTGGTGTCCTGGCTCTCGACCAGACGCGCCTCGGCGATTTTCACCGCTTCGGGGATCGGCGTCAGGCCCTGGGCATCCTTATAGACGCCCACGCCGAGGTCGAACTTGCGCGGGTTGGAATCCTGCGCGTAGGCCTCCATCAGGCCGAGGATCGGGTCGCCGGGCACCCGGCCGATGGCGTCGAAGTGCATTACTTGCGTCCTTCTGCGGTCTTGGCCACTTCGTCAGTGCGCGCGGCCATGATGAAGTCGTTGCGGTGCAGGCCTTTGATCGAGTGGCTCCACCAGGTCACGGTGACTTTGCCCCACTCGGTCAGCAGGCCCGGGTGATGACCTTCGGCCTCGGAGATCTCGCCGACGGCGTTGGTGAAGGCCAGCGCGTGCTTGAAATTCTTGAACAGGAAGACTTTTTCCAGCTGCATGATGCTGTCACGCACTTCGATGTTCCAGTCAGGGATCTGCTTGATCAGGATCGGCAGTTCTTCATCGCTGACTTGTGGGGCATCGGCACGGCACGCTTCGCAATGGGCTTGGTTCAAAGTGGACATGGTTTGATTCCTGAGATCGGATGTCTTTTTTATAAGAGCTGTTACGGTCGTCAATGTCGTCACGCTAAACCAAAGCCGCGACGACTGACAGGCTCACTTGTAAGTAAAAGCCACGGTTCACGCAGCTTTTGGTTTCGGCGGAAATTTCGGTGCGTGCAGACCCAACTGCATGCCTTGCTTGACCATGCCCATGATGTCTTCGTGGGCGAGGTCGAACAGGCGCTTGAGGTTCGGCAGGACAAAGTACAGCGGTTGCAGGATGTCGATGCGATACGGCGTGCGCATCGCTTCCAGCGGATCGAAGGCCTGATGTTCAGGTTCGTCCGACAGCGAGTAAACGGTTTCTTTTGGCGAGGACAGGATGCCGCCGCCGTAGATGCGTTTGCCCTGTGGGGTATCGACCAGGCCGAACTCGATGGTCATCCAGTACAGACGCGCCAGATAAACGCGCTCTTCCTTGGTCGCTTGCAGACCGAGCTTGCCGTAGGTGTGGGTGAATTCGGCGAACCACGGGTTGGTCAGCAGCGGGCAGTGACCAAAGATCTCGTGGAAAATATCAGGCTCTTGCAGGTAGTCCAGTTCTTCGCGGGTGCGAATGAATGTGGCCACCGGAAACTGCTTGCTGGCGAGCAATTCGAAAAAGGTCTGGAACGGAATCAGCGCCGGGACGCGGGCGACCTGCCAACCGGTGGTCTCGCCGAGCACCTTGTTGATCTCGCCCAGTTGCGGAATGCGGTCGTGGGGCAGACCGAGTTTTTCGATACCGTCCAGGTATTCCTGGCACGCGCGACCCTCGATCACTTTCAACTGGCGGGTGATCAGCGTGTTCCACACCGCGTGTTCTTCGGCGGGGTAGTCGATAAAACCTTGCGCATCGGGCTCGCGGGCCACGTATTGCGTCTGCTTCATACTGCTCTCCTGCGAGGGGAATTCGTTCTTGTTATGTCCTGCTATGGACTGAGAAATACCCCAGAGCGTGCCGTGTTGCAGCAGGTTGATGACCGGCCGAGTAGGAAAAGTCTCTTTAAATCGTAAAATTATCGTTACGCTTTGTGCGATAAGTCGTGATTACGGTGATTGGCGGGTTTGAAATGGCCGGTGTCTGTCACATAATCTTGACGACTATCTTGCGGGCGGCAGAGAAAAATCCGCCCCTCTACCTGTTTCGGGCCTTTATATGCGTATCAAAGTCCACTGCCAGAACCGCATCGGCATCCTGCGCGACATCCTCAATCTGCTGGTGGAGTACGGGATCAACGTTGCCCGCGGCGAGGTCGGTGGTGAGCATGGCAATGCGATCTATCTGCATTGCCCGAACCTGATCAACCTGCAGTTCCAGGCGTTGCGGCCCAAATTCGAAGCCATCGCCGGGGTGTTCGGCGTCAAGCGGGTAGGGCTGATGCCCAGCGAACGCCGACACATGGAACTGAATGCGTTGCTCGGTGCGCTGGAGTTTCCGGTGCTGTCGATTGACATGGGTGGCTCGATCGTTGCCGCCAACCGTGCGGCGGCGCAGTTGCTCGGCGTGCGGGTCGACGAAGTGCCGGGGATTCCACTGTCGCGTTACGCCGAGGATTTCGACTTGCCCGAACTGGTGCGCGCCAACAAATCGCGAATCAACGGCATGCGGGTCAAGGTCAAGGGCGATATCTTTCTGGCCGACATCGCTCCATTGCAATCGGAGCACGACGACAGCGAGGCCATGGCCGGTGCGGTACTGACGCTGCATCGGGCGGATCGGGTCGGCGAGCGCATCTACAACGTGCGCAAGCAGGAGTTGCGTGGTTTCGACAGCATCTTCCAAAGCTCGAAAGTGATGGCGGCAGTGGTGCGTGAAGCCCGGCGCATGGCGCCGCTGGATGCGCCGCTATTGATTGAAGGCGAAACCGGCACCGGTAAAGAGTTGCTGGCTCGGGCTTGTCACCTGGCGAGCCCGCGCGGCCAGTCGCCATTGATGGCGCTCAACTGCGCGGGGCTGCCGGAGTCGATGGCCGAGACCGAGTTGTTCGGCTACGGCCCCGGTGCCTTCGAAGGGGCGCGGGCTGAAGGCAAGCTCGGGCTGCTGGAGCTGACGGCGGGCGGCACGTTGTTCCTCGATGGTGTCGGCGAAATGAGCCCACGCTTACAGGTGAAATTGCTGCGCTTCCTGCAGGACGGTTGCTTCCGTCGTGTGGGCAGTGATGAAGAGGTTTACCTGGATGTACGGGTGATCTGCGCCACCCAGGTCGACCTGTCCGAGTTGTGCGCTCGTGGCGAGTTTCGCCAGGATTTGTACCATCGCTTAAACGTGCTTTCGTTGCACATCCCGCCACTGCGCGAATGCCTCGACGGTTTGACGCCGTTGGTGGAGCACTTCCTCGATCAGGCCAGTCGGCAGATCGGTTGCCCGTTGCCGAAGTTGGCGCCGGCGGCGATGGATCGGCTCAGTCATTACCACTGGCCGGGCAACGTGCGACAACTGGAGAACGTGCTGTTCCAGGCGGTTTCGCTGTGTGATGGCGGGACGGTCAAGGCCGAGCATATTCGTCTGCCGGACTATGGCGTGCGTCAGCCGCTTGGCGATTTCTCGCTGGAGGGCGGGCTCGACGAGATTGTCGGGCGCTTCGAGAAAGCGGTGCTTGAGCGACTGTATTCCGAACATCCGAGCAGTCGGCAGCTGGGCAAGCGGCTGGGCGTCTCGCACACCACGATTGCCAACAAGCTGCGTGAGTATGAGGTGGGCAAGACCGAGTCTTGATCCCTGCGCGATCACTCCTGCGCAAGGCACGGGGTGATCGCGCCTCACCATTGCCGCCAAGCGGCATGACACCGCCGGTTTTTCGACTTCGATACATTTCCCCAAACCCTGCTGAATCCCTCAAGTCCTTTGTTTATCGGGTCCTCGACCGCCAGAAAAAAGTTGGTCTGCAAATTGCTTGTGGCTCAGCAGTACAGCGGTGGGCGGCAAACGTCCGGCATGCAGAGGAAAGAGTGTGGACAAGTACCTTTATGTGGCAATGACCGGCGCCAGCCAGAACGCACTGGCGCAAAAGGCTCATGCCAACAACCTGGCGAACATCTCCACCAATGGTTTTCAGCGCGACCTGGAACAGGCGCGTTCGATGCCGGTGTTCGGTGACAGCTTTCCGGCGCGTGCGTTTGCCATGAGCGAACGGCCCGCCACCGACTTTACCGCAGGCTCCCTGGTGGAGACCGGTCGCGACCTCGACGTCGCCGTGACCGGCAACGGTTTCATTGCCGTGCAGAACCCCAACGGCGGCGAAAGCTACGTGCGCACCGGCAGCCTCAATATCGACGCCCTGGGCGTGCTGCGTGCCGGCAACGGCATGCCGGTCATGGGCAACGGCGGACCGATTGCCGTGCCGCCGCAGCAGCAGGTGGAAGTCGGTGAAGACGGCACCATCAGTATTCGTGCGATGGGCGAAGGCCCGCGCGTCATGGCCGAAGTCGACCGGATCAAACTGGTCAATCCGGACATCAAGAACATGAACAAGGGCCTGGACGGTTCGATCTACACCAAGGACGGCCAGCCTGCGCCGGCCGATGCCAACGTCAAACTGGTGTCGGGTTTCCTGGAGTCGAGCAACGTCAATGCCGTGGAAGAAATGACGTCGGTGCTGGCCCTGGCCAAGCAGTTCGAGTTGCACGTCAAGATGATGAACACCGCCAAAGACGACGACCAGGCCATGGCTCGGGTCTTGCAGATCAGCTAATTATCAGAACGTCGCGCCGTAAAACAGGCGCACGAGGAGAATCGAATGCTTCCGGCTCTATGGGTTGCCAAAACCGGTCTGTCCGCCCAGGACACCAACCTGACCACCATTTCCAACAACCTGGCGAACGTGTCGACCACGGGTTTCAAACGTGACCGCGCCGAGTTCCAGGACCTGCTGTATCAGATCAAGCGTCAGCCTGGCGCCCAGTCGACCCAGGACAGCGAACTGCCGTCGGGTCTGCAAGTGGGTACCGGTGTGCGCATCGTCGGCACCCAGAAGAACTTCACCGCCGGTAGCCTGCAAACCACCGAGCAGCCGCTGGACATGGCCCTCGACGGCCGTGGTTTCTTCCAGATCCTGCAACCGGACGGCACCACGTCCTACACCCGTGACGGTACTTTCCACCTCGACTCCAATGGCCAGATCGTCAACGCCAGCGGTTTCGCTCTGGAGCCGGCGATTGTCATCCCGAACAATGCCCAGACCTTCACCGTCGGCCGTGACGGCACCGTGTCGATCACCGTTGCCGGCAACGCCGCCTCGCAAGTGATCGGCAACCTGCAAACCGCCGACTTCATCAACCCGGCCGGTCTGCAAGCCGTGGGCAACAACCTGTTCCTGGAAACCGCCGCTTCCGGCGCGCCGCAAATCGGCACTCCGGGCCTGAACGGTTTCGGCACCACCCTGCAGAACACCCTGGAAACCTCCAACGTCAGCACCGTGGAAGAGATGGTCAACATGATCACCACTCAGCGCGCTTACGAGATGAACTCCAAGGTGATCTCCACCGCCGACCAGATGCTCTCGTTCGTAACGCAGAATCTGTAATCAAGTCTATGAGGCGGCCATGAGGCCGCCTGCAACACCGTGAGGTAAGGGTCATGAAACGCTTCGTATCTGTTCTGGCATTGGGTGGGGTGGTCTCGCTCGCGGGCTGCGTCGCTCCGACGCCCAAGCCCAATGACCCTTACTACGCCCCGGTGTTGCCGCGGACGCCGTTGCCGGCGGCCGCCAACAACGGCTCGATCTATCAGGCCGGTTTCGAACAGAACCTGTACAGCGACCGCAAGGCGTTCCGGGTCGGTGACATCATCACCATCACCCTGAACGAGAAGACTCAGGCCAGCAAGAACGCCAACTCGCAAGTGGCCAAGAACAGCAAGACCGGCATCGGCCTGACTTCGTTGTTCGGCGGCAGCGGCACCACCAACAACCCGTTGGGCGGTAACGACCTGAGCCTGGACGTCGGCTACAGCGGCGACCGTGCGACCAAGGGCGACAGCAAGGCGGCCCAGGGCAACACCCTGACCGGTTCGATCACCGTGACCGTCGCCGACGTGCTGCCCAACGGCATCATTGCCGTGCGTGGCGAGAAGTGGATGACCCTCAACACCGGTGATGAACTGGTGCGGATCGCCGGCCTCGTGCGCGCCGATGACATCGCCACTGACAACACCGTGTCGTCGACCCGGGTCGCCGATGCGCGCATCACCTACTCGGGCACCGGTTCGTTCGCCGATGCGAGTCAGCCAGGCTGGTTCGACCGTTTCTTCCTCAGCCCGCTGTTCCCTTTCTAGGTGGCTACGTTGAATTTCAAGAGCCTCATGCTCGCTGCGGCGTTGATGTCCGCAGCCTTTGGTGCCCACGCCGAGCGGCTGAAAGATATCGCCAGCATCTCTGGCGTGCGTTCCAACCAGTTGATCGGCTACGGCCTGGTGGTCGGGCTTAACGGCACCGGCGACCAGACGACGCAAACCCCGTTCACCCTGCAGACCTTCAACAACATGCTCTCGCAGTTCGGCATCAAGGTGCCGCCGGGATCGGGCAACGTGCAGTTGAAAAACGTCGCGGCGGTATCGGTGAGTGCCGATCTGCCGGCGTTCGCCAAACCGGGTCAGCAGGTCGACATCACCGTTTCTTCCATCGGTAACTCCAAGAGCCTGCGCGGCGGCACCCTGTTGCTGACCCCGCTCAAGGGTATCGACGGCAACGTCTACGCCATCGCTCAGGGCAACCTGGTGGTCGGCGGTTTCGATGCTGAAGGTCGTGACGGTTCGAAGATCACCGTCAACGTTCCGTCGGCCGGTCGCATCCCGGGCGGTGCATCGGTCGAACGTTCGGTGCCGAGCGGTTTCAACCAGGGCAACAGCCTGACGCTGAACCTCAACCGTTCCGACTTCACCACCGCCAAGCGCATCGTCGACAAGATCAACGACATGCTCGGCCCTGGCGTTGCCCAGGCCATCGACGGTGGTTCGATCCGCGTCACCGCGCCGCTCGATCCGAGTCAGCGTGTCGACTATCTGTCGATCCTGGAAAACCTCGAGGTCGACCCGGGCCAGGCCGTTGCGAAAGTCATCATCAACTCGCGTACCGGCACCATCGTCATCGGCCAGAACGTGAAAGTTTCGCCGGCCGCCGTGACCCACGGCAGCCTGACCGTGACCATCACCGAAGACCCGATCGTCAGCCAGCCGGGCCCGCTGTCCAATGGTCAGACGGCCGTGGTGCCGCGCTCGCGGGTGAATGCTCAGCAGGAAGCCAAGCCGATGTTCAAGTTCGGCCCGGGCACCACCCTCGACGAAATCGTGCGTGCGGTGAACCAGGTCGGCGCGGCGCCGGGTGACCTGATGGCCATTCTCGAAGCACTGAAGCAGGCCGGCGCGTTGCAAGCCGACCTGATCGTGATCTGAGGACGGCACTCATGGATATGCGCAAAAGCGGTCTGGTCAGCAGCAGCGATTCGGGTTCGTACTCCGACCTCAATCGTCTGAACCAGCTCAAGGTCGGCGACAAGAACAGCGACGGGAACATGCGCAAGGTGGCGCAGGAATTCGAATCGCTGTTCCTCGGTGAAATGCTCAAGTCGATGCGCTCGGCCACTGAGGCACTGGGCCAGGACAACCCGCTCAACACCCCGGCAGCCAAGCAGTATCAGGAAATGTACGACCAGCAACTGGCGGTTTCCCTGTCCCGCGAGGGCGGTGGTATCGGTCTGGCCGACGTGCTGATGAAGCAGATGTCGAAGAACAAACCGATGGCGCCGGGTGAGGCCGCCGCCGCGTCGGCTGCCAAGCAGCAGGAAGCTCTGGCCAAGGCCGCTGCGGTGGAAACGCCGATTGCCGCTGGCACCGTAGCCACCAACGGTCCGCTGTCGCGCCTCAATGGCGAGCGTCCGTTGTGGGCTTCGCGTTCGGTGCATGCGCCGAATACCCAGCTGGCCCATCGCAACGACATGGAAATGATCAACCAGCGTCGTCTGGCGCTGCCGCCGAAACTGGCTGATCGCTTGCTCGCCGGTCTGGTGCCTTCGGCCACGCCGACGGCGGCCACTCAATTGCCGCAACGCGCCACGACGGCCGCTGCCACCGGTTCCGGCCCGCTGTACAACGGCGACTGGCTGGCCCGCGCCGAGGCGGACAAGGCCTCTGGCGGGCAGATGCAGATTTACGGTCGCGCCATGGCACAGATTCCGCTGGCGCCGGCGAAGAAAGCGTTCAGCAACGCCGACGAATTCGTCAACACCATGCTGCCGATGGCCAAAGAAGCGGCCGCGCGCATCGGTGTCGATCCGCGTTACCTGGTGGCTCAGGCCGCACTCGAAACCGGCTATGGCAAGTCGGTCATGCGCGCCCAGGACGGCACCAGCAGTCACAACCTGTTCGGCATCAAGGCCAGCAGCAACTGGCAGGGCGATTCGGCCCGTGCGATCACCAGCGAGTTCCGCAATGGGCAGATGGTCAAGGAGACGGCGGAGTTCCGTTCCTACGCCTCGTACAAGGACAGCTTCCACGATCTGGTGACTTTGCTGCAGAGCAATAATCGCTATCAAGATGTGCTGAAGTCGGCCGATAACCCAGAACAGTTTGTACGCGAGTTGCAAAAGGCCGGTTACGCAACCGACCCGAACTACGCAAGCAAGATTTCGCAGATTGCCAGGCAGATGACGGTAAATCAGAACTACGCTGCGGCCGGCGTTTCAACAACGCCTTTATAAACACAAGGTAAGGTTTGAATCATGAGTTTGCTCAATATCGGGATGTCGGGGTTGGCCGCGAGTTCGTCCTCTCTGGCTGTGACAGGTAACAACATTGCCAACGTCGACACCGCCGGTTATTCACGCCAGCAAACCGTGCAGGGCACCAAGTCCTCGCAGCAGTTCGGCAACGTCTTCATCGGCACGGGCACGACCCTGGCCGACGTGCGCCGGGTGTACAACTCTTACCTCGAAACACAACTGCACACCGCCACCTCGCTCAACAGCGAAGCGGCCGCGTACGGTGCCCAGGCGACCGCGCTGGACGCCTCGCTGTCTGACACCAACACGGGCCTGACCGGTGTGCTGCAGAAATTCTTCACCTCGATGCAGGGTGTAGCGACCTCGGCGACCGACGACACTTCCCGTCAGTCGGTACTGACCGGTGCGCAGGCCCTGACCAGCCGCTTCAACGCGCTGGCCAAACAGCTGAACGATCAGAACACCACGATCAACGGCAACCTGTCGGACATGACGTCCCAGGTGAACAAGCTGGCCACCGCGATTGCCAACCTGAACCAGAAGATCGGTGAGGTTTCCACCAGCGGCGGCCAGCCGAACGATCTGCTCGACAGCCGTAACGAAGCCGTGCGTCAGCTCTCCGAGTTGACCGGTGCACAAGTCGTCGAGCGCGGCAGCAGTTTCGACGTCTACGTCGGCAGCGGTCAGCCACTGGTCATCGGCAACACCACCAACACCCTGAGCACCGTGCCGAGCAAGGACGACCCGTCGCGCATGGGCATCCAGATGGATCGCGGCTCAAGCACCCTCGACATCACCTCGGTGATGAGCGGCGGTGAAATCGGTGGTCTGCTGACCTATCGCAATGAAGTGCTCAACCCTTCGCTCAACGAGCTGGGTCGTGTAGCACTGGTCATTGCCGACCAGATGAATCGCCAGCAAGCCCAGGGCATCGACAAGAACGGTGACTTCGGCGCGGCCATTTTCAACGACATCAACAGTGCCGCACTGATCAGCCAGCGCAGCATTGCCCAGTCGACCAACAGTGCAGGTTCCGGCAACCTTGATGTCACCATCAAGGACACCGGCAAGCTGACCACCAGCGACTACCAGGTCACCTTCACCAGCGCGACCAACTACTCGGTCAAGCGTTCGGACGGTACCGACATGGGTTCGTTCAGCACCACGACCACGCCACCGCCAGTGATCGACGGCTTCACCCTGGCCCTCAATGGCGGTGCGTTGAGCGCCGGCGACACCTTCAAGGTGACCCCGACCCGTAACGCCGGCAGCACCATCCAGACCGTGCTCACCGATCCGAAGAAAATCGCGGCGGCAGCACCGTTGACCGGTGTGGCCAGTGCCAACAATTCCGGCACCTACACGCAGCCGACGCTGATCGACACCCTCGACATCACCAACCCGGCCTCCCAGGCCGAGCTGCAGAATGCGCTCAAGTACTCGACGCCGGTCAAACTGGTCATGGGGGCGGTCGCCAGCGGCAGCCAGTCGTACAACATGGTCGATGCCAAGGGCAACACCATCGGTTCCGGCACCATCGTGCCGGGGCAGGCCAACACCCTGAACCTCAAGATCGGCATGGTCGATTCCACCGGTGCTCCGGTGATGGATACCTCGGTCACGCCGAACGTGCAGAAAACCTTTACCGTGCAGACCACCGTGGGCGCGACGCCGAAGCCAGGCGAAACCTTCACGATCAACCTGACCGGCGCGGCTTCTTCGGACAACCGCAACGCGCAGGCGCTGGTTGGCTTGCAGACCAAACAGACCGTGGATACCGGCACGGCGAGCAAGGGCATCAGCCTGACTGACGCCTACAACAAGCTGGTGACCAACGTCGGTACCAAGGCTGCTCAGAGCAAGTCCGACAGCGCCGCCACCACGGTGATTCTGGATCAGGCACAGGGTGCGCGCGATTCGCTGTCCCAGGTCAACCTGGACGAAGAAACCGGCAACCTGGTCAAGTATCAGCAGTACTACACCGCCTCTTCGCAAATCATCAAGGCTGCGCAGGAAACCTTCGCAACGCTGATCAACAGTCTTTAAGGAGCCGTAATTCATGCGCATTTCCACCGCCCAGTATTACGCGACACAAGCTGCTCAATATCAGCGCAACTACAGCAAGACTGTCGCGACCGCCAACGAGGCGAGCAGCCTGCAGCGCATCAACACCGCTGCCGACGATCCGATCGGAGCCGGGCGTCTGCTCAAGCTGGGTCAGCAGGCCTCGATGCTCGAGCAGTATCAGGGCAACATCGATACCACCAAGAGCGCGCTGACCGTGCAGGAGTCCACGTTGAACTCCATCACCACGGCCTTGCAGCGCGCCAAGGAAATCGGCCTGGCCGCCAACAACGGCATCGCCACTGATACTGACCGCAAGGCCTACGCCGCCGAGTTGAGCCAGATCCAGCAACAAGTGCTGGGCCTGATGAACTCCAAGGACGCCAACGGCAATTACCTGTTTTCCGGTTCCAAGACCGATACCGCGCCGTACTCGCAAAATGCCGATGGCACCTACACCTACAATGGTGACCAGACCCAGATCAACCTGGGCATTGGCGACGGTCTTTCGGTGGCCTCCAATACCACTGGCTGGGATGCGTTCCAGCAGACCATCAACACCAGCCGCACCACGACCAGCATGACCGCGCCAACCCCCGATGATGGCCGCGTGGTGCTGACCAACGGTATCGTTGGCACCGCCGCGACGTACAACGCCAAGTTCGCGGCCGGTCAGCCGTACACCGTGGATTTCATCAGCAGCACTCAGTTGAAAATCACCGATGCCCTGGGCAACGACGTGACGACCGAAGCCAGCCAGAACGGCGCGATCACCAACAGCAACGGCGCCAACCAGACCGTCAGCTTCCGTGGCGTCGATCTGAAGTTGAACATCAACCTCAAGCCTGGTGACACCAACCCGGATGCGGTCATTGCCGGCCACAGCTTTCAGCTGGCGGCCACGCCTGACTCGTTCACCACCTCGCGCAGCGCGGGCAATGCGTCGACGGCGGTCATCACCGGCTCCGGCGTGACCAACCAGGCGGCCTACGACGCGGCATTCCCGTCGGGCGGCGGTGCGATCCTGAAGTTCACCAGTGCCACCAATTTCGACCTGTATGCAGCGCCAGTGACAGCTGACAGCAAGCCAGTGTCGTCGGGCACCATGGTCGGCGCCAACGCCACGGCAGCGGGTGTGACCTTCACATTCGGCGGTACGCCGGGTGCGGGTGATCAGTTCTCGATCCAGTCCAACAACCACCAGACCCAGAACGTGCTCGACACCCTGGGCCAGATGGTCACGGCACTGAATGCGCCGATCGACGGAAATCCGGTGGCCAAGCAGAAATTCCAGGGTGCCATGGAGTCGGCGCTGGGCAACATCGACAGCGCGGCCAATCAGATTGGTTCGGCGGTGACTTCGATCGGTGCTCGCGGACAGTCGCTGGATGACCAGAACACCACCAACCAGAGCCTGACTCAGGCGAATACCACCACTCAGGGTTCGATCCGTGATTCGGATCCTGCCGAAGTGATGACCCGCCTGACCTTGCAGCAGACCATGCTGCAGGCCTCGCAACTGGCATTCAGCAAAATCAGCCAGCTGGGTCTGTTCAACAAGATCTGACGGTAGCCGGGCGCGCTGGCGCCCGTTCTGCCCTGTCCCTTCAATAGTCAATGTCTTTAGCGGTTTCAAGGGCTCGCTTTTCTGAGCGGGCTCGCACCGCCTGTGAGCCCGCCGTGAATTCACTTCCTCTCGTCAGCCTGGTCATTCCTGCCTTCAATCCACGTTTCTTCGAACGGGCATTGCTCAGTGCGGTGAGCCAGGGCTATGGCAATCTTGAAGTCATTGTCTGCGACGACAGTCGCGGCAACGAGATTGAAACCACCGTCGCCTCGGTGATCGAGAGTTCCGGCGTGGCCGTGCGCTACGTGCGCAATGCGCGCACGCTCGGGCTGGTCGGCAATCTGCATGCGTGCCTTGAGCAGGCGCAGGGCGAGTTCATCAAGTTTCTGTGTGATGACGACCAATTGTTCGGCACGTGCATCGAGCGCCAGGCACAGGTTCTCATCGATCAGCAGGACGTCAATCTGGTGCTCGCCCAGCGTCTGTTCTGGGATGCCGACGACCGCCCGTTGCCTTCACGCCTGGAAAATACCCCGTTGTCGCCGGTGTGCGGACTGTTCAAGGGGGATGACCTGCTGGCGATTTTCGAGAATTTCCCGGTCAACATTCTCGGCGGTTTCAGCAATGCACTGTTTCGCCGGGCCGATGTGCTGGAGCTTCTCCCGGCCTTGACCACTCCCGAAACCTGCTTTGTCGCGACCCTGGATTTTGCGTTGTACGTCTGCCTGTTGCGTCGCGGCAACCTGGTGGTTTCGAATCACGTCCTGAGCGTCGAGCGCCTGTACGCCGAGCGCTTGAGTGGCCAACAGGCAATGCGCGATGCTGCGTACACCGAACGCCAGTGGTTGTCGCAGATGCTCAAGGCGCGCAGTGGCGAATCGGCCCCGGCGCCGGGCTGGGTGCGTTATGTACCGATCACCAAGGCGCAGGAAGCGCCACGGGTCTGGGAAGAGTTGCCGCTGAGCCGGACGCTGGGCACCAAACAGACTACCCAGGATTGGCATGTCGGCGTTTCCAGTGTCAGTTTTGCCGAGTTGTATGCGCAGTGGCTGGCATGCCGCAACTTGACCGAAGGCCAGCGCGAACTGCTGCCGGACACGCTCGCGGCATGGCCGCGCGTACCGAAAATCGTGCCGCTGATCATTGACGAGCAGGGCAGTCGCTCGGCGCTGGATCTCACCCTACAATCGCTCGAGGCACAGGAATACCTGCCCGAGTTGACCCTTGTGTTGTCCGCCTCCTGCACCGAGACGCAGCTCGAAGAGCGCGTCTTGCGCATGCCGTTGCAGGAGGACTGGCAACAGCAGATCAACGAACTCTTGCCGCAGCTGGAAGGTGCCGACTGGTTCTACCTGCTGCGTGCCGGTGATCGTCTGGTGGTGCCGGCGCTGCTGGTGATGGCCGAGCGCATTGCGCTCTCGCGAACCGTTACCTGCCTTTACAGCGATGAAGGTGGTTTGAGCGAGGGCGAGTCGACCGAGCCGGTGTTCAAGCCGGACTTCAACCTGGACCTGATGCGCAGCTACCCCTATGTGGGCCGGGCCCTGGCGTTCGAGCGCGAACGGTTCCTGGCACTCGGCGGTTTCGATTCCGCGTTTGGCGAGCTGGCGCCCCACGATGTGTTGTGGCGCATGGTCGAGAACGACGGCACGCAGGTCATTGGCCATATCTCCGAAGTGCTGCTGGAGTCGGCATTCGACCTCGCCAAGTGGCTGTCGGAACCGCAAATGGCTGACGGCAATTCGCAGTTGATCTCGGCGCACCTTGACCGCCTGGGCATTGCCCATGAAATCCGCAACGGCGCCTCGGCGCTGCTGAACCGCGTGGATTACCACCATGGCCGGCAACCGCTGGTGTCGATCGTCATTGTCAGCAAGGATCAGACGGCCGCCGTGCAGCGCTGTGTCGAGAGCCTGCTGGAGAAGACCGCCTACGCCGAGTACGAGTTGCTGCTGGTCGACAACGGCAGCCAGGGCGTCGAGGCGCAGACCTGGTTTGACGGCATGGCGCAATTGGGCAGCGAGCGGATTCGTGTCCTCGATTGCCCGCAGCAAGACAACATGGCTGCTGTGCGCAATCTCGCGGTGAGCCAGGCGCGGGGCGAATACGTCTTGCTGCTCAACCCTTACGCCGTGATCACCCATGGCGACTGGCTGGCGGAAATGCTCAATCACGCCCAGCGCCCCGAAGTCGGTGTGGTAGGGGCCAAACTGTTCAACCCGGACGGGCGGGTCTTGCACGCCGGTCTGATCCTCGGCCTGCAAGGGCCGGCCGGCGTACCGTTTTACGGCGAGTCGTTGCAGGCGACGGGTTACATGTACCGGCTATTGGTCGCTCACGACCTGAGCGCCGTCGGCAGTGATTGCCTGATGGTGCGCAAGGCTGTGTTCGATGCCGTCAACGGGCTCGATGAGCAGGCGCTGGCGCAGTCGCTCAACGAAGTGGATCTGTGCCTGCGAGTCGGCCAGGAAGGTTACCTGGTGGTGTGGACGCCTTACGCGCAGCTGGCGTTGGGCGCGCAACCGGCGCAAGCCCCGAAGGAAGGCGAAGAAGCAGCGCTTGGCCAGGAGCAGGAAACTTTCTACAAGCGCTGGCTGCCGGTCGTCGCACGGGATCCGGCCTACAACGCCAACCTGTCGCTGAACGGCCTGGGGGGCTCGAGCTTCAGTCTCGATCCTGGCCTGCGTACCGGCTGGAGTCCGTTTTCGCAGCCGCAATTGCCCAAGATTCTCGCATTGCCGGTCAACGCATCGGCGATCGGTCACTACCGTGTGACTCAGCCCCTGATCGAGCTGGAAGCGGCGGGCAGGGCACTGGGACGGATTCATTACAACCTGCCGACCATCATCGAAGTCGAGCGCCAGTCCCCTGACGTGATCATTCTGCAGGGACGTTATGCCGAAGCACCGATCAACGAAATTCCAAGCTTGCAGAAGTACTCGAGTGCCCGGCGGATCTACGAGCTCGATGACTACGTGATCGACGTTCCCCATCGTAATGCGCACATCCGCAACATGCCGAACAAGGACGAAATGGAAAAACTGGTCCGGCGTGCGATCGGCATGTGTGACCGGGTCGTGGTGTCCACGGCGCCGTTGGGTAACGCACTGTCGAGCATGCACAGCGACATCCGCGTGGTCCCGAACATGCTGGCCAAAAACATGTGGAGCGATTTGCGCAGCCAGCGCCGTACCTCGAAAAAACCTCGGGTCGGCTGGGGCGGTGGCACCAGCCACCACGGTGACCTGGCGGTGATCGCCGATGTGGTGCGCGAATTGGCCAATGAAGTCGACTGGGTGTTTTTCGGCATGTGCCCGGACGATCTGCGGCCGTACATGCATGAGTTCCACGGCGTGATCGGCCTCGATGTGTACCCGGCGAAACTGGCCAGCCTCAATCTGGATCTGGCGCTAGCACCGCTGGAGTTCCACATCTTCAACGACTGCAAGAGCAACCTGCGTCTGTTGGAGTACGGCGCCTGTGGCTACCCGGTGATCTGCACCGACACCGAGGCCTATCGCGGTTACCTGCCGTGCACCCGGATCAAGACCAACACCACGGATGAGTGGCTGCAGGCGATCCGCATGCACCTGGCCGATCCGGACGCCAGCTACCGCATGGGCGACGAGTTGCGCGAGGTCGTGTTGCGCGACTACGTCTTGCGCGGCGACAACCTGCGTTACTGGGAAAACGGCTGGCTGGCGGACTGACCGGTCCACGGACGCTACCCCCCAAAAAACAGGCGACTTTTGCAGTCGCCTTTTTTTCACCTCGAAATTCGTATTTGTATCAACTCGGATACTTTTTTTGCCCGGCACCTCAAGCCGCCGCAATTCTCTGTCGATACCCCTTGATAGCCGGTCTCGGACGATTGACGCAGAGGGGGCGAGCGGTGCCCGGGATTGCAGGTTTCCAGCCTCAACAACAACGCAAGGAAGAAGCAAATGTCAGTAGTAAATGGAACGAGTGATGTGGATTACCTGATGGGCACCGATGGTAATGACGAACTCTATGGACTGGAGTCGGATGACCAGTTGATCGGCAGTGGCGGATCGGACGTGCTGGATGGGGGCGAGGGGGTTGATACGGCGGACTATCGCGTGCTGTCTTCGGCAGTCAATGTCGAGATCGGCAATGACGCGTGGACTGTCACCGGCGCCGAGGGCAAGCGCGATACCTTGCTCAACGTCGAGAAAGTCATCGGTACATCTTTCAACGACACCTTCACCGGCAACGTTGCCGGTGTGACGCTGGACGGTAGCTGGGGTGACGATGTGTATATCGTCGGCAGCGAAGGCGTGACCATCATCGAAGAAAGCTACGGCGGTTACGACGAAATTCGCACCAGTCTCAACACCATCAAGATGGACCCCTTCATCGAGAAACTGACCTTCACCGGTACGGGTGATTTCAAGGCCTACGGCAGTGACACCGACAACGAAATCATTGGCGGTGCCGGCAACGACTGGCTGTGGGGCGGCGACGGGGCGGATCACTTCGTGGGTGGCGAGGGTTTCGATACCGTCAGCTACAGCGACAGTCTCGAAGGGGTGAGAGTCGGGGACTGGAGCAACTATGACTGGTTGACCATTGCCTACGGAGATACCTTCACCGGTATCGAAGCCATTGAAGGTTCGAAGTTCGATGATCTGATCTATCGCTCCGAAGGGTCGATGATCATTGACGGTTCCGATGGCTACGACACGGTGAGCTATTTCCAGACCGCGGGGCCGGTCACCATCGAGATCGGCAGTGGTATCAATGCAGTGGGCGACACCTTTCGCAATGTCGAAAAGATCATTGGCACCAACAATGCGGATCAGTTCACCGCCAACATCGGTGGCGTGACCCTGGCCGGTGGCGATTGGAACGATGTGTACTTCATCAACAGCACCGGTGTGACCATCGAAGAAGTCGAGGGCTTCATGGGCGGCACCGATCAGGTGTACACCACGCTGTCTGTGATGCACCTGGATCCGTTCGTTGAAAACCTCACGTACACCGGGACCGGCGACTTCACCGGCTACGGCAACGACACCTGGAACACGATCGTCGGCGGCAGTGGCAACGACGTGCTGTTCGGCGGTGCCAAGGGTGACTCCTTCGACGGTGGCGACGGTATCGATGTGCTCAGCTACGGCGACAGCACGGTGGCCATGACGCTGAACTGGGCAACCCGGGAGTTTTCGGGGATCGCTGACGGCGATACGTTCCAGAACATCGAGATCATCCGTGGCAGTGACTTCAGCGACACCTTTTACGCGACCGGCATGCCCTGGTATTTCGGCCTGGATGGCGGACAGGGGCAGGATCTGCTCAGCTTCAAATACGCCACCATGCCGATGGCGATCGACCTGAGCGGTGCCGCCTACAAGCCCTGGGACCCGATGCCTGAATACACCAGCATCGAATTGATCGAGGGCAGTCAGTATTTTGATGACTTCATCGGTTCGGCCGGCAATGAAACGTTCATCGGAGGTGGCGGCGGTGATTCGATCGATGGTCGCGATGGCATCGATAATGTCTGGTACCTCACCAGCGCCTCGGCGGTAGAGATCAATCTGCAGACCGGCATCAACCTGGGTGGTGATGCGCAGGGCGATACGCTGACCAATGTCGAAGGCGTGATGGGCAGCCATTTCGACGACACCTTGACCGGCAACGAAGCGGACAACTACCTGGAAGGCGGGCGCGGCAGCGATCTGATCAATGGCGGTGACGGCAACGACGTTATCTACGGCGGCCTGGTGTCCGACATCGGACCGTTCAGCCTCGAAGGTGTGGCCGATAATGCGCAGGCCGATCAGTTGTATGGCGGGGCGGGCGACGATGTGATTGTCAGTGCCGAAAATGATCTGGGTACCAATGCATTCGGTGAGGACGGCAATGACACCGTGACAGTGTTCAACGGCAGCGCCATCGGCGGTATTGGCGACGACGTATTGACCGGCAAGGGCAGCGCCTACTCGTTGTTCGGTGGCGAGGGTGACGACCGGTTGATTCTCAATCTGGCCGGCCAGCAGGCCTCCGGTGGTTTCGCCAATGGCGGTGAAGGTGATGACACTTACGTGGTGAACACCTCCGGTCTGGTGGTGATTCAGGACGGCGGCACCAGCCTGAACGACACCCTGATCCTGAACACCATTGCCAATGCCAGCCAGTTGAACGTGACCCGTATCGGCGACGACGCCTATTTGCACAGCGCCAATGACGGCAGCGTCGGTGCGCCGACCAGTGGTGTGAAACTGGCAGGCTGGTATGCGGGCTTCAACAACATCGAGCACATCCAGACCGCGGACGGCCAGGCCTACAACCTGCCAACCGCTGCCGACGGGTTTGCCCTGTTCGGTTGATCCGGTCGATTCACTGAAACCGCTCGATGAAAGGGATGGGTCCGGCAACGGACTCATCCCTTTTTTCATGCCCGTGTCCCCATCGACGCAGCGTCGGCGGAGCTGGCGCGTTTCCTGCAAGTCCCCCTCAAATCGCCATAAAACGAGCGCTCGCGGTCATTGCACCTGCGCCCGGACCGGCAGAAAGGTTTAGCCAGAAGGCCGCAAAGCTCATAAAGCCGCGCGCAGCCCTGTGACGAACGAGAGGGGAGACCATGAAGGCAGTTATTTTGGCGGGTGGCCTGGGCACTCGCATCAGTGAAGAGTCGCACCTCAAGCCCAAACCGATGATCGAAATCGGTGGCAAGCCAATTCTCTGGCACATCATGAAACAGTATTCCGCACACGGAATTCATGACTTCGTGATTTGCCTTGGCTACAAGGGCTACGCGATCAAGGACTTCTTCGCCAACTACTTCCTGCACACCTCCGACGTGACGTTCGACATGCGTGAAAACCGCATGGACGTTCACCAGAACTACAGCGAGCCGTGGCGCGTGACGCTGATCGACACCGGCGAGGAAACCATGACCGGTGGCCGTCTGCGCCGCGCCGCACGCTATCTGGAAAACGAAAAAGCCTTCTGCTTCACCTATGGCGACGGTGTCTCGGACCTGAACATCAGCTCGTTGGTGGATTTCCACCTGACCCACGGCAAGTTGGCGACCGTCACCGCCGTACAGCCGCCGGGACGTTACGGCGCGCTGAACCGTGAAGGCGATCGCGTACTGGGGTTCACTGAAAAACCCCGTGGCGACGGTGGCTGGATCAATGGCGGATTCTTTGTGTTGTCGCCGAAAGTCCTGCCGCTGATCGAAGGCGACGAGACGTCGTGGGAGTCCGGTCCGCTGGATGGCCTGGCCGAGCGTGGCGAGCTGATGGCTTATCAGCACGACGGTTTCTGGCAACCGATGGATACCCTGCGCGACAAGAATCACCTCGAAGCGCTGTGGCAGACCGGGGAGGCCCCATGGAAGCAATGGGACTGAGTCCGGAATTCTGGCGCGGCAAACGGGTTCTGGTCACCGGTCACACCGGTTTCAAGGGCAGCTGGCTGACCTTGTGGCTGCAAAGCCTCGGCGCGCAAGTCAGCGGTTTTTCCCTCGACCCGTCGACCGAGCCGAGCCTGTTCGAACTGGCGCGGGTGCACGAAGGTATCAACGACCAGCGCGGCGACCTGCGTGACCTCGGCGCCTTGCTCGAGATCATCGCCGACACCGAGCCCGAGATCGTCCTCCACCTGGCGGCCCAGCCGCTGGTGCGCGAAGGTTATCGCGATCCGCTCGGCACGTATTCCAGCAACGTCATGGGCACCCTGAACCTGCTCGAAGCGATTCGTCAGGTCGGTTGTGTGCGGGCCTGTGTGCTGGTGACCACCGACAAGGTCTACGCCAACAAGGAATGGCTGTGGCCCTACCGCGAAGACGAAGCCCTCGGTGGGCACGACCCTTACAGCAGCAGCAAGGCCTGCTGCGAGTTGTTGGCGCAGTCTTATGCCGCGTCGTTCTTCCCGGCCGACAAGTACGCCGAACACGGTCTGGCCCTGGCCACCGCGCGAGCCGGCAACGTGCTGGGTGGCGGTGACTTCGCCCCAGAGCGCCTGATTCCCGACGTACTGAAAGCCTGGTCGGCCGACGAGCCGGTGACCCTGCGTTACCCGCAAGCCGTGCGCCCATGGCAACACGCGCTGGAGCCGCTGGCCGGCTACCTGCAACTGGCCGCCGGGCTCTACGAAGAGGGCCCGGAATACGCCGGGGCGTGGAACTTCGGCCCGGGCGAAACGGACATGTGCAGCGTCGGCGAAGTGGTCGAACTGCTCGCCAATCGCTGGCCACAGGCCCGTGGTCTGCGCATCGAGCCGAGCGAACTGCACGAAGCCGGTCTGCTGCGTCTGGACAGCAGCCGCGCCCGTCAGGTGCTTGGCTGGCAACCGCGCTGGTCGCTGCAGCAATGCCTGACCCAGACCCTCGACTGGCACCTGGCGTGGCAGAACGGCGACGACATGCGCACCGTCACTCTCGGGCAATTGAACCTGTACCGGGGCGCGCTGTGAGCGAGTTTTCCTTGAAACAGTTGCCGCTGGCCGGGTTGTTCAGCGTCCAGCACAAGCGCTTCGAAGATCAGCGCGGGCACTTCGCCCGGCTGTTCTGCGAGGGCAGCCTGAGTGCGTTCGGCGCCGAGTTTCACATCCGCCAGATCAACCACTCCTGCACTCGCGAAAAGGGCAGTGTGCGCGGTTTGCATTACCAGAACGCCAACGCGCCGGAAGCCAAGTTGATCACCTGCCTGCGCGGTGAAGTGTGGGACGTGGCGGTGGACCTGCGCCCGGACTCCGAAACCTTCCTGCACTGGCACGCCGAGCACCTGAAGGCCGGCGACGGTCGCAGCCTGTTGATTCCGGCCGGCTTCGCCCATGGTTTCCAGACCCTCACCGAGGATGCCGAGCTGCTTTACCTGCACAGCGCCGATTACGCGCCGGAGCACGAGGCCGGCCTGTCGGTGAACGATCCACGGCTGGCGATTGCCTGGCCGTTGCCTGTCAATAATTTGTCAGCGCGTGATTCCAGCCATCCCGCGCTCGATCAACACTTTGCTGGAGTGCGTCTATGAACTGCCGTGGGTGCGCCGCACCGCTGAGCCTGCCGCTGATCGACCTCGGCACCTCGCCACCGTCCAACGCCTACGTGCACGCCGATCGGTTGGAACAGGCCGAACAATGGGTGCCATTGAAGGTCGCCGTGTGCCAGCAATGCTGGCTGGTCCAGACCGAGGATTACACCAGCGCCGACAGCCTGTTCGATGCCGAGTACGCCTACTTCAGTTCGTTCTCCAGCACTTGGCTGGCCCACGCCGAGCGTTATGTGGCCGAGATGGTCGAGCGCTTTGGCCTGACGGCTGACAGCCGCGTGGTGGAAGTCGCCGCCAACGACGGTTACCTGCTGCAGTACGTAGCCGGTCGCGGTATCCAGTGCCTGGGCGTCGAGCCGACTCGCAGCACCGCGCAGGCAGCGCGGGAAAAAGGCCTGGAGATTCGTGAACTGTTCTTCGGTCGCGACACCGCCGCACAGCTGAAAAGCGAAGGCTGGGGCGCCGATCTGATGGCCGCCAACAACGTGCTGGCCCACGTGCCGGACATCAATGACTTCCTCGGTGGTTTCGCCGCGCTGCTCAAGCCCGCCGGCGTTGCCACGTTCGAATTCCCGCAACTGCTGACGCTGATGGCCGGCGCGCAGTTCGACACGCTGTACCACGAGCACTATTCCTACCTGTCCCTGACCGCCGTGCAAACGCTGTGCGAGCGCAACGGTCTGGAAGTGTTCGACGTCAGCCCGTTGACCACCCATGGCGGATCGCTGCGCGTGTTCGTGCAGCGCAAGGATGGCGAACGCCGTGCCGTGCAACCGGCGGTTCAGCAACAGTTGCAGGCCGAACTCGACGCTGGCGTGAAAACTGCCGGGTACTACGCGACGCTGGCGCCGGCCGCCGAAAACATCAAGCACCAGCTGCTGCGCTTCCTGTTGCAGGCCAAGGCCGAGGGCAAGCGTGTGGTCGGTTATGGCGCGGCAGCCAAGGGCAACACCTTGCTCAACTATGCCGGCGTGAGAGCGGATCTGCTGGCGTGGGTTGCCGATGCCAACCCGCACAAACAGGGCAAGTTCCTGCCGGGCAGCCGCATTCCGATCGTGGCACCCGAGCGCATTGCGCTGGAGCGGCCGGACTACATTCTGGTTCTGCCCTGGAACCTGTTGAGCGAAGTGACGCAACAACTGGCCGAAGCCAAAACATGGGGTGCACGCTTTGTCGTCGCCGTTCCGGAGTTGAGCATTCAATGAGCAGAATCCACTACACCAAACCGAGCGTCGGCGAACTCGAAGCGCAATATGCCCTGGATGCCGTGCAGAACGGCTGGGGCGCGCGTTGCTACGAATACCTGACCCGCTTCGAGCACGGCTTCGCCGAGCATCTGGGTGCGACCTATGCAATCGCCACCTCCAGTTGCACCGGGGCCTTGCACATGGGCATGGCGGCATTGGGTGTCGGCGCCGGCGATGAAGTGATCCTGGCCAATACCAACTGGATCGCTTCGGCAGCGCCGATCACTTACCTGGGGGCGACCCCGGTCTTTGTCGATGTGCTGGCCGATAGCTGGTGTCTGGATCCGCAACAGGTCAGAAACGCGATCAGCCCGCGCACCAAAGCCATTCTGGCAGTTCACCTCTACGGCAATCTTTGCGACATGGATGCCTTGCTGGCCATCGGCAAGGAGTTCGGCATTCCCGTGATCGAGGACGCGGCCGAAGCCATTGGTTCGCAATGGCGTGGCAAGGCGGCGGGTTCGCTCGGTGCCTTCGGCGCCTTTTCGTTCCACGGCACCAAGACCATGACCACCGGCGAAGGCGGCATGTTCGTCACCTCGGACAAGGCCTTGTACGAGCGCGTGCTGACCCTGTCCAACCATGGCCGGGTCGCGGGCAGCACCAAGCAGTTCTGGCCGGAATTCGTCGGCTTCAAATACAAGATGAGCAACCTGCAGGCGGCGGTCGGCTGCGCTCAGGTCGAGCGCATCGAAGAGTTGATCGAGCGCAAGCGGGCGATTTTCGCCAACTATGCGCAGGCGCTTGAAGGTGTGCCGGGCGTATCGCTCAATCCGGAACCGGCCCATGGGCGCAATGGTTACTGGATGCCGACCGTGGTGTTCGATGCCGACACCGGCATCCATCGCGATCAGTTGATTGCGGCTTTCCAGGCGGCGGATATCGACGCCCGGGTGTTTTTCTGGCCGCTGTCGTCGCTGCCGATGTTCAGCGAATACGTGGTCGACACCCCGCTGGCGTTCGCGTTGCCCGAGCGTGCCTTCAACCTGCCGAGTTATCACGAAATGACTGACGCCGATCAGCAGCGCGTGGTGCAAGTGGTGCTCGACTTGCTGGCCAGCAGGAAAGCACCGTGAAGATGTATCTGTTGGGCGCCGCCAACCCGGAAGCGGTGCGCATGCTGCAGGCCGTCAAGCGCAGCACGCCGAACATCGAGTTTGCGTTTCTCGACAACGATCCGCGCAAGCACGGCACGCTGTTTTATGGCGTGCCGGTGGTCGGCGGTTCGGAGCGGGTGGCCGAACTCAATGGGCCGGACGTGCGCTTCGTCAATCTGATCACCGGCAGTACCCGTTTACGCTACGAAACCACCTGCCAGTTGGTGGAGGCGGGTGCGCGACTGGGTCAGTTCATCCACCCCGGCATCGACCTGAGCATGATTCGCATGGGGCAGGGCAGTTACCTGCAGGAAGGCGTGTTGATGCAGGCCGAGGTCGAGCTCGGCGACAACACCAGCATCAGCGCCGGCAGTGTCGTGGGGCATGAGGGACGGATCGGCCACTCGGTGTTCATGGCGCCCGGCGTCTGTATCGCCGGCTGCGTGGAGATCGGTGACGGCACCTTCATCGGTACCAACGCCACGATCCTGCCGCGTCTGCGCATCGGTCGCTGGGTGACCATCGGCGCCGGTGCCGTGGTGACGAAAGATGTCCCGGATTTTTCGGTCGTGGTGGGCAATCCCGCCAGGATCATCAAGAACAACACGGTGCCTTACCCGGACGCCAAGGTGTTCAAGTAAGCCGTTTCCCGAATTTTTGGAGAGTTGCAATGAATCCACATGAGCAGTTTCGCGAAGAAGTAAAAGCCAACATCGAAGGCCTGCAGGAAGACAAGGCACTGCAAACCGAGTCCCTGGACTGGGTCGCCACCACTGCCAAGCACAAATACACCTACAACTTCAGCTGGATGGGCCGGCCGATCATTCAGTTCCCGCAGGACATGGTCGCCATGCAGGAAATCATCTGGAACCTGCGTCCGGACGTGATCGTTGAAACCGGTATTGCCCACGGCGGTTCGCTGGTGTTCTACGCCTCGATCCTGGAACTGATCGGCCACGGCGAAGTGCTGGGTGTCGACATCGATATCCGCCAGCACAACCGCGAAGCCATCGAAGCGCACCCGATGTTCAAGCGGATCAGCATGATCCAGGGTTCGAGCATCGACACCGCGATTGTCGACCAGGTGCGTGAACGCGTGCAGGGCAAGAAAGTGCTGGTGGTGCTGGACTCCAACCACACCCACGAGCACGTCCTCGAAGAGCTGCGCCTGTACGCACCGATGGTTTCGGTGGGCAGCTACTGCGTGGTCATGGACACCGTGGTCGAAGACATGCCGGAAGACGCGTTCCCGGATCGTCCGTGGGGCAAGGGTGACAACCCGAAAACCGCCGTGTGGGCGTACCTGGAAGAGAACCGTGATTTCGAAATCGATCAGGCCATACACAGCAAGTTGCTGATCACAGTCGCGCCGGATGGTTATCTGCGCCGCGTACGTTAATCGACAAACAACGTAGAGTTTTCGGCGACTCGCCGCTTGTGGGGAATATATGCAAGGCAAGAACAGTTCTGGACACGGTTTGGCACTCAACGAACAGTTGACCGTTGTGCTGATATCTCACG
The DNA here is from genome assembly GCF_058789255.1 of Pseudomonas sp. FW215-R2. NCBI lineage: Bacteria > Pseudomonadati > Pseudomonadota > Gammaproteobacteria > Pseudomonadales > Pseudomonadaceae > Pseudomonas > Pseudomonas sp. FW215-R2. Next base: position 197,275 of record NZ_JBYTBO010000005.1, read on the forward strand.
AACGCCCGGCGTTTCTGCGCAGGGCCGTGCGTTTCTACAGCACCCTGCCGTGCAGGATTCTGGTGCTGGACTCGTCCGCCGAGGCATTGCCGGGTGTGGCCGGGCAATTTGCCAACGTGGATTATCAGCACCTGCCGCAGTTCGGCTATTGGGGCATTCGCGCCAAACTGGCCTACGGTATCGAGCAGTTGCAGACCCCTTACATGGTGTTCGCCGCCGACGATGACTTCCTGGTGCACGATGCCTTGCACGAAGCCGTTGCCTTCATGGACGCCAACCCCGATTACAGCATGTGCCACGGCTACAGCATGATGTACCTGGCACTGGCCAACGGCGTCAGCTACTACCGTCGTGACAAGAAAGTCTGCGAGGACTACTCGGCCGATCTGGCCCAGGATCGCCTGGTGGATTACATGTACCAGTACCTGCCACCGTTCTACGCGGTGCAGCGCTCCGACATCATGCGCGACTGGTACAAGGCGATGCCCGAAGACACGATCTTCCAGTGGCAGGAAGTCGGTCACACGTACTACATGCTGGCGCGGGGCAAGGCACGGATTCTGCCGATCCCTTACGTTGTGCGTGAAATCAACTATCAGCACTCCGACCACAGCACCGAGATTTTCCACTCGCTGGCGTACACCGACGCCAAGTCCGTCGCCGAGCGCGAGGCCTTTGCCGAGTTTCTGGCCGGCCTGCCGACGCAAGTCCGGCATGAAAGCCCGGAGCAAGGCAAAGCCTTTGTCCTGAAGAGTTTCGAGGCGCTGGCCGACAGCCTGCGCACCGGTCGCGCACTGACCGCCGAGCTGATTCTGGAATCGGCATGGACCAATATCGAGGCCGGCCCGCAGCGCCGCTTCGGCCCGAAACAGTACGTCGAAATGCCGTTCTACAATCAGGCGTTTTTCGATCAACTGACCCACTTCGAGTTTCTGTTGCACGCCATGCCGGCCGGGCGCATTCAGTTGCAAGGGCTGGAGGGCATCTGGGCCCGTCAGGAGAACCTGATGCTGGCCCGCAACAACGACACGCCGGAAAGCGTGGTGGACCGTTTGTGGCAAGCCCACGACAGCAACGTGTTCAACCGCACCGTGATCAAACGTCTGGTGGCGCAGTTGCAACTGCTGGGTGAAGACGAGGACGCCGAAAAACTGCGTGAGTGGAATGCGCGTCTGGAAGCGGCATCGCTGGAAGGCAATCAGGCGACATTCAGCAAAATGCGCACTGGCCGGTTGCTCAAATGGCTCGATGCGCGTCAGCCCGATGACGAACAGGCCGGGGCGATTGCCCGCGACCTGGCAGCCAATGGCGGTGGTCCGCAGTTCGGTATTTTCCTGCTCGACCTGGATAACGACATCGACAAGTTGCAGGTCACCCTGGACAGCTTGCTCGAAGGTCGCAGCAAGGCGTTCAAAGTGGTGGTGTTCACCACGGGCGAACCGCCGGCGGCGACCACCGCGCAGAACACCCTGCACTTTGTGCGGGTCTCGTCCGGCAACTTCGTCGACAAGCTGAACCAGAGCGTTCGTCAGTCGCCGTGCGACTGGCTGCTGCTGGCCGAAGCGGGCGACGAGTTCACCGCTGGCGGTCTGCTGCGCGCCGGTCTGGAACTGGCGTCGGCCGAAGGTTGCCGCGCGGTGGCCACCGATGAAATCCAGCGCAACGCCGAAGGCGCCCTGGTGGATGTGTTCCGTCCGGGCTTCAACCTCGACCTGCTGCAAAGCCTGCCGGCGCTGATGGCGCGGCACTGGCTGATCCGTCGCGAGGTGCTGATCGAGGCGGGCGGTTATCAGGCGGACTTCAGCAAGGCGCTGGAATTCGATCTGCTGCTGCGCATCATCGAACAGGGTGGCCTGGGCGGTCTGGCGCACCTCGACGAGCCGCTGCTGATCACTCGCAGTTCGGTCCTGGAAGAAAACGCCGACGAGCGTCAGGCCCTGCTGCGTCACCTGGGCAATCGTGGCTACAAGGCCAAGATCACCTCGAAGGAACCGGGCACCTATCAGATCGATTATCGCCATGCCGAACAGCCACTGGTGTCGATCATCCTGCCGGCCAGCGATGATCTGCCGGCCCTGCAACGCTGCCTGGACGGTGTGCTGCTGAGAACCCGCTACACCCGCTATGAAGTGTTGCTCGCAGCCCGACCGAATCAGTCGGCGGCCGTCAACGACTGGCTGGGCACCTTGAACCACGCCAAGGTCCGCGTTCTGCACGCCGATCAGCCGCTTGGCGATGCGGCCCTGTGCAACGCTGCCAGCCAAGAGGCGCAGGGTGAATACCTGGTGCTGATGGCGGCCGACAGTGAGGTGGTCAACCCGAACTGGATCGAGTCGCTGCTCAACCATGCCCAGCGTCCTGAAGTCGGTATCGTCGGGCCGAAACTGGTCGATCGCGACGGGAAAATTTCCCAGGCCGGTCTGATTCTCGGCAAGGAAGGCACCGTCGGTTCGGCCTTCATTGGCGAGAAGCACGACGCCGAAGGTTACATGCACCGTCTGCAGGTTGATCAGAACTACTCGGCCGTATCGGGCGTGTGCCTGATGGTGAACAAAGAGTTGTTCGACGCCCTGGGCGGCCTGGACACCGAAAGCTTCGGCGACGGTTTCAGCGATGTCGACCTGTGCCTCAAGGCCGGTCAGGCCGGTTACCTCACCGTGTGGACGCCGCTGGTCCAGGTGCTTCATGGCGGGCAGTTGCCACAAGCGCCACAGGCGCTGGAAGCACTGGCTGAGAAATGGTCCTCCGTCTTCGCTCAGGACCCGGTCGGCAACCCGAACCTGATCCTGAACGGCAAAGACTTTGCTCTGAACGAGCGTGCTGCGGTGAACTGGGCGCAGTGGCTCGGCTGACGCCTTGAGGCACAGGAAACAGGACTCTAGACATGTTCAACGGTAAATCGATTTTCATCTCCGGTGGCACCGGCTCGTTCGGGCGCAAGTTCATTGCGCGCCTGCTCGAGCAATACCAGCCCAAGCGGGTGGTGGTGTTCTCCCGGGATGAGCTCAAACAGTACGAGATGCAGCAGACGTTCAACGCGCCGTGCATGCGTTACTTCCTCGGTGACGTGCGCGACGCCGAGCGTCTGCGCCAGGCCATGCGCGGCATCGATTACGTGGTGCACGCCGCGGCGTTGAAACAGGTGCCGGCGGCGGAATACAACCCGACCGAGTGCATCCGCACCAACGTCAATGGCGCGGAGAACATCATCGCCGCCGCCATCGACAACGGCGTGAAGAAAGTCGTGGCGCTGTCCACCGACAAGGCGGCGAGCCCGATCAACCTGTACGGCGCCACCAAGTTGCTGTCGGACAAATTGTTCGTCGCCGCCAACAACATTGCCGGTGAGCAACAGACGCGTTTTGCCGTGGTTCGCTACGGCAACGTAGCGGGCTCGCGCGGGTCAGTGGTGCCGTTTTTCAGCAAGCTGATTGCCGATGGCGCGACAGAGCTGCCGATCACCGACGAGCGCATGACCCGTTTCTGGATCACCCTCGATCACGGCGTACAGTTCGTCCTCGACAGCTTTGCGCGGATGCACGGCGGTGAAGTGTTCGTGCCGAAGATCCCGTCGATCCGTGTGGTCGATCTGGCTCGCGGCATGGCCGAGCATCTGCCGCACAAGAACGTCGGCATCCGTCCGGGCGAGAAGCTGCACGAACTGATGGTGCCGTTGGACGATGCGCGGATGACCCTGGAGTTCGCCGATCACTACACCATCCAGCCGTCGATTCGTTTCACCAGCGTCGACGTGGATTTCGCCGAGGACAAACTCGGCGAGCGTGGCGTGCCGGTCGGTGAAGATTTCGAATACCGCTCCGACACCAACCCGCATTTCCTCTCGGTGGGGCAGATCGCCGACCTGCACGCGAAGCTGTCGGTATGATTCCCTACGGTCGGCAAAGCCTCGACCAGACGGACATCGACGCGGTCGTCGAGGTGTTGCAGTCCGACTGGTTGACCCAGGGGCCGACCATCGAGCGCTTCGAACAGGCAATGGCCGAGCGTTGCCAGGCCGATTTCGCGGTCGCGGTGTGTAACGCCACGGCAGCGCTGCACATTGCCTGCCTGGCGGCGGGGCTGGGAGCGGGCGACCGCTTGTGGACCACGCCGAATACCTTTCTGGCGTCGGCCAACTGCGGCCGTTACTGCGGCGCCGACGTTGACTTCGTGGACATCGATCCGCTGACCTGGAACCTCGATGCCGAGGTGTTGGCCGGCAAACTCGAAGCCGCCGAGCGCGACGGCAGCTTGCCCAAAGTGCTGGTGGCGGTGGCGTTTTCCGGGCAGAGCTGCGACATGCGGCGAATCGCCGAACTGGCCGAACGCTACAACTTCACCGTGATCGAAGACGCTTCTCACGCCGTCGGCGCAAGCTACGCCGGGCGCCCGGTGGGTTGCGGTGAATTCGCGGCGATGACCGTGTTCAGTTTCCATCCGGTGAAGATCATCACCAGCGGCGAAGGCGGCATGGTGCTGACCAATCGCCCGGAACTGGCCGAGCGTCTGCAACGCCTGCGCAGCCACGGCATGACCCGCGATCCACAGCAGATGACCGAGCCCAGTCACGGGCCGTGGTATTACCAACAGGTCGAGCTGGGTTTCAATTATCGGATCACCGATCTGCAGGCTGCGCTGGGCCTGTCACAGCTGAGCAAGCTGGACGAATTCATCGCCCGTCGTCGGGAACTGGCCGCGCGTTACGAGCGCTTGCTGGCGTATTTGCCGGTCACCGTGCCGAGCATCCAGCCGGACGCCGAATCGGCCTGGCACCTGTATGTGGTGCGCTTGCAGACCAATCGCATCAACCTCAGCCACCGTCAGGTGTTCGAAGGCTTGCGCGCGGCCGGCATCGGCGTGAACCTGCACTACATTCCGGTGCATCTGCAGCCGTACTATCGTGAACTGGGTTTTGCCGAGGGAGACTTTCCCGAGGCCGAGCGTTATTACGCCGAAGCGATCAGCCTGCCGCTGTTTCCGTTGTTGAGCAATCAGCAGCAGGATTACGTGGTCGAGCAATTGCGTCGGTTGACTGAATAAATGCCGCTGCGGCGGTGGATGGAAAACGGCAATGCGTGATCTGAGCGAGCAGGAACAATTCTGGCAGGGCGAGTTCGGCAACCAGTACGTCGACCGCAATGTCGGGCAACCGCTGGTGGCGGCCAATCTGGCGCTGTTCGCCAAAGCGCTGAGCCGGGCCGGACGGATCGACAGCCTGCTGGAACTGGGCACCAACGCCGGCAACAACTTGCAGGCGCTGCGTCAGCTGTTGCCGCGCTGTGAATTATTCGGTGTCGAGATCAATGCCAGTGCCTGTGCCCAGGCGCGTGCGCTGGAGATTGCGAACATCTGGCACGGCTCGCTGTTCGATTTCCCCCGCGAGCGCCGCTACGACCTGACGCTCAGCAAAGGCGTGCTGATTCATCTGGCCCCGGAGCTGTTGCCGACCGCCTATGCGCAGTTGTACGAGTTGAGCCAGCGCTACATCCTGATCGCCGAGTACTACAATCCGTCGCCGGTGGAAGTATCCTATCGCGGCAACAGCGGCAAGTTGTTCAAGCGCGATTTCGCCGGGGAAATGCTCGATCGCTATCCCGATCTGCAACTGCTGGATTACGGCTTTGGTTATCACCGTGATCCGCAATTCCCGCTGGACGACGTCACCTGGTTCCTGCTGGAAAAACGCCCTTGAGCAACGTCGCAATCATCCCGGCCCGCGGCGGAAGCAAACGCATTCCGCGCAAGAACCTCAAACCGTTCGACGGTGTGCCGATGATTGCCCGTTCGATTCGCACAGCGCTGGATTCGGGGTTGTTCGACCAGGTGGTGGTCAGCACCGATGACGAAGAGATCGCCGAACTGGCGCAGGCTCATGGTGCGCAGGTGCCGTTCTTGCGTCCGGCGGAGCTGGCCGATGATTTCACCGGCACGGCTGCGGTGATCGTGCATGCCTTGCAGCAACTGCCGCACTTTGACTTCGCCTGCTGCGTGTACGCCACGGCGCCGTTGTTGCAGGCGCGGTTCCTGCGCCAGGGGCTTGAGTTACTGGAGCAGCATCCCGACAAGTCCTTTGCTTTTTCGGTCACTGATTTCGGTTTTCCGGTGCAGCGTGCCTTGACCCTCGACGGGCAGGGCGCGCTGACGGCGTTGTACCCCGAGTTTCGCAATACCCGTTCGCAGGATCTGCCGGCCGCCTTTCAAGATGCCGGCCAGTTCTACTGGGGGCGCAGCGAGGCCTGGCTGCGTGGCGAGATTCTGTATTCGCCAGCCAGCCTGCCGGTGATCCTGCCCCGGCATCTGGTGCAGGACATCGACACCGCTGAAGACTGGAAGCGCGCCGAATACCTCTACGCCGCACTCAAGGCCGGCGGAGAGCTGCAATGAGAGTACTGATCCGCGCCGACGCCTCGCCCACCATCGGTAGCGGCCATATCGCCCGTTGCCTGACGCTGGCACGGGTGTTGCGCGCCCAGGGCAGTCACGTCGCGTTTGCCTGTCGTCGCTTGCCGGGCCATCGGCTCGATGCGTTGCAGGGCGAAGGCTTCGAGACGTTCGCCTTGCCGGATCGATATACCGACGAGGACCCGGAACAGGCCATCGAGTCGATGCTGCCATGGCGGGCGGATATCGATGCACTGGCGACGCAGTTGGAAGGTCAGGCCGAATTCGACTGGGTCATTGCCGACCACTACGGCCTCGATCATCACTGGCAGACCGCGGCCCGTCGCTTCGCACCACGGATCGCCGCCGTCGACGATCTGGCGACCCGCCGTTACAGCGTGGATCTGCTGCTCAATCAGAACCTCTCCGGTCTCAGCGAAAACTATCAGCCACTGCTGCCGGCAGGTTGCCGAACGCTGCTTGGTCCGCGCTTTGCCATGTTGCGCGAAGAGTTCAGCGGCCCGGTCATCGAGATCAAACCCGTGGCGCGACGGGTGCTGGTGAACTTCGGCGGCTTCGACGCTGCCCGCCAGACCCACCACGCGATGCTGGCGCTGGCGGATTTTTCCGGGCTTGAAGTGGACTTCGTCGCCGGTGCCGACAACCCGGCATGGGCGCAGATGCAGGCACTGGCCGCAAGCCGGCCGAACTGGCGCCTGCACAGTTTCGTCAGCGATTTTCATCGGCGCATGACCGAAGCCGACCTGTTTATCGGCGCTGGCGGTGGCACCAGTTGGGAGCGCGCGGCCATGGGCTTGCCGACGATCTGCATCGCGGTGTCGAACAACCAGCAGGCCAACGGCGAGGTGATGGCCGCGGCCGGGGCGCATGTGTTCATGGGCGCGCGGGAGCAGGTCAGCGTCGAACAACTGCGTGATGCCGTCGGTTTTGTCGTGGGCAACTTTTATCTGCGCCAGAGCCTGGCCGAGCGTTCGCGGCAACTGGTCGACGGGCGCGGCGCGCTGCGGGTTGCGGCGGCACTGGCCGGCGCGGTGCTCACGCTGCGGGGCGCGACGCTGGACGATGCGCAGGTGTTGTTCGACGGACGCAACGCCGACGCTGTGCAGCGCTGGTCGGTGAAGAGTGGCGCGATCGAGTGGTCGCAGCATCTGAACTGGTTGAGCGCCAGTCTGCGCAATCCTCAACGGCTGTTGTTGATCGCCGAGGCCGATGACGGCCCGGTCGGTGTGTTGCGGTACGATCTGCGCGGCTTTGAAGCCGAGGTTTCGCTGTATCTGCTGGAGGGGCGTTTCGGTCTCGGCTGGGGCAGGGCGCTACTGACGCGGGGCGAGGCGATCGTCACGGCGCACTGGCCGCAATTGACCGCAATCAGCGCACAGGTGTTGCCGGCCAATCGGGCCTCATTGAATGTATTTCGTGACGCCGGGTTCACCCAAAGTGCCTGCGCGTTCACCAAGGATTTGAAGGAACACCGTTCATGAACAGTTTCAAGATTGGCGATCGCCTGATCGGTGCCGACGCACCGCCGTTCATCATTGCCGAAATGAGCGGCAACCATAACCAGTCGCTGGACGTCGCCTTGCAGATTGTCGAGGCGGCGGCCAAGGCCGGGGCCCATGCCTTGAAGCTGCAAACCTACACCGCTGAAACCATGACGCTGGATCTGGCGGAAGGCGAATTCTTCATCAAGGATCCGAACAGTCTGTGGGCCGGCACGTCCCTTTACGACCTGTACGAAAAGGCCCACACGCCCTGGGAATGGCACGCACCGATCTTTGCCCGGGCCAAAGAACTGGGCATGCTGGCGTTTTCGACGCCGTTCGATGACAGCGCCGTGGATTTTCTTGAAAGCCTCGACGTGCCGGCCTACAAGATCGCCAGTTTCGAAAACACGGATCTGCCACTGATTCGCCGTGTGGCGGCGACTGGCAAGCCGCTGATCATTTCCACCGGCATGGCCAGCATCGCCGAGCTCGACGAAACCGTACGCGCTGCCCGTGAAGCCGGGTGCAAGGATCTGGTGCTGCTCAAGTGCACCAGCACCTACCCGGCGACACCGCTCAACAGCAATGTGCGCACGATCCCGCATCTGCGTGAGTTGTTCGGTTGTCAGGTGGGGCTGTCCGATCATTCGATGGGCGTTGGTGTGTCGGTGGCGGCTGTGGCACTCGGTGCGACGGTGGTTGAAAAGCACTTCACCCTCGACCGCGCGGCGGGCGGGGTGGACGCCAGTTTCTCGCTGGAGCCTGCGGAAATGGCCGCTCTGGTGCTGGAAACCGAGCGCGCCTGGCAGGCCATGGGCCAGGTGCATTACGGCGTGACCGAGGCTGAGAAAAAGTCTCTGGTCTACCGTCGGTCGCTGTACGTCACGGCCGACATGGCGGCCGGTGAACCCTTCACGGCGGCCAACGTGCGCGCCATTCGTCCTGGTCTCGGTCTGCCGCCCAAGCACACCGACGCCGTCCTCGGCCGCCGCGCGCGCGCGCCGATCAAGCGCGGCACGCCGCTGGACTGGTCACTGGTCGAATAACCCGATCTGCACCGATTCGGCAAAATAGCGTGACCTGCGAGTCATAACGCGCATCTTCACTGTATTGTATTGACCGGGGAGATGGCGCCTGGCCCGTTATCGGTTGCAGTGATAGCCCTTTGCGCTCCCCGTGGCTGCCCGTTGTGGCGGCCGTTTTCTGTTTGTCGGCGCCCCTCGAAATCCTTGCGAGCGGTGGTATTGGGCTGTTTATTATTGGGAAGCCGTAATGATTGGCATAAAAAGCATTGCGAGCTACGTTCCTGTAGCCGGCGTGGACAATTACGCACAAGGTGCAAAATTCGAGAAGGATGAAGAATTCATCCTCGGCAAGATCGGTTCGGCCTTCCTCCCACGTAAAGACGCGGAACAGGAAACCTCCGATCTGTGCGTTGAAGCGGCCAATGCGCTGTTTGCCAACAACCCTGAACTGAAACGTGAATCCATCGATGCACTGATCGTCGTCACCCAGAACGGTGACGAAGAAGGCTTGCCGCACACCGCTGCGATCGTCCAGGACAAGCTCGGCCTGCCGACCAACGTCGCCGCGTTCGATATTTCCCTGGGTTGCTCCGGTTACGTCTATGGCATCTACGCGATCAAGGGCTTCATGGAAGCCGCCGGTCTGAAGAACGGTCTGCTGATCACCGCCGACCCGTATTCGAAGATCGTCGACCCGGAAGACCGCAACACCACCATGCTGTTCGGTGATGCCGCTACCGCGACGTGGATGGGCGAAAATCCGGCCTGGGCGCTGGGCAAGGCCAAGTTCGGCACCGACGGTTCCGGTGCGCCGCACCTGAAAGTCACCGATGGCGTGTTCTTCATGAACGGTCGTCAGGTGTTCAACTTTGCGCTGCTGAAAGTCCCGGCGCACTTGCATGAGTTGCTCGACGATTCCGGCCTCAAGGCCGATGACATCGATGCATTCTGCATTCACCAGGGCAGTGCGGCGATTGTCGATGCCGTGGCACGACGCTTCGAAGGCGAGCCGGAGAAGTTCATCAAGGACATGGTCGAGACCGGTAACACCGTGTCGTCCAGCGTTCCGCTGCTGCTGGAAAAACACGTGCTGGATTCCGACTGGCAGCGCATTGCGATCAGTGGTTTCGGCGTCGGTCTGTCGTGGGGTTCGGCGATTATCTATCGTCCTTGAAGCGGCGAAAAACGACGGATACAAAAATAGCGTTCAAGGGTTAACCTTGAACGCTATTTTTTTGCCTGAATGGAGCGTGAGGCACCATGAGCGAATTCTTCCAAGCCAACGCTGAAGTCATCGAGCGACGCTGGCCGGCACTGTTCGCACGGTTGATGAACGAAGACAGTTCGGCGATCGAAGCCGAGCTGACGCAGGGGCTCGGTTCGACGCTGAGCATCGGCGGGATTCAGCTCACCAGTCGCCATGACCGCCTCCACGAAGCCCGGATCCAGGCCGCCAGCCTGCCGGCGGACAAGCCGCAATTGCACGTCTACGGCACCGGTCTCGGGGATTTGCCGGCGGTACTGCTGGAGCGCGCCGGGCTCGAGCGGCTGTATGTTCACATTCTCAATGGCGCGCTGTTCGCCCTGGTGTTGCAACTGATCGATCAGCGGCAGTGGCTGGAAGAGGCGCGGGTAGAGCTTCTGTACGCCGGTGACCTGACGGACATCTGCACGCCGTTTTTTGCCTTGCCGACTGAAATGCTGCTGGCCGATGACTTCAACGCGAAGATTCGTGATCGGCTGGTCAGTGAGGTGCACCTGAGTTTCAACAATCGTGAGTTCGATCCGCATTCGCCCGTCATTCTGCAGCGTTTGCAGGACTGCCTGCCGGTGCTGCTGGCTGACGATGATGTGGCGCAATTGTTCGGTACTTGTGCCGGCCGGGAAGTCTACGTGATCGGCACCGGGCCGACGCTTGAGCAGCATTTCGAGCGACTCGCAGCGATCCGTGAGCGCGACGAACGCCCGCTGTTCATTTGCGTGGATACCGCTTACCGACCGCTGCGCGAGCACGGGATCGTGCCCGACTATGTGGTGAGCATCGATCAACGCATCAGCTTTCGGCATTTGCCTTTCGAAGAATCCGACGGCATCCCGCTCGTATATCTGCCCATGAGCGACCCTGAGGTATTGAGGGCCTGGAAGGGCAAGCGCTACGGCGGCTATTCGCTCAGCCCGGTCTATGCGGCGTTGCGAGAGCAACATCCACGGGCGCTGCTGCATGTGGGCGGCAGCGTGATTCATCCGGCGGTGGATCTGGCGGTGAAGATGGGGGCGGCGCGGATCACCCTGTTCGGTGCCGACTTCGCGTTTCCGATGAACAAGACCCATGCCGGCTGGCGTGATGGTGATCTGGGGCCGTCGGTGAACCAGGCACGGCACTGGGTGCGTGACGGCTTCGGCGAGCGCGTCAGTACGCAGCTCAATTTCCGCGGCTATCTGTGTGTGCTGGAGCGTTACATCGCCAGCCAGCCCCAAGTCGAGTTCTTCAACAGTAGTCGCGCAGGTGCGTTGATCGCCGGGACGCGCTTCAACCAGGAGTTCGTGCAATGAGTGCGCTGCAAGGCTGTGTCGACGAATGCCGGCGGTGTGCCGGCCTGTTTCGCCTGGGGCGTGATGTCGAAGCGGCGCTGGACATGGTCGATGTATTCGAGGGGGCGCAGCAGTTGCTGGTATCCGCCTCGCCGGATATCCAGCAGTCGTGGGCGCACCTGCTCACACAAATGCTCGATTGCCAGGAGCGTCAGGACTGGCTCGGGCTTGCCGACTTCATGGAGTACGAGTTGATCCGGTTGCTGGAAAGTTCTGCGGCTTGAGGAAAGCCGACAGCGCTGGCCCGCAGGTTTGCGCGGCGGACGGTTTTATGGCGTCATTTTTTCGCAGGTAAAGTGCTGCTAAGTCTTTGTTTTCAGGGGGGTGGCAGGGTGATGGCAAAAATTTTCAAAAAAGCCCTCAAGCAACCTGCAAACCCGACGATAACTATTACGAAGGTTCTCTAGGCCATACCCGGCGGTTGCCAGGGCCGGAAGCCGCAGTACCCAACCAACGAGGAATTCGTCATGGCTTTAACAGTAAACACTAACACCACGTCGTTGAACGTTCAGAAGAACCTGAACCGCGCCTCCGACGCTCTGTCGACTTCGATGCAGCGCCTGTCTTCCGGCCTGAAAATCAACAGCGCTAAAGACGACGCTGCTGGCCTGCAAATCGCTACCCGTATGTCCTCGCAGATCCGTGGTAACACTCAGGCGATCCAGAACGCCAACGACGGTATCTCCGTTGCTCAGACCGCTGAAGGCGCTCTGCAAGCTTCGACCGACATCCTGCAGCGTATGCGTGAACTGGCTGTTAAAGCTCGTAACGGTACCAACGGCACTGCTGACCAGACCGCAACCAACGCTGAATTCGCTCAGATGTCTGACGAAATCACCCGTATCTCGGCTGCTACCAACCTGAACGGCAAAAACCTGCTGGACGGTTCGGCTGGTACTGTGACCCTGCAAGTTGGCGCCAACACTGGCTCCGCCAACCACATCGACCTGGTACTGAGCGGCAAGTTCGACGCCGTCAGCCTGTCGGTAGGTAGCGGTACTGTTGTTCTGACCGGTGCTACTTCGGCTGCCGCCGCTTCGAACATCGACAACGCGATCACCGCGATCGACGCTGCAATTGCGAACATCAACGCCACTCGCGCCGCTCTGGGTGCTTCGCAAAACCGTCTGACCAGCACCATCCAGAACTTGCAGAACATCACCGAGAACACCACTGCTGCACAAGGTCGCGTACAAGATACCGACTTCGCCGCAGAGACTGCTAACCTGACCAAGCAGCAAACCCTGCAACAGGCTTCGACCTCTGTTCTGGCTCAAGCCAACCAACTGCCTTCCGCTGTACTGAAGCTGCTTCAGTAATTTCGGAATGAGTTTTGGCGGGGGAGTGCGCTTGTCGTGCTCTCTCGCTTTTTCACGTTAGGAGGTGATGAGCATGGACATGAGCGTAAAGCTTAACGTGACTTATCCGGCTCCCAAGCCAGCCAATACTGTCACTGACAAGCCCTCGGAAGCGAAGCCGCAGGCTGCTGACGCCGTTACTGCCGTGAAAGACAGTCAGGAAACGGATGAAAGCAAATTGAAGCTGGCGGTGCAGGAGATCGAAAAGTTCGTACAGTCGATCAAGCGCAATCTGGAATTCTCGATTGACGAGCATTCCGGGAAAGTCATCGTCAAGGTGATTGCAAGCGAGACGGGCGAGGTCGTACGACAGATCCCCTCCGCAGAAGCGCTGAAGCTGGCAGACAGCCTCGCCAACGCGAGTCACGTGTTGTTCGACGCCAAAGTCTGATAGCTGGCATGAATAGTGTTTGAAGTTCTTTAGGCGCCGACAAGGGTCAAAAGACTGGCAACAACCCCAAGGGAGATGCACATGGCAAGTCCAATTTTACCGGGTACGGGCCTGGGCTCCGGCCTGGACATTGGTGCGATCGTTACTGCGCTGGTCAATGCCGACAAGTCGCCGAAGCAGACGCAGATCGATGCCACGACCAAAACCAACACGCTGAAGATCTCCGGTATCGGTACGCTGAAGAGTGCGCTGACGACATTCCAGACGGCGATGGCCAACCTGGGCAGCAAGACCAACCCTGCGTTTTCCGGTTACACCGCCACGTCGGCAACTCCGACTGTTCTGGGCGTGACTTCGGATAACACCGCAGTATCGGGTACATACAGCGTAGTTGTGCAGAAACTGGCCACAGGCTCGAAAGTAGCCAGTGCATCCTTTGCCGGTGGTGCTGCCAGTGCCATTCCGAGTGGTACCCTGAAAATCAGTCAGAATGGCACTGATTACAATGTCGCGATCCCGGCGAACGCGACTTTGCAGAGCACTCGCGATGCAATCAACTCGGCTCAGGCTGTCAATGGTATTTCCGCGAACATCGTGACCGACAGCTCCGGATCTTCGCGTCTGGTGATCAGTTCGAGCAAGACGGGTGCGGGTTCTGATCTGACAGTCAGCGGTATTGCCGGTCTTGAGATCGATGGTACCCAGCCGATGGGGGCGACCCCGGCACCAGGTGCCTCTGGTTCGGTCAATGGCCTGGCACAGGATGCGCAGCTGACCATCGACGGTCTTCAGGTAAGCAGCAAGAGCAACACGGTCACTGGCGCCATCAGCGGTTTGACGATGAACCTGCTGACTGTTCCTGCTACGCCCGGAACACCGGTTACGGTGACCGTTGATGCCAACACCAAGGGTTTGCAGACGTCCGTTCAGGCTTTCGTCGATGCCTACAACACCCTGAAGAGCACCATCGATACGCTGTCCAAGGCAACGCCGGACGAAAATGGCAAGCTGACCGTTCAGGCGGCGTTCACCGGTGATTCCCTGCCGCGTTCGCTGATTGCCGACATTCGTGCGCAGTTGACCGCTCCGAGCGCCACGGCCGGTACCTCGATGGCCTATCTGTCGCAGATGGGAGTCATGACCGACAAGCTCACCGGTAACCTGACGTTCGATACCGTTGCGTTCAACAAGGTCATGTCCACGCCAGGCATGACCGGCAAGGTCCAGGACATGTTCACCGGCACCAACGACACCAATGGTCTGTTGACGCGCATGAGCAAGGCGGTGGATCCGTATCTCAAGCCATCGGCTGATGGCAAGACCACTACGGGTCTGCTTGATCAGCGCATGACGATCCTGAACAACAACACCAGGAACCTTACCAACCAGCAACTGGCGCTGGACCTGCGGGTCGCCAACCTGACCAAGACGTTGACTGCCAAGTACAACGCCATGGACTTGCTGGTAGGGCAGATGAAGGCCACGGCGAGCAACATTACTTCGTTCTTCAGCTCGCTGAACGCTCAGCAATCTGCGAAGTAACATGCAAGCGCGACAAAAACCCGGCTACGCTTTCGAGCGTGTGCCGGGTTTTTGTCTTATGGTCTAAAGTTTTTCGACTCGCAGGCGATACACTGTTCATACGAGTCATTGTGGCAAATGAGGTAGAACATGAATCCGATGTTAGCCCTTCGGCAATACCAGAAAGTTGGCGCCCACGCTCAGACGTCCGAAGCGAGCCCTCACCGACTGGTGCAAATGCTGATGGAAGGCGGCCTGGACCGCATCGCTCAGGCCAAGGGTGCGATCGAGCGCAAGGATATTCCAGCCAAGTGCACGTCGATCAGCAAGGCGATCGGGATCGTCAGTGGTCTGCGTGAGGGTCTGGACCTGGAAAAGTCCGCGGACACGCTGGCTGATCTGGACGGCCTTTATATCTACATGATGAAGCGTCTTGCCGAGGCGAACATCAGCAGCGACCCGCGTATTCTGGACGAGGTCGCCGGCTTGCTGAGCACGGTAAAAGAAGGCTGGGACGCGATCG
This sequence comes from Pseudomonas sp. FW215-R2, assembly GCF_058789255.1. Classification (NCBI taxonomy): domain Bacteria; kingdom Pseudomonadati; phylum Pseudomonadota; class Gammaproteobacteria; order Pseudomonadales; family Pseudomonadaceae; genus Pseudomonas; species Pseudomonas sp. FW215-R2. The sequence continues at coordinate 212,571 of NZ_JBYTBO010000005.1, forward strand.
CTCCTGCGCCCGCTCCTCAGTTCTAAGGAGATCACCATGAGTCTTGTATTGCAGCGAATCGAAGAAACCCGAGAGGCGTTGGTCGGTGCCCTGGCCGAGCGCAACTGGGAGGCCATCGGTCAATTGGATCTCGATTGCCGTTCCTGCATGGAAGATGTCTTGAGTGAAGCTTCGCTGGATGAAGTGGCACTGCGTGACAATCTTGAGGAGTTGCTGCATGTCTACAAGCAGCTTCTTGAGGTCGCCATGGGTGAGCGTCAGGCGATAGTCGACGAGATGTCGCAGATCACCCAAGCGCAGAGCGCGGCAAAGGTTTACCATCTGTTTGGTTAATTAACCCTCAGTTAATCCAGACATGTGCGCCATAAATTTGACTGTGCACGGTTTTTTGACTTAACTAGTGGCTGTTTTCAGATTTCAGGCGTCTACAGGCACAAGGTGTCCTGCAAGCGTCTCGCTTGCCCCTCGTTTCGGGCATTGAGTTGACTAGGGAAGTTGCTATTGCATGTGGCGTGAAACCAAAATTCTGCTGATCGATGACGATAGCGTCCGCCGCCGCGACCTGGCGGTGATTTTAAATTTTCTTGGCGAAGAAAATTTACCCTGCGGAAGCCATGACTGGCAGCAGGCAGTCGGCTCTTTGTCGTCTAGTCGTGAGGTCATTTGCGTACTGATCGGGACGGTCAATGCTCCTGGTGCGCTCTTGGGCCTGTTAAAGACACTCTCAACCTGGGATGAGTTCCTTCCGGTTTTGCTGATGGGCGATAATTCTTCGGTGGACTTGCCCGAAGACCAACGCCGCCGGGTGCTTTCGACCCTCGAAATGCCGCCGAGCTACAGCAAACTGCTGGACTCCCTGCACCGTGCCCAGGTCTATCGCGAAATGTACGATCAGGCCCGTGAGCGCGGCCGTCATCGCGAACCCAACCTGTTCCGCAGTCTCGTCGGCACCAGCCGGGCGATCCAGCATGTGCGCCAGATGATGCAGCAGGTGGCCGACACCGACGCCAGCGTGCTGATCCTTGGTGAGTCCGGCACCGGCAAGGAAGTGGTTGCGCGCAACCTGCATTACCATTCCAAGCGTCGTGACGCGCCGTTCGTGCCCGTCAACTGCGGGGCGATCCCGGCAGAGCTGCTGGAAAGCGAGCTGTTCGGCCACGAGAAGGGCGCCTTCACCGGCGCAATCACCAGTCGCGCCGGCCGCTTCGAACTGGCCAATGGCGGTACGCTGTTCCTCGATGAAATCGGCGACATGCCGCTGCCGATGCAGGTCAAGCTGCTGCGCGTGCTGCAGGAACGCACCTTCGAGCGCGTGGGCAGCAACAAGACCCAGAGCGTCGACGTACGCATCATCGCCGCGACCCACAAGAATCTCGAAAGCATGATCGAGATCGGCACCTTCCGCGAAGACCTCTACTATCGCCTGAACGTGTTCCCGATCGAGATGGCGCCGCTGCGTGAGCGCGTCGAAGACATTCCGCTGTTGATGAACGAACTGATTTCGCGGATGGAGCACGAGAAGCGTGGTTCGATCCGTTTCAACTCCGCCGCCATCATGTCCCTGTGCCGTCATGGCTGGCCGGGCAACGTTCGCGAGCTGGCCAACCTGGTGGAGCGCATGGCGATCATGCATCCGTACGGGGTGATCGGTGTGGTCGAACTGCCGAAGAAATTCCGCTACGTCGACGACGAAGACGAGCAAATGGTCGACAGCCTGCGCAGCGATCTGGAAGAGCGCGTGGCAATCAACGGCCACACGCCGGACTTCACCGCCAACGCCATGCTACCGCCGGAAGGTCTTGATCTGAAGGACTACCTCGGTGGTCTGGAGCAGGGCTTGATCCAGCAGGCGCTGGACGATGCCAACGGCATTGTGGCGCGCGCGGCCGAACGCCTGCGTATTCGCCGCACCACGCTGGTGGAGAAGATGCGCAAGTACGGCATGAGCCGACGTGAAGGTGATGAACAGGCGGATGATTGACGCCTGTTTTTCAACTGCTTCATTTATAAGCAGTTTTTTTTAGGCACGGGTATTGCTACGTCCCTCGCAACGTTCCGTTTAACTGACGGTCAGCCAAGCGAGAGAGCACAATGCCCCAAGCCTCCCAGATGTCTTCTGTTCCCGAGTCCTCGGGGCAACTGCCGTCCGTAGAGCAGGCCAGTCGGCAGGGTCTTGAGCAGGCGTTCGCGCTGTTCAACCAGATGTCGAGTCAACTGACCGATTCCTACAGCATGCTTGAAGCGCGGGTCACCGAGCTCAAGGGCGAGTTGGCCGTGGTCAGCGCCCAGCGCATGCAGGAGCTGGCGGAAAAAGAACGTCTGGCCAACCGTCTGCAAAATCTCCTCGATCTGTTGCCCGGTGGCGTCATCGTCATCGACGGTCACGGCATCGTGTGCGAGGCCAATCCGGCTGCCATCGATCTGCTCGGTTTACCGCTCCAGGGCGAGCTGTGGCGCCATGTCATCGCACGCTGCTTCGCGCCCCGTGAAGACGATGGTCATGAAATCTCCCTGAGAAACGGTCGGCGCCTGTCGATTGCCACCCGCTCGCTGGATGCGGAGCCCGGGCAATTGGTGCTGCTCAACGACCTGACTGAAACCCGTCACTTGCAGGATCAGCTCGCACGCCACGAGCGGCTGTCGTCGTTGGGGCGGATGGTCGCCTCGCTGGCTCATCAGATTCGCACGCCGCTTTCCGCCGCGCTGCTGTATGCCAGTCATTTGACTGAGCAGGCGCTGCCGGTTGCCACTCAACAACGTTTTGCCGGGCGTCTCAAAGAGCGTCTGCATGAGCTGGAGCACCAGGTGCGCGACATGCTGGTGTTCGCTCGCGGTGAATTGCCGCTGACCGACCGCATCACGCCCAATGCCCTGATGCAGTCGTTGCAGGCCGCGGCGCTGACCCATGTGCAGGATCTGCCAATTCGCTGGCAGTGCGACAGCCATGCCGGTGAGTTGCTGTGCAATCGCGACACGCTGGTCGGAGCCATCCTCAATCTGATTGAAAACGCGATTCAGGCCAGTGGCGGTGACGTGCGCCTGAAAGTGCATTGCTACACCCGCGACAACACCCTGCGCCTGTGCGTCAGTGACAACGGTGGCGGTATTGAACCGGCGGTGCTGGCGCGGCTGGGCGAGCCGTTTTTTACCACCAAGGTCACCGGCACCGGCCTGGGCCTGACCGTGGTCAAGGCCGTGGCCCGTGCTCATCAGGGACAATTGCAGCTGCGCTCGCGGGTCGGGCGCGGCACGTGCGCGCAGGTGATCCTGCCGATGTTTTCCGCTGTACAGGGAGCTGAGTGAAGGTCATGGGCATCAAGGTTCTGCTGGTCGAGGATGACCGTTCATTGCGCGAGGCGCTGGCCGATACGTTGTTGCTGGCCGGCCACGATTATCACGCAGTGGGTTCGGCCGAGGAGGCGCTGAAGGCAGTGGAGTGCGAGGCGTTCAGTCTGGTGGTCAGCGACGTCAATATGCCGGGCATGGACGGTCATCAGTTGCTCGGTCTGCTGCGCGCCCGCCAGCCGCAATTGCCGGTGCTGCTGATGACGGCTCATGGCGCCGTCGAGCGCGCGGTCGATGCCATGCGTCAGGGCGCGGCGGATTATCTGGTCAAGCCATTCGAGCCCAAGGCGTTGCTGGACCTGGTCGCGCGCCATGCCTTGGGCAATCTCGGTACAGCCGACGCGGAAGGGCCGATCGCGGTCGAGCCGGCCAGTGCGCAGTTGCTGGATCTGGCAGCGCGGGTGGCGCGCAGTGATTCCACCGTGTTGATTTCCGGCGAGTCCGGCACCGGCAAGGAAGTGCTGGCGCGCTACATTCACCAGCAGTCCCACCGCGCCCGTCAGCCATTCATTGCGATCAACTGCGCGGCGATCCCGGACAACATGCTCGAAGCGACATTGTTCGGTCACGAGAAAGGTTCGTTCACCGGCGCCATCGCGGCGCAGGCCGGCAAGTTCGAGCAGGCCGATGGCGGCACCATTCTGCTCGATGAAATTTCCGAAATGCCTCTGGGCTTGCAGGCCAAGCTGCTGCGGGTGCTGCAGGAGCGCGAGGTGGAGCGGGTCGGTGCGCGCAAGCCAATCACCCTCGATATCCGGGTGGTCGCGACCACCAACCGTGATCTGGCCGGCGAAGTGGCGGCGGGGCGGTTCCGTGAAGACCTCTACTATCGTCTGTCGGTTTTTCCGTTGGCCTGGCGTCCGCTGCGTGAGCGGACCGCCGATATCCTGCCGCTGGCCGAGCGTCTTTTGGCCAAACACGTCAATAAAATGAAGCATGCAATGGCGAAGTTCTCGCCCGAGGCGCAGGCGTGCCTGATCGGTTATCCATGGCCGGGCAACGTGCGCGAGCTGGACAACGCGGTCCAGCGGGCGTTGATTCTGCAGCAGGGCGGCCTGATCCAGCCGCAGGATTTCTGCCTCTCGGGCCCTGCGCTGTTCGCCCCGTTGCCGGTGGCGGTACCGACTGCGCCAGTCATTCGTGAAGTCGACATCGAGGCGGATTCGGCCGGCGCGCTGGGCGATGACCTGCGTCGTCGTGAGTTCCAGATGATCATCGACACCTTGCGCACCGAGCGCGGACGACGCAAGGAGGCCGCCGAAAAACTCGGTATCAGCCCGCGTACGTTGCGCTACAAACTGGCGCAAATGCGCGATGCCGGGATGGACGTCGAAGGGTATCTGTTCGCCACCTGACGGGTGGCGCAAACGTTTGAAAACGCATTTCTCGAAGCGGTGCCCGTGAGCTGGCACCGTTGTTGCTAACACCTGAGTACCCGCCGAGTGAGTGTCAAAAAATTGCGGGCCGCCCAAGAGAGTAGACCATGAGCCAAGGTATTGAAATTAATCGGTTGATGACGGACATGAAGGCCATGCAAATGGACGCCATGTCGAAGCCGAAATCGACTGCCGCCGTCCCAGAAGTGGCGGGCAGCAGCTTTTCCGACATGCTCGGTCAGGCCATCAACAAAGTGAACGATACCCAACAGGCTTCGAGCCAATTGGCCAACGCGTTCGAAATCGGCAAGAGCGGCGTCGATTTGACGGACGTGATGATTTCCTCGCAGAAGGCCAGCGTGTCGTTCCAGGCTCTGACCCAGGTGCGCAACAAACTGGTTCAGGCTTATCAAGACATCATGCAGATGCCGGTTTAAGGACGAGATTGAGTCATGGCAGAAGCAGTCGCCGATAACGTTCCGGCCAAGGCCACCCCGATAGACGGCAAACCGCCGCTGTTCGGCCTGTCCTTCCTGGAAAACCTCTCCGAGATGACCATGCTGCGTCAGGTGGGCCTGTTGGTCGGCCTGGCTGCGAGCGTGGCGATTGGCTTTGCCGTGGTGCTGTGGTCGCAGCAACCGGACTACCGGCCTCTGTACGGCAGCCTTGCCGGTATGGACGCCAAGCAGGTCATGGACACTCTGGCCTCCGCCGATATTCCGTACACCGTTGAACCGAATTCCGGCGCCTTGCTGGTCAAGGCCGATGACCTGTCCCGTGCGCGACTGAAACTCGCGGCCGCTGGTGTCACTCCCAGCGACGGCAATATCGGTTTCGAGATTCTCGACAAGGAACAGGGTCTGGGTACCAGCCAGTTCATGGAAGCGACTCGTTATCGTCGCGGCCTTGAAGGCGAACTGGCTCGCACCATTTCCAGCCTGAACAACGTCAAGGGCGCGCGCGTTCACCTGGCGATCCCGAAAAGCTCGGTGTTCGTACGTGACGAGCGCAAGCCAAGCGCTTCGGTACTGGTCGAGTTGTACTCCGGTCGTTCGCTGGAGCCGGGTCAGGTCGTCGCCATCATCAATCTGGTGGCCACTTCCGTCCCTGAGCTGAGCAAGTCGCAGATCACCGTCGTCGACCAGAAGGGCAACCTGCTGTCGGATCAGGCGGAAAACTCTGAAATGACCATGGCCGGCAAGCAGTTCGATTACAGCCGCCGCATGGAAAGCATGCTCACCCAGCGTGTACACAATATTCTGCAACCGGTACTGGGCAACGATCGTTACAAGGCTGAAGTGTCGGCCGACGTCGACTTCAGTGCCGTCGAATCGACCGCCGAGCAGTTCAACCCTGACCAGCCGGCGCTGCGCAGCGAACAGTCGGTCAACGAACAGCGTACTGCCAGCAATGGCCCGCAAGGCGTTCCGGGTGCCCTGAGCAACCAGCCGCCGTCGCCAGCCTCGGCGCCACAAACCACCGGTGGTGCAGCAACCTCGACGAGCATGGTGCAACCGGGCCAGCCACTGGTTGATGCCAACGGTCAGCAGATCATGGACCCGGCCACCGGCCAGCCGATGCTCGCGCCGTACCCGGCAGACAAGCGTCAACAATCCACCAAGAACTTCGAACTCGACCGTTCCATCAGCCACACCAAACAGCAGCAGGGTCGCCTGAATCGCCTGTCGGTGTCGGTGGTGGTGGACGATCAGGTCAAGATCAACCCGGCCAACGGCGAAACCACCCGTGCGCCGTGGAGCGCCGACGAATTGGCGCGCTTCACTCGCCTGGTGCAGGACGCGGTCGGCTTCGACGCCAGCCGTGGCGATAGCGTCAGCGTGATCAACATGCCGTTCTCCGCCGAGCGCGGCGAAGTGATTGCCGACATTCCGTTCTACTCCCAGCCATGGTTCTGGGACATCGTCAAACAAGTGCTGGGTGTGTTGTTCATCCTGGTGCTGGTGTTCGGCGTGCTGCGTCCGGTGCTCAACAACATCACCGGTGGCGGCAAAGGCAAGGAACTGGCCGGTCTGGGCGGTGACGTGGAACTGGGTGGCATGGGCGGTCTGGACGGTGAATTGTCCAACGATCGTGTCAGCCTCGGCGGCCCGACCAGCATCCTGCTGCCGAGCCCGAGCGAAGGCTATGACGCTCAGTTGAACGCAATCAAGAGTCTGGTGGCAGAAGACCCGGGTCGTGTGGCCCAGGTCGTGAAAGAGTGGATTAACGCAGATGAGTGATAACCGAGCCGCCGTCGCCAAACTGTCCCGGGTCGATAAAGCCGCGATTCTGCTGCTGTCCCTGGGTTCGACCGATGCTGCACAAGTGCTGCGCCACATGGGCCCCAAAGAAGTTCAGCGGGTCGGCGTGGCCATGGCCCAGATGGGCAACGTCCACCGTGAGCAGGTCGAGCAGGTCATGAGCGAGTTCGTCGACATCGTCGGCGACCAGACCAGCCTGGGCGTCGGCTCCGACGACTACGTGCGCAAAATGCTCACCCAGGCCCTGGGTGAAGACAAGGCCAACGGCCTGATCGACCGCATTCTGCTGGGCGGCAACACCAGTGGCCTCGACAGCCTGAAATGGATGGAACCGCGCGCCGTTGCCGACGTGATCCGTTACGAGCACCCGCAGATCCAGGCGATCGTGGTCGCGTACCTCGATCCGGATCAGGCCGGTGAAGTGCTGGGTAACTTCGACCACAAGGTGCGTCTGGACATCATCCTGCGCGTCTCGTCGTTGAACACCGTGCAGCCGGCGGCACTGAAAGAATTGAACCAGATCCTCGAGAAGCAGTTCTCCGGCAACTCGAATGCCTCGCGCACCACCCTGGGTGGCATCAAGCGGGCGGCGGACATCATGAACTTCCTCGACAGCTCGATCGAAGGCCAGCTCATGGACTCGATCCGCGAAGTCGACGAAGACCTGTCCGGTCAGATCGAAGACCTCATGTTCGTGTTCAACAACCTGGCCGATGTCGACGACCGCGGTATCCAGGCGCTGTTGCGCGAAGTGTCCTCCGATGTGCTGGTGCTGGCCCTCAAGGGTTCGGACGAAGGCGTCAAGGAAAAGATCTTCAAGAACATGTCCAAACGTGCTGCCGAACTGCTGCGCGACGACCTCGAGGCCAAAGGCCCGGTGCGCGTCAGCGACGTGGAAACCGCGCAGAAGGAAATCCTCACCATCGCCCGCCGTATGGCCGAAGCCGGAGAAATCGTGCTCGGTGGCAAGGGCGGCGAGGAAATGATCTAACACCATGGGCAAGAACGACGACGATGTAACGGACCTGATCCGTGCCCGGGACGTCCGCGGTTTCGAAACCTGGGCGATCCCGAGTTTCGATCCGCCGGCACCGGAACCCGAGCCGGAACCGGAGCCCGAACCGCCGGAAATGGAAGAAGTGCCGCTGGAGGAAGTCCAGCCACTGACCCTGGAAGAACTCGAAAGCATCCGTCAGGAGGCTTACAACGAGGGCTTCGCCATCGGCGAAAAAGAAGGTTTCCACAGCGCCACCCTCAAGGTGCGCCAGGAAGCCGAGGTGGTCCTGACGGCCAAGGTCAACGGCCTTGAGCAGTTGATGGCGAACCTGTTCGAACCCATCGCCGAACAAGACACCCAGATCGAAAAATCCCTGGTCGACCTCGTGCAGCACATCGCCAGACAGGTGATTCAGCGCGAACTGGCCATCGACTCGACGCAGATCGAACATGTCATGCGCGACGCCCTCAAGCTGTTGCCGCTGGGCGTGGGCAATGTGCGGCTGTACGTCAATCCGCAGGACTTCGAACAGGTCAAAGCCCTGCGCGAACGTCATGAGGAAACCTGGCGTATCGTCGAGGACGAATCGCTGCTGCCGGGCGGTTGCCGGGTCGAAACCGAACACAGCCGGATCGATGCGAGCATCGAAACCCGCGTCAGCCAGATCATGGCCAAGCTGTTCGATCAATTGCACGAACAAGCCCTGCACCCGGCCGCGCCGGACATGAGCCTGGATCTGCCGGAAGCGCCGAAGCCGGCACCTGTCACCGACGAGCCGCTCGCGGACGCCCCCGATGCGCCTTGAACGCACCAGTTTCGCCAAGCGCCTGAGCACCTACGCTGAAGCCGCCGAAATTCCCGGTGCGCCGATTCTCGAAGGGCGCCTGCTGCGCATGGTCGGCCTGACGCTCGAGGCCGAAGGTTTGCGCGCTGCCATGGGCACCCGCTGCATGGTGATCAACGACGACAGCTATCACCCGTCGCAGGTTGAAGCCGAAGTCATGGGTTTCTCTGGCAGCAAAGTTTTCCTGATGCCTGTTGGCAGTGTTGCCGGTATTGCGCCGGGCGCCCGTGTGGTGCCGCTGGCCGATACCGGTCGCTTGCCGATGGGTATGAGCATGCTCGGTCGCGTGCTGGACGGCGCCGGACGTGCGCTGGACGGCAAGGGCGGCATGAAGGCCGAAGACTGGGTGCCGATGGACGGCCCGACCATCAACCCGCTCAACCGTGACCCGATCAGCGAACCGCTGGACGTCGGCATCCGTTGCATCAACGGTTTGTTGACGGTCGGTCGCGGTCAGCGTCTGGGCCTGTTCGCCGGTACCGGTGTCGGTAAATCGGTATTGCTCGGCATGATGACCCGCTTCACCGAGGCCGACATCATCGTCGTCGGCCTGATCGGTGAGCGGGGTCGAGAAGTTAAAGAATTCATCGAGCACATCCTCGGTGAAGAAGGCCTCAAGCGTTCGGTGGTGGTTGCATCCCCAGCGGACGACGCGCCACTGATGCGTCTGCGCGCGGCGATGTACTGCACGCGGATCGCCGAGTATTTCCGCGACAAGGGCAAGAACGTCCTGTTGCTGATGGATTCCCTGACCCGTTTCGCCCAGGCCCAGCGGGAAATCGCCCTGGCCATCGGCGAGCCGCCGGCGACCAAGGGTTACCCGCCTTCAGTGTTCGCCAAACTGCCGAAACTGGTGGAGCGCGCCGGTAACGCGGAGAAGGGCGGGGGTTCGATCACGGCCTTCTACACCGTATTGTCCGAGGGCGATGATCAGCAGGACCCGATTGCCGACTCGGCGCGAGGCGTGCTCGACGGGCACATCGTGTTGTCCCGGCGTCTGGCCGAGGAAGGTCATTACCCGGCCATCGATATCGAAGCTTCGATCAGCCGGGTGATGCCGGCGGTGGTCTCGCCGGAGCACATGACCCGTGCGCAGTACTTCAAGCAGTTGTGGTCGCGCTATCAGCAGAGTCGCGATCTGATCAGTGTCGGTGCCTATGTTGCCGGCGGTGATCGTGAAACGGACCTTGCCATCAATCTGCAGCCGCAACTGGTCAGATACTTGCGTCAGGGCCTGAACGACAGCATCAGCCTGGGTGAAAGCGAGGCGTACCTCGAAACGATTTTCGCCCCTGCGGCCGGCGGGTAACCGGCCATGGCCCTGAGCCGAGCCGCGCGTCTGGCGCCGGTGGTGGAAATGGCCGAAAAAGCCGAGAAAACCGCCGTGCAACGCCTGGGTTATTTCCAGGGGCAGGTGAAGGTGGCCGAAAGCAAGCTCGCCGACCTGCATGCCTTTCGTCTGGATTACTCCGAACAATGGATCGTGCGCGGCAGCACGGGCGTGTCCGGGCAATGGCTGCTGGGTTTTCAGGGCTTTCTGGCGCAACTCGACACCGCGGTCGATCAACAGCGGCAAAGCCTGCAATGGCACCAGAACAATCTGGACAAGGCGCGTGACGCCTGGCAGCAGGCGTTTGCCCGGGTCGAGGGGCTGCGAAAACTTGTACAACGCTACCGCGACGAAGCCCAGCGCGCCGAAGACAAGCGCGAGCAGAAGCTGCTGGACGAGTTGTCCCAACGCCTGCCGCGCCGTGATGCCTACTGACGGGTTGATCTCTGACAGTTTCCGGCGACTTCCTGCCTTGCCCCTTACCCTTGCAAGTGCTAAACCTTGTACAGGTTCGTCAATGACAAGGAAGCCAGTACATGTCAGTCGTTACAGAAGTCTCTCCGGATGGGCAAAAGCTGACGATTTCGATCAAGGGCCGGTTCGATTTCGGACGCCATCAGGAGTTTCGCGAGTCCTACGAGCGACTCAATAAAAAGCCCGACGCCATCGTGGTGGATCTCAAGGATGCCACCTATCTCGACAGTTCGGCTCTGGGAATGCTGCTTCTGCTGCGCGATCACGCGGGTGGCGACGACTCGGACGTACGAGTGATCAACAGCAATTCGGATGTGCGCAAGATCCTCGCCATTTCCAACTTCGACAAACTGTTCGACATCAGTTGACGGCCATGCAGCCGCAAGAACCGCTGACGATCCTGATCGCCGAAGACAGCGCCGCCGACCGGCTGCTGTTGTCGACGATCGTGCGTCGTCAGGGGCATGTCGTGCTGACGGCTACCAATGGGGCTGAAGCGGTCGCGGTGTTTTCTGCTCAGCAGCCGCATCTGGTGCTGATGGATGCCATGATGCCGGTGATGGATGGCTTCGAAGCTGCGCGGCAGATCAAGGTGCTGGCAGGTGAAAACCTGGTGCCGATCATTTTCCTCACGTCGCTGACCGAGAGCGAAGCCCTGGTGCGATGCCTGGAGGCTGGCGGTGACGATTTTCTGGCGAAGCCTTACAACCAGGTGATCCTGTCCGCCAAAATCAAGGCGATGGATCGCTTGCGCCGCCTGCAAGCCACGGTGCTTGAGCAGCGCGACCTGATTGCCCGGCACCACGACTACCTGCTCAACGAGCAGCGGGTCGCCAAGGCCGTATTCGACAAGGTCGCGCATTCCGGTTGCCTGAGTGCGCCGAACATCCGCTATCTGCAATCACCCTACGCACTGTTCAACGGCGATCTGCTGCTGGCGGCCTACACGCCGGCCGGTGACATGCATGTGTTGCTCGGTGATTTCACCGGGCATGGTCTGCCGGCGGCGGTCGGTGCGATGCCCCTGGCGGAAGTGTTCTACGGCATGACGGCCAAGGGCTATGGCCTGGCCGAAACCCTGCGGGAGATGAACGCCAAGCTCAAGCGCATCCTGCCGGTGGACATGTTCTGCTGCGCGACGCTGCTCTGCCTGAGTTTTCAGCGCCGCAGCGTGGAAATCTGGAATGGCGGCATGCCCGACGGTTATCTGCATCGCATCGCCACGGGCGAGCGGGTGCCGCTTGCGGCGCGGCATCTGCCGCTGGGTGTGCTCAGTCCGCAGGCCTTCGACGATCAAACCGAAGTGCTGTCGATGGCGGTGGGTGACCGTGTGTTCCTGTTGTCCGACGGCGTGATCGACACCTGCGATGCCAATGATCAGTTGTTCGGCGTCGAGCGCTTGCAGCGGGTGTTTGCCGACAATCGCCAGCCGGATCGGCTGTTTGCCGAGATCGAGCAGGCGTTGCAGGATTTTCGCGGCGAAGCCCGGGACGATGTGAGCATGGTCGAGGTCAGCCTGCTGGAAATGGCGCAGGTCAATCCGTCGGCGCCGGTGTATTCCGACAGCGGTCAGTCGTGCCCGCTGGATTGGTCGGTGAGCTTCGAATTTCGCGGTTCCACCCTGAAACGCTTCAATCCGTTACCCTACCTGCTGCAATTGCTGCTCGAAGTGCATGGCTTGCGCACGCAGAGCGGGGCGTTGTACAGCGTGCTCGCCGAGCTTTACTCCAATGCGCTGGAGCACGGGGTGTTGGGGCTGGACTCCAGTCTCAAACGCGATGCTTCAGGCTTTGCCCGCTATTATGAGCAGCGTAATGCTCGACTGGATGCCTTGCAGGATGGCTATGTGCGCGTGCACTTGCAGGTCCGTCCGGAAGGCGAGGGTGGTTGTCTGATCGTGCGGGTGGAAGACAGTGGCAAAGGCTTTGACGTGGCCCGGGTGATGGAGCGGCCACTCGACGGTGTCCGTTTGTCGGGGCGTGGCGTCAGCCTGATCCGGCAACTGAGCAGGAATCCGAGCTGGTCAGACGATGGTCGCAGTGCTCGCGTGGAGTTTTTCTGGGAGGCTCTGGCATAATCCGCGCATTCTTGATCAAGGAGTGAACAAGTGACTGATGCCTGTGTAGATCGCGACGTACTGAGTGCGTTGCAAGAAGTCATGGAGGATGGCTATCCGGAGTTGCTGGATACGTTCCTGGCAGATTCCGAAGCGCGCCTGCGTGAATTGCAAAAGACCGCGGATGCCGACGCCTTGTCGTCGGTGGCTCATAGCTTCAAAGGCAGCAGCAGCAACATGGGGGCGACCCGTCTGGCTGAGCTTTGCCAGGAGCTGGAGCTGCACGCCAGGGACAAGAGCCCGTCCGAAATCATCAAGCTGGTGGCCGACATCCATAACGAGTTTGCGGATGTGCGCCCCGTCTATGAAGCCGAGCGACAGCGCTCTCCCGCCCATTGAGCCAGCCGTCCGGCGTTTTTATTCGGCGCCGGACGAAACTGGCCCGGCACTTGCAGTCATCTCGTTCAACTGTACCTACGATCCCAGTGCAGCGGAGACCGTGCCATGCCTGCAACCCCTAACATTCTTATTCAGACTGCCGCCCAGGCCAAGGCGCAAGCCGCCTCTGCCAAACCGTCAGTGGTGGCCGCAGGCCCCGGGGACAAGGCTTCAAGCTTCGCTCAGGTGTTTGCCGATCAGGGACAGAACAAGCCTTCCGTTGCGACCGATAACTCGGTGAAACCTGCACGCGACAAGGACACTGGCAGCGTCAGCAAGAAGGACAGCGGCAAGGATCAGTCTGCCGCCCCCGAGCCGGCCGTTGCCGATAGCGGCAATGCCTTGCCCGCCGACAAAACCTCGTCAACCGCAACGGATGACGCGGTGGCCAGCGACGATACGTCCGATACACCGACCACGCCGGTCGCCGACACCACGCCTGTCGTAGATCCGGCGCTGGATCCGGCGCTGATGCAAGTCGCGCAGCCGGTCGTCACGCCGCCGGTCGTGGCGGCGCCCGTCGTCGAAACACCAGTGAAGCCTGAAACCCAGGCGCCAGCGGTGGCTGCATTGCCGGCGGCCGCCACGGCGGCGCCTGCCGTCGACAGTGATTTCGATCCCGAGGCCGATCCGCTCGACTCGATGCCGGCCGTGCGTATGGCGATGGAGCAGAGTGGTCACATTTCCGCGTCCAGCCAGTCGCAGCCCAAGGCGACGCCGGCCCAGGCCCAGGCTGATGGAGAGCTGACCTCGGCTCAGACCTTCGCCGCCGGCATGGCCAGCATGCTGGATGTGCAGGCTGACAAGGACAGCACCAGCCAGGGCGGTGAAAAGGCTTTCAGTGGTCTGATCGACGATGGTTTGAAAGACCTGAAATCCGCCACCAGCGATACCCGCGTGGATGATTTCGCCAACCGTCTGGCGGCGCTGACTCAGGCCGCCACACCGAAAACCGCCAACGCGGTGCCGGTGAACCAGCCGATCGCCATGCATCAGAGTGGCTGGACCGAGGAAGTGGTCAACCGCGTCATGTACCTGTCGAGCAACAACCTGAAGGCCGCCGATATCCAGTTGCAGCCGGCTGAACTGGGTCGTCTGGACATTCGGGTGAACATGGTGCCGGACCAGCAGACCCAGGTGACCTTCATGAGCGCACACCCGAGTGTTCGCGAAGCGCTCGACGGCCAGATGCATCGTCTGCGTGACATGTTCACCCAGCAAGGCATGGGGCAGGTCGATGTCAACGTTGCCGACCAGAACCGTGGCTGGCAGGGGCAAGGCCAGGAGCAGGCGCAACAGGGGCAGCAGGGTGGTCGCACCAGCGCCGCCGGCGGTCGCCTGGACTCCTCGGAAGAAGAGTTGACGCCTGCGGCCGTGGCCGAAGCAGCTGCTCAAACCACCAGCGTGATCGGCAGCAGCGCCGTCGACTACTACGCCTGATTCATCCTCCCCCGAGGGAGCGGCCCTGTCCGCTCCCTCGTCTGTTTTGCCACCGCTCTCCATTCCCCTCCGACACTTCTGGCATAACACTTGCTCTTGCCTTGCCGTGCGACTGTGAAAACCCGATTAGTGACGGATTATTGGCATGGCGAAGAGCGAAGCAGCAGCAGTAAAAGACCCCGCAACCAAAGGCAAACTCAAGATGATCATTGTGATCGTGCTCGGGTTGCTGCTGGCCATCGGCGCGTCTGTGGGGGCGACGTGGTTCTTCATGCACAGCGCCCAGAGCAAACCTGCGGCTGCCGCGGAAACTGCTCCGGTCGGCAAGCAAGCGGCGATTTTCGAGCCGATGGCGCCGGCCTTCGTGGCCAACTACAACCAGAACGGCCGTCAGCGCTACATGCAGGTGAGCATCACCATGCTGGCGCGCAATCAGGCCGATCTTGAAGCGCTCAAAGTGCACATGCCGGTGATCCGCAACAACCTGGTGATGCTCTTCTCCGGTCAGGATTTCGCCACTTTGGCGACGCCGGTCGGTCAAGAGATGTTGCGCCAGAAGGCCACGGCCAGCGTCCAGGAAGTGGCGCAGAAAGAGCTGGGCAAAGTGGTGATCGAACAGTTGCTTTTCACTAATTTCGTACTGCAGTAGGAACACGACATGGCCGTGCAGGATCTGCTGTCCCAGGATGAAATCGACGCGCTGTTGCATGGCGTCGACGATGGTCTGGTACAGACCGATAACGCTGCCGAACCCGGCAGTGTCAAAAGCTACGACCTGACCAGCCAGGATCGCATCGTCCGCGGACGCATGCCGACTCTTGAGATGATCAACGAGCGTTTTGCCCGTTACACCCGCATCAGCATGTTCAACATGCTGCGCCGCTCGGCGGACGTTGCCGTCGGTGGCGTACAGGTGATGAAGTTCGGCGAATACGTGCACTCGCTGTACGTGCCGACCAGTCTGAACCTGGTCAAGATCAAACCCCTGCGCGGCACCGCGCTGTTCATCCTCGACGCCAAACTGGTGTTCAAGCTGGTGGACAACTTCTTCGGCGGCGACGGCCGTCACGCCAAGATCGAAGGGCGTGAATTCACCCCGACCGAACTGCGCGTGGTGCGCATGGTGCTGGAACAGGCGTTCGTCGACCTGAAAGAAGCCTGGCAGGCGATCATGGAAGTCAACTTCGAGTACATCAACTCGGAAGTGAACCCGGCCATGGCCAACATCGTCGGCCCGAGCGAAGCGATCGTGGTTTCCACGTTCCACATCGAACTCGACGGCGGTGGCGGCGACCTGCACGTGACCATGCCGTACTCGATGATCGAGCCGGTGCGCGAAATGCTCGACGCCGGTTTCCAGTCGGACCTCGACGACCAGGACGAGCGCTGGGTCAACGCCCTGCGTCAGGACGTCCTCGATGTCGACGTGCCGATCGGTGCCACCGTGGCTCGCCGCCAGTTGAAACTGCGCGACATCCTGCACATGCAGCCGGGTGACGTGATCCCGGTCGAGATGCCGGAAGACATGATCATGCGCGCCAACGGCGTGCCGGCCTTCAAGGTCAAGATGGGCTCGCACAAAGGCAACCTCGCGTTGCAGGTGATCGAGCCGATCGAGCGCCGCTGAAGCGGCGCAACACCCCTTTCGCATTTAACTGAATTGTTGCCCGCCGAGGACAAATGATGAACGACGATATGAACGCCCAGGACGATCAGGCACTGGCCGACGAGTGGGCTGCCGCCCTGGAAGAAACCGGTGAAGCCGGGCAGGCCGACATCGACGCGCTGCTGGCCGCCGACGCTGGTGTTTCCAGCTCCAACCGTCTGCCGATGGAAGAGTTCGGCAGCGTGCCGAAGAACAACGATCCGGTGACCCTTGACGGTCCGAACCTGGACGTGATTCTCGACATTCCGGTGTCGATCTCGATGGAAGTGGGCAGCACCGACATCAACATCCGCAACCTGCTGCAACTCAACCAGGGTTCGGTGATCGAGCTCGATCGTCTGGCCGGCGAGCCGCTGGACGTGCTGGTCAACGGCACCCTCATCGCTCACGGCGAAGTGGTTGTGGTCAACGAAAAGTTCGGCATCCGCCTGACCGACGTGATCAGCCCAAGCGAACGCATCAAGAAGCTGCGCTGAGTGAAAAAGGTTCTGGGTTCTTTGCTGGCCTCGGCGCTGGCGCTGCCATCGATCGTGATGGCCGCCGAGCCGGCGGCTGCCACCGCTGCGGCGGTGACGCCTGCGGTCAACAGCGGTGTCGCCGGGCAATTGACGCAGCTGGTGTTCGGTCTGCTGCTGGTGCTGGGGTTGATCTTCTTCCTCGCCTGGCTGTTGCGCCGGGTGCAGCAGGCAGGCCCGGCGGGCAAGGGCCAGGTGATCGAGCTGATCGGTTCCCGGGCGCTCGGTCCGCGTGATCGTCTGATGCTGGTGCAGGTCGGCAAGGAGCAGATCCTGCTGGGTCTCAGCCCCGGCACGATCACCGCGCTGCACGTACTCAAGGAACCGGTGGACGTCCCGGCGACCTCCGAAAAAGCGACTCCGGAATTTGCCCAGCATCTGTTGAAGATCCTCGGCAAGGATCAAAAGGATACGAAGTAATGGGTGCGTTGCGCATCGTCTTGACCCTGGCCTTGATGTTGGCCGCGCCACTGGCGTTCGCCGCCGATCCGTTGTCGATCCCGGCGATCACCTTGGGCACCAACGCCAACGGTGCCCAGGAATATTCGGTCAGCCTGCAGATCCTGCTGATCATGACGGCGCTGAGCTTCATTCCGGCCGCCGTCATCCTGATGACCAGCTTCACCCGGATCATCATCGTCTTCTCGATCCTGCGTCAGGCCCTCGGTCTGCAACAGACGCCGTCGAACCAGATCCTCACCGGCATGGCGCTGTTCCTGACCATGTTCATCATGGCGCCGGTGTTTGACCGGGTGAACAACGATGCCCTGCAACCGTATCTGGCGGAGAAACTCACCGCCCAGCAAGCGGTGGAAAAAGCGCAGGTGCCGATCAAGGACTTCATGCTCGCGCAGACGCGTTCCAGCGATCTCGAGCTGTTCATGCGCCTGTCCAAGCGCACCGATATCGCGACGCCGGATCAGGCGCCGCTGACCATTCTGGTGCCGGCCTTCGTCACGTCTGAACTGAAAACCGCGTTCCAGATCGGCTTCATGATCTTCATTCCGTTCCTCATCATCGACCTGGTCGTGGCGAGTGTGCTGATGGCGATGGGTATGATGATGCTCTCGCCGCTGATCATTTCCCTGCCGTTCAAGATCATGCTGTTCGTGCTGGTGGATGGGTGGGCGCTGATCATCGGCACCCTGGCCAGCAGTTTCGGAGGTGTATCGCCATGACGCCAGAAGTAGCGGTCGACATTTTTCGCGAAGCCTTGTGGCTGACCACGATGATGGTCGCGATTCTGGTGATCCCGAGTCTGCTGGTGGGCCTGCTGGTGTCGATGTTCCAGGCCGCCACGCAGATCAACGAACAGACCCTGAGCTTTCTGCCGCGTCTGCTGGTGATGCTGGTGACCCTGATTGTCGGCGGTCCGTGGATCATCCAGACCTTCATGGAATACATCATCCAGCTGTACAAAAACATTCCGCTGGTCATCGGCTGAGTCATGCAGTCGCTGCTTCAGTTGACCGACACGCAGATCAGCACCTGGGTGGCGACGTTCATGCTGCCGCTGTTTCGCATCGGCTCGATGCTGATGGTGATGCCGGTGTTCGGCACCACGCTGGTTCCCAAACGCGTCCGTCTCTACCTCGCCCTCGCGATCACCGTGGTGATCGCGCCAAGCCTGCCGCCGATGCCGGCCGTCAGTCCGCTCGATCTCAGTGGCTTGCTGTTGATTGCCGAGCAAATCCTGGTCGGCGCCGTGTTGGGCTTTTCCTTGCAACTGTTTTTCCAGGCCTTCGTGGTCGCGGGGCAGATCGTTGCGATCCAGATGGGCATGGGCTTCGCCTCGATGATCGACCCTACCAACGGCGTGTCGGTGGCGGTGATCGGGCAGTTCTTCACCATGCTGGTGACGTTGCTGTTCCTCGGCATGAACGGTCACCTTGTAGTCTTTGAGGTGCTGACTGAAAGCTTCACCACGCTGCCGGTCGGCGCAGGCCTGATGACCGCGCATTACTGGGAGCTGGCCGGCAAGCTCGGCTGGGTGCTTGGCGCGGCATTGATGCTGGTGCTGCCGGCCGTCACTGCGCTGCTGGTGGTCAACATTGCATTCGGTGTGATGACCCGGGCGGCGCCACAGCTGAACATTTTCTCGATCGGCTTCCCGCTGACCCTCGTGCTCGGCCTGTTCATTGTCTGGGTCGGGCTGGCGGACATTCTCAATCAGTATCAGCCGCTGGCCGTCGAGGCCTTGCAGTTGCTACGCGAACTGGCACAGGCGCGCTGAGTCATGGCAGAGAGCGAGAGCGGTCAGGATAAAACAGAAGACCCCACGGAGAAGCGCAAGAAGGACTCCCGGGAAAAAGGCGAGATTGCGCGTTCCAAGGAGCTCAACACGCTGGCGATCATGCTCGCTGGTTCCGGTGCGCTGCTGGTGTTCGGCGGGATGTTGGCGCAGGACTTGATGGAGCTGATGCGCCTGAACTTCACGCTGTCGCGCGAAGTGATCATGGATCAGAGCTCCATGGGCAAGTTCTTGATGAATTCCGGGGTGATCGCATTGGTAGCGATCCAGCCGATCATGATCACCTTGCTGCTGGCGGCGTTTCTCGGGCCGATCGCGCTCGGCGGCTGGCTGTTTGCGGCGGGTTCCCTGGCACCCAAGTTCAGTCGGATGAACCCAGGCGCGGGTCTCAAGCGCATGTTTTCCATGAAGTCGGTGATCGAACTGCTCAAGGCGCTGGCCAAGTTCCTGATCATTCTGGCGGTGGCGCTGGTGGTGTTGTCCGGGGATGTCGACGATCTGTTGCGCATTGCCCATGAACCGCTGGACCGGGCGATCATTCACAGTCTGCAACTGGTGGGCTGGAGCACTTTGTGGATGGCGTGCGGTTTGATCATCATCGCTGCCGTCGACGTCCCGGTGCAGCTCTGGGAGAGCATTAAAAAGCTCAAAATGACCAAGCAGGAAGTGCGCGACGAGCACAAGGACCAGGAAGGTCGGCCGGAGGTCAAACAGCGGATTCGTCAGGTCCAGCGCGAGATGTCGCAGCGCCGGATGATGGCGGCGATCCCGGATGCCGACGTGGTCATCACCAACCCGACGCACTACGCCGTGGCGCTCAAATACGACTCGGAGAAGGGCGGGGCGCCGATGCTGCTGGCCAAGGGCAGCGACTTCCTGGCGCTGAAGATCCGCGAAATCGCCGTGGCCAACAACGTCATGCTGCTCGAATCGCCGGCCCTGGCGCGTTCGATCTACTACTCCACCGAGCTGGAAGAAGAAATTCCCGGCGGTCTGTACCTGGCGGTCGCTCAGGTGCTGGCCTACGTCTACCAGATCCGCCAGCACCGTGCGGGCAAGGGCAAGTTCCCGGAACCGCTCAAGGACGATCTGCCGATCCCGCCGGATCTGCGGCGCGATTCCTGATAGTGATGAAGCAAAAAAACCGCCCCCTGTTGAACCCGGTGGCGGTTTTTTTATGCCCGATGACCTGTGTTGATCGCGAAGGTGTCAGCCGCCACGACGCATTTCTCAAGCCTTTACACGGAGCTCTGCGACGGCGGTAGTTCCAGATTATTCAGCACCCGATTCGCTGCCAGCTCCCCGAGCATGATCAGTTGCCCGATGCCCATCAATGTCCTGCGCTGCGAGGCGGGCATGAGGTGGGCGAAGTCATTGGCGATGGTTCTGGCGGAGGCGAGGGTTTCGCAGAGCTCGACCAGCAGCTCTTCGTTTTTGAAGTCTGCGGTGACGGCATACATTCTGCGGGTTTTGCGCGGTGGTGGCGTGGATCCGGGCGGGCAGAGATAGTGGTCGAGGGCGCGGTCGGCGGCTTCGTGAAGCTTTCTGGAATCGAGGGATTCGTAGGGCGAGGCAGGGTCGGTTTCGGGTGGATTGGGTGTATGGTGAAGCTCCTTTGGGGTGGAGCCGCCAGACCCAGTCGCTAAACAGGAAGGTGGCGGCTGTACGCAGGTTAGCGAACCGGTCAAAGGCACCCGGCAGACCGCATGGGTCTCCCGCATACAGCCACCATAACGAAATTGCAGACATACAGATCCGCAACCGAGCCTGGAACGCTGATGCGCCTTTAACTTGAACCGAGTCGCTAAACCCGATCGCTGATTCGTCAGCGACCGACCCACAATAGAACCCGACCCCAAGGCGCACAAGCCGGCGGATTCTGGCGTAGCTGTAGGCAACGGCGCAAGGATTCGTAGCCTGTAAGGCGTGTCTGAAGGTGTCTTTTAAACACCCGAGTTTAAAAGGTACTTTTTGCTGCCCTCTCTGAGCTCCTCGCGAGCAGGCCGCATCCTGATATCTCCACGCAGTGCCGTTCGTCTGATCAACCTCTGAACCTGTAAGTTCTGACAGTAGACGTTTGGTGTCCCTCGGCGTCTGCTGAGTGTCGGGAATTACCCCGGCGTTTGGAGGTGTGGATCATGAGCGTGTCCGAGTACAAACAGCTCAAAGGCATGAAGTTGCAATTTGTGGCGGGCGAACTGAAGGATTATCCAGACGAGGCGGCTATTGGTTACACGATGACGTTTCACGCCTTTCTGGATTTTACTTACTTCAAGGAAGCGGCCAATGAATTGATCCCCGCGTATTTCGACTCCGGGCTCAACAGGATCAGGGTTCCGATGACCGGGCTAGGGGTGTTTGGGACGTACGCTGATGTCACAAGGTCAATCGATTCTGCCGCGGCGTTGTTCGGTTTGATCAGCGATCCCTTGTATTACGATGCGGACTGGTTTACCTCGTGGCCGTTTCAAATGTATGTCGCCAAACCTCGGTTCGGCCTGATGCAAAACCCTTTGGTCATCACTGCGGGCCGCAAATATAAATTCCCTCCGCTGGAGGGGCAGTCCACATCACCTCCAATCACAATCAAAGACCTTCCTCTAATGCTGTTCGAATGGGCCTTCACGCTTTTCGAGGCTCATGATGACCCGGCGCAAGACGCGCCTTTCGAGCGTGGGACTTTGGGGTATATGGGGGAGGATATGGTTCCGGTCGGCGATACGCAGATGCGTGAAGGCACCTTGTATATAAACCCCACAGGACTGCAATTTGGGGATATCCCTCCACAACAGATCCTTGCGGCCACCAAGTCGTAAAGTGCGCGCCATAAAACTGTTCAAATCGCTCTATTCCCCGTTCCCGCAAAAGTTGGAAGGCTTCTTGCAGTAGCCGCCGTGCGCCCGCTCTGGGCGTCAAAAGTTTGCTTTAAAGGAACGGGGAAAACCGGTGGATCGCTCTCAGTTAATCAACAGTGCTCGCTCGAACATTGCCGATCTCAGTCGGGGCAATCTGGGTGTGCCGCTGTTGCTGCTGGTCATGCTGGCGATGATGATGTTGCCGGTGCCGCCGTTCCTGCTCGACGTCTTCTTCACCTTCAACATTGCCCTGTCGATCGTCGTGCTGCTGGTCTGCGTGTACGCGTTGCGGCCGCTGGATTTCGCGGTGTTCCCGACGATCCTGCTGGTGGCGACGCTGTTGCGACTGGCGCTGAACGTGGCGTCGACGCGGGTGGTAATGCTCCACGGTCAGGACGGCCACGCCGCTGCCGGTAAGGTGATCCAGGCCTTCGGTGAGGTGGTGATCGGCGGTAACTACGTGGTCGGTATCGTGGTCTTCGCGATTTTGATGATCATCAACTTCGTCGTGGTCACCAAGGGTGCCGGGCGGATTTCCGAGGTGAGCGCGCGTTTCACCCTCGACGCGATGCCCGGCAAACAAATGGCAATCGACGCCGACCTCAACGCCGGTCTGATCGACCAGAACCAGGCCAAGGCCCGTCGTTCCGAAGTCGCCCAAGAGGCTGAGTTCTACGGTTCGATGGACGGTGCCAGCAAGTTCGTTCGCGGTGACGCCATCGCCGGCCTGCTGATTCTGTTCATCAACCTGATCGGCGGCATGGCCGTCGGTATCTTCCAGCACAACATGACCTTCGCCGACGCCGGCAAGGTTTACGCCCTGCTGACCATCGGTGACGGTTTAGTGGCGCAATTGCCATCACTGTTGTTATCTACAGCGGCAGCAATCATGGTGACCCGTGCTTCCGGTTCGGAAGACATGGGCAAGCAGATCAATCGCCAGATGTTCGCCTCGCCGAAAGCGCTGGCGGTGGCGGCCGGTCTGATGGCGGTCATGGGCCTGGTGCCGGGCATGCCGCACTTCTCCTTCCTGAGCATGGCGGCCCTGGCGGCTGGTGGCGCGTACCTGTTCTGGAAAAAGCAGAACGTCGCCAAGGTGCAGGCGCTGCAAGAGGTTCAGCGTCAGCAGGAGCTGCTGCCTTCGCCGGCCCGCGCCATGGAAACCAAGGAGCTGGGCTGGGACGACGTGACGCCAATCGACATGATCGGCCTGGAAGTCGGTTATCGCCTGATTCCGCTGGTGGACCGCAACCAGGGCGGGCAATTGCTGGCGCGGATCAAGGGCGTGCGCAAGAAGCTCTCGCAGGATCTGGGCTTCCTGATGCCGACCGTGCACATCCGCGACAACCTCGACCTGGCGCCGAGTGCCTATCGCCTGACCCTGATGGGCGTGATCCTGGCCGAAGCCGAGATCTACCCGGATCGCGAACTGGCGATCAACCCGGGGCAGGTCTACGGCACGCTCAACGGCATTACCGCCAAAGATCCGGCTTTCGGCCTGGAGGCGGTGTGGATCGAAGTCAGCCAGCGCGCCCAGGCACAATCGCTCGGTTACACCGTAGTGGATGCCAGTACCGTGGTCGCCACGCACTTGAACCAGATTCTGTACAAGCACTCCAGTGAGCTGATCGGCCACGAAGAAGTGCAGCAACTCATGCAATTGCTGGCCAAGAGCTCGCCAAAACTGGCGGAAGAGCTGGTGCCGGGTGTGGTGTCGCTGTCGCAACTGCTCAAGGTGCTGCAAGCACTGCTGGCCGAACACGTGCCGGTGCGCGACATCCGCAGCATTGCCGAAGCCATCGCCAACAATGCCGCCAAGAGTCAAGATACCGCCGCTTTGGTGGCCGCTGTGCGGGTCGGCGTTTCTCGCGCCATCGTCCAAAGCATTGTAGGGACTGAGTCGGAGCTGCCAGTTATCACGCTGGAGCCAAGGTTGGAACAAATATTGCTCAATAGTCTGCAGAAGGCAGGACAAGGCTCGGAAGAGGGCGTTCTGCTGGAGCCAAGCATGGCCGAGAAGCTGCAGCGTTCGCTCATCGAAGCGGCGCAGCGTCAGGAAATGCAAGGTCAGCCGGTGATCCTGTTGGTAGCAGGCCCGGTTCGCGCGATGCTCTCGCGCTTTGGCCGCCTGGCAGTCCCTGGACTGCATGTGCTGGCCTACCAGGAAATTCCGGACAACAAGCAAGTGACCATCGTTGCGACAGTAGGGCCCAACGGCTGAGGTAGTGGTTTATGCAAGTTAAGCGTTTTTTCGCCGCCGATATGCGTCAGGCCATGAAGCTGGTTCGTGATGAGCTGGGCGCTGATGCCGCCATCATTGGCAACCGCCGCATTGCCGGCGGCGTCGAGCTGACGGCGGCGCTGGATTACAAACTGTCGGCGCTGGCGCCACGGGTTCCGAACATGGAACTCGAAGACGAGCTGCGCAAGACCCAGTCGCGCATCGTCACCGCCCAGGCCGAACTGAGCATGCGTGGTGAGGCCGACGGCAACACCAATCGCCAGTTGTTCTCCGGTCTGCCATTGACCGCCGGCCTGCCGCTGACGGCTGCCGAGCCTCTGACAGAACCGACTTACGCTGCTCCGGCGCGTCCGGCACCTGCGCCTGCGCCGGCTGCCGCTGGCGTTGATCCGCGTGCGCTGGATTCGATGCGTTTCGAACTCAACAGCCTGCGCGAGCTGATGGAAGTGCAGCTCGGCACTCTGGCCTGGAATCAGCTGCAAGGCAGCCGTCCGGCTCAGGCGAACCTTTATCGTCGTCTGCAACGCATCGGCTTGTCCGGCCCGTTGTCCCGCGACCTGCTGGCGCTGACCAGCGATATCGAAGAACCTCGTCAGGCCTGGCGCATGTTGCTGGCGCACCTGGCGCGGATGATCGCCACCCCGGAAGTCGAGCCGCTGGAAGAGGGCGGGATCATTGCCATGGTCGGTCCTGCCGGCATGGGCAAGACCACCACCCTGGCCAAGCTGGCCGCCCGTTACGTGCTCAAGTACGGCGCGCAGAACATTGCGCTGGTGAGCATGGACAGCTTCCGCATCGGTGCTCAGGAACAGTTGAAAACCCTGGGCCGGATCCTCAATGTGTCGGTGACCCACGTCGACCCGGGCCAGTCCCTGGTGCAGGCGCTGGATCCACTGCTGCGCAAACGCGTGGTGCTGATCGATACCGCCGGCCTGCAGGCCAGCGATCCGGCACTGCGCATGCAGCTGGAAAGCCTGGCCGGTCGTGGCATTCGGTCAAAAAATTATCTGGTACTGGCAACCACCAGCCAGAAACAGGTTCTAACCGCCGCTTATCACAGTTACAAGCGTTGCGGGCTCGCCGGGTGCATCCTGACTAAACTGGATGAGACGGCCAGCCTTGGCGAGGTGCTGAGCCTGGCGATCAGTCATGAACTGCCGGTCGCCTACCTGACCGACGGCCCACGGATTCCGGATGATCTGCATCTGCCGCGCCGTCATCAATTGGTCAGCCGCGCCGTCAGTGTGCAAATGCAGGAAGAACCCAGCGAAGAAGCCATGGCTGACATGTTCGCTGATATCTACCACAGTCCCACCAAGCAGGTTGGCTGAGGTAATGAACAGTTTTTGTACCTACATCGATGGTCTGCCATGCATTGTTCCGGTTGTGAACGCGCAGCCAGTAATGTGGCCTCCGTCTATGCAAGACAAGGTAAAGAAATAACATGGGCAGCATGCATCCCGTACAGGTGATCGCGGTGACCGGCGGCAAAGGTGGCGTCGGCAAGACTAACGTGTCAGTGAACTTGTCCCTGGCGCTGGCAGAGCTTGGCCGTCGGGTCATGCTGCTGGACGCCGACCTGGGTCTGGCGAACGTCGACGTTCTGCTGGGCCTCACGCCCAAACGTACCCTGGCCGATGTGATCGAGGGCCGCTGCGAGCTGCGCGACGTGCTGTTGCAAGGCCCCGGCGGGATCCGCATCGTGCCGGCCGCTTCCGGCACGCAGAGCATGGTTCACCTGAGCCCGGCCCAGCATGCCGGTCTGATTCAGGCGTTCAGCGACATCGGCGACAATCTCGACGTACTGGTGATCGACACTGCTGCGGGTATTGGT
Source organism: Pseudomonas sp. FW215-R2 (assembly GCF_058789255.1). NCBI lineage: Bacteria > Pseudomonadati > Pseudomonadota > Gammaproteobacteria > Pseudomonadales > Pseudomonadaceae > Pseudomonas > Pseudomonas sp. FW215-R2. Next base: position 238,495 of record NZ_JBYTBO010000005.1, read on the forward strand.
GACTCGGTAGTCAGTTTCGTTCGCGCAGCGCAAGAAGTGTTGCTGGTGGTCTGCGACGAGCCGACCTCGATCACCGACGCCTACGCCCTGATCAAACTGCTGAACCGCGATTACGGCATGAACCGCTTCCGCGTCCTAGCCAACATGGCCCAGAGCCCGCAGGAAGGTCGCAATCTGTTCGCCAAGTTGACCAAGGTCACGGATCGCTTCCTCGACGTCGCCCTACAATACGTCGGTGCGGTGCCTTACGACGAAAGCGTGCGCAAGGCGGTGCAGAAGCAGCGTGCGGTCTATGAAGCCTTCCCGCGTTCCAAGTGCGCACTGGCGTTCAAGGCGATCGCGCAAAAGGTCGACACCTGGCCGCTGCCCGCCAATCCGCGCGGCCACCTCGAATTTTTCGTCGAGCGCCTCGTGCAGCAAACGGCAGGACCTGTGCTATGACCGCCAGCGGTATGAATTTCTACAAGAAGTCGGCACGTGACGCGCAGTACGAGCTGATCGAGCGTTACGCGCCACTGGTCAAACGCATTGCTTACCACTTGCTGGCGCGATTGCCGGCCAGTGTGCAGGTCGAAGACCTGATCCAGGCCGGGATGATCGGCCTGCTCGAAGTCTCGACCAAATACGACGCCAGCAAAGGCGCCAGTTTCGAAACGTACGCGGGCATCCGGATCCGCGGCGCGATGCTCGATGAAGTACGCAAGGGGGACTGGGCACCGCGCTCGGTTCACCGCAACACCCGTATGGTCAGCGACGCGATTCGCTCGATTGAAGCTAAAACCGGCCGTGACGCTAAAGATCACGAGGTTGCGGCCGAACTCCAATTGAGTCTCGACGATTACTACGGGATTTTGAACGACACCCTGGGCAGCCGACTGTTCAGTTTCGACGACCTGTTGCAGGACGGCGAACACGAAGGGCTGCACGAGGATGGCGCAAGTGCTCATCTTGAGCCGTCGCGCGATCTGGAAGATGAGCGCTTCCAGGCTGCGTTGGCGGACGCGATTGCCAATTTGCCGGAGCGTGAGCGACTGGTGTTGGCGCTGTACTACGACGAAGAGCTGAACCTCAAGGAAATCGGTGAAGTCCTTGGCGTCAGTGAATCGCGGGTCAGCCAGTTACACAGCCAGTGCGCGGCCCGCTTGCGGGGGCGTTTGGGGGAGTGGCGAGCGCGCTGAAGGCAGTGTGGGGACGCTGCGAACGAGGCTGGTGCGGTGGTGAACGGCACCGGTCTTGCTCTGTTGTGCTCCAGACAGTCATCGAGTGCTTTGCCGGATTGATTGAAATGGCGCGTCCAGGTGCTGGGCGCGTTTAAGACTGCTTGGAGGTCGAATTGAACAAAGACATGAAAATCCTCATCGTTGATGACTTCTCAACGATGCGGCGGATCATCAAGAACCTGTTGCGTGACCTTGGGTTCACCAACACCGTTGAAGCCGACGATGGCACCACTGCCATTCCGGTGCTCAACAGCGGCAGCATCGACTTTCTGGTGACCGACTGGAACATGCCTGGCATGACCGGTATCGACCTGCTGCGTCACGTGCGCGCCGATGAAAAACTCAAGCACCTGCCAGTGCTGATGGTGACTGCTGAAGCCAAGCGCGAGCAGATCATCGAAGCGGCCCAGGCCGGCGTTAACGGCTACGTGGTCAAACCTTTCACGGCTCAGGCGCTGAAAGAAAAAATCGAGAAGATTTTCGAACGCATCGGCTGATGACGCGCGGGGGAGCTATGGAGCATAACGAATCTTCACAGGGCGACTTCGAGTCGACTCTGAAAAAACACGCGGTCGAACTGGTCGAAAGCCTTGAAAAAGGCAGGTTCGGCGACGCTGTGCAACTGATCCATGAGCTCAATCAGACCCGTGACCGTGGCCTGTACCAGGAAGTGGGCAAGCTCACGCGCGAACTGCACAGTGCAATCGTCAACTTCCAGATCGACCCGCATATGCCGCAGGCCGAGGAAGTATCGCAGATCACTGATGCGACCGAGCGTCTGGGCTATGTGGTCAAGCTGACTGAAGCGGCGGCCAACCGCACCATGGACCTGGTGGAAAGCGCCACGCCGGTGGTCAATGGCCTGGCTGACGAAGCCCAGGCATTGAGTGCCGACTGGGGACGTTTCATGCGCCGTGAAGTCGGGGCTGAAGAGTTCCGCGAGCTGGCGCGTCGGGTCGACGGTTTTCTGGCACGCAGCAGCGCGGACAACCGCGCGGTGTCGAGCAACCTCAACGACATTCTGCTGGCCCAGGATTACCAGGACCTCACAGGTCAGGTGATCAAGCGCGTGACCCAGTTGGTCACCGAAGTCGAAAGCAATCTGCTCAAACTCGTGCTCATGGCCAGTCAGGTGGACCGCTTTGCGGGCATCGAACATGACCGTGCGGCGATGCTCGCTGAAAAAGATCCACAAAAACATCTCTCGCAGGGTGAAGGTCCGCAGATTCATGCCGATAAACGAGAAGACGTTGTGTCCGGTCAGGACGATGTGGACGATTTGTTATCCAGCCTTGGATTCTAGAGTTTTGGAATTATAGGTTTTTTGGGTTTTTAGACCTGTAGGAGCACCCCCTAATGAGCTTCGGCGCCGATGAAGAGATCCTTCAGGATTTCCTGGTTGAGGCCGGCGAGATTCTTGAGCAACTGTCCGAACAACTGGTCGAGCTGGAAAGCCGTCCGGATGACGCAGATCTGCTCAACGCAATTTTTCGCGGTTTCCACACTGTAAAAGGGGGCGCCGGCTTCCTTCAGCTCAATGAGCTGGTGGAGTGCTGTCACATCGCCGAAAACGTGTTCGACATCCTGCGCAAGGGTGAGCGTCGCGTAGATGCAGAACTGATGGACGTGGTGCTCGAAGCGCTGGACGCGGTGAACAGCATGTTCAGCGAAGTCCGCGATCGCAGTCCGATTACTGCCGCAACGCCGGAACTGCTGGCTGCCCTGGCGCGTCTGGCTGAACCGCAATCGGCGGATGAAGCCCCGGCTTCGCCTGTTGCCGAGATGATCGAAGAACTGGTCGTCGAAGGCGATTCGGGCGATATCACCGATAACGAATTTGAACAGTTGCTGGACTCGCTGAACGCCGTCAAGGCCGAAGCTGAAGCCCCGGCGGCTGCCGCTGCGCCTGCTTCCGATGAAGCAGTCAGCGATGAAATCACCGACGCCGAATTCGAGTCGCTGCTCGACCAGTTGCACGGCAAGGGCCAGTTCGCGGCCGACGCCGTGGCACCGACAGCCGCTGCACCGGCTGCTCCGGCGGCGGGCGACAGCTCCGACATCACCGACGACGAATTCGAAGCCTTGCTCGATCAGTTGCACGGCAAGGGCAACTTTGCCGTCGATGCGCTGGAATCGGCGATTGCGTCGGTGCCTGCATCTGCTGCTCCGGCAGCGGCTGCGGCCGGTAGCGATCTGATCAGCGACCATGAGTTCGAATCGCTGCTCGACGATCTGCATGGCAAAGGCAAGTTCACTGACGTCGCCACCGGTGCCGTGGTGACGGCCGGCAATGCTTCTGCTGTTGCAGCACCTGCCGCCAAGGCCCCGGCCGCTGCGGCAAAACCTGCTGCAAAAGCGCCTGAGCCTAAAGCCGAACCGGCCAAGCCAGCCGCCGCTGCTGCACCGGCTCCGGCCCGTGCGCCGGCGACTCCGCCACCGGAAAAACCGGCGAGCGAAGCCGAAACCACCGTTCGTGTGGACACCGCACGTCTCGACGAAATCATGAACATGGTCGGCGAGCTGGTACTGGTGCGTAACCGTCTGGTGCGCCTGGGCCTGAACAGCGGCGACGAATCGATGCAGAAGGCCGTGTCGAACCTCGACGTGGTCACCGCCGACTTGCAGACCGCGGTAATGAAGACCCGGATGCAGCCGATCAAGAAAGTCTTCGGCCGCTTCCCGCGTCTGGTTCGCGATCTGGCGCGTCAGCTCAAGAAAGAGATCAACCTGGAACTGGTGGGCGAAGAGACCGACCTCGACAAGAACCTCGTCGAGGCTCTGGCCGACCCGCTGGTCCACTTGGTGCGCAACGCGGTCGACCACGGTATCGAGTCGCCGGAAGAGCGCGAAGCCTCGGGCAAGGCCCGTGGCGGCAAGGTGATCCTGGCGGCCGAGCAGGAAGGCGACCATATCCTGCTGTCGATTTCCGACGACGGCAAAGGCATGGACCCGAACGTCCTGCGTGCCATCGCCGTGAAACGCGGTGTGATGGACAAGGATGCTGCCGATCGCCTGAGCGATACCGAATGCTACAACCTGATCTTCGCCCCGGGTTTCTCGACCAAGACCGAGATCTCCGACGTGTCCGGCCGCGGTGTGGGCATGGACGTGGTGAAGACCAAGATTTCTCAGCTCAACGGTTCGATCAACATCTACTCGACCAAGGGCGCCGGCTCGAAAATCGTCATCAAGGTGCCGCTGACGCTCGCGATCATGCCGACCCTGATGGTGATGCTCGGCAACCAGGCGTTCGCGTTCCCGCTGGTGAACGTCAACGAAATCTTCCACCTCGACCTGTCGACCACCAACGTGGTGGATGGCCAGGAAGTGGTGATCGTGCGGGACAAGGCGCTGCCATTGTTCTACCTCAAGCGCTGGCTGGTCAGCTCCGCGGCTCACGAAGAGCAGCGTGAAGGCCATGTGGTGATCCTTTCGGTGGGCACTCAGCGGATCGGCTTCGTCGTCGATCAACTGGTCGGCCAGGAAGAAGTGGTCATCAAGCCATTGGGCAAAATGCTGCAGGGAACCCCGGGCATGTCCGGCGCCACCATTACCGGTGACGGCCGCATTGCGCTGATTCTCGATGTTCCAAGCATGCTCAAGCGTTACGCCGCACGGCGTATTTGAATCCGGGGCAGCGGGGCGACAACGTCCCGCTGCACCTAATGGAGTGTTTATGGCAGTCAAAGTCCTGGTGGTGGACGATTCGGGTTTTTTCCGCCGCCGCGTCTCGGAAATTCTTTCAGCGGATCCGAGCATCCAGGTTGTCGGTACGGCAACCAACGGTAAAGAGGCGATCGATCAGGCCCTGGCCCTCAAGCCGGACGTGATCACCATGGACTACGAGATGCCGATGATGGACGGCATCACGGCCGTGCGGCACATCATGCAGCGCTGCCCGACCCCGGTGTTGATGTTCTCCTCGCTGACCCATGAAGGCGCCCGGGTAACCCTGGATGCGCTGGATGCCGGTGCGGTGGATTTCCTGCCGAAGAATTTCGAAGACATCTCCCGCAATCCGGAGAAGGTCAAGCAACTGCTGTGCGAGAAGGTGCACAGCATCTCGCGCAGTAACCGTCGTTTCAGTGCCTACAGTGCGCCGGCGCCTGCCGCTGCACCTGCGCCTGCGCCGACTCCGGCAGCGGCGCCGTCGAGCTTTGGCAGCCACAGTGCTCCGGCTCGTCCGGCACCTGCGCCTGCACCGGCTCGCGCTCCGGCGGCCAGCACTTCGTCGGCAGCGCCGAAACGCAAAGCCTACAAACTGGTGGCTATCGGCACGTCGACTGGCGGCCCGGTTGCCCTGCAACGGGTTCTGACCCAGTTGCCGGCCAACTTCCCGGCGCCGATCGTGCTGATCCAGCACATGCCGGCAGCCTTCACCAAGGCGTTCGCCGAGCGTCTGGACAAGCTCTGCCGCATCAGCGTCAAGGAAGCCGAGGATGGCGACATCCTGCGTCCGGGCCTGGCGCTGCTGGCGCCGGGTGGCAAGCAGATGATGATCGACGGCCGTGGCGCGGTGAAAATCCTGCCGGGCGACGAGCGTCTGAACTACAAGCCTTGCGTGGACATCACTTTCGGTTCCGCGGCGAAGTCCTACAACGACAAAGTTCTGGCGGTCGTGTTGACCGGCATGGGCGCCGACGGCCGCGAAGGCGCACGCCTGCTCAAACAGGGCGGCAGCACGGTCTGGGCCCAGGATGAAGCCAGCTGCGTGATTTACGGCATGCCGATGGCCATCGTCAAAGCCGACCTCGCGGATGCGGTGTACGGCCTGGACGATATCGGCAAGCACATCGTCGAGGCGTGTATCTGATGGATGTTCTAAGCCTTATCGGGATCATCATGGCGTTTGTCGCCATCATCGGCGGCAACTACCTTGAAGGCGGCCACCTCGGCGCGCTGGCCAACGGCCCGGCGGCGCTGATCGTGCTGGGCGGCACCATCGGTGCCGCGCTGCTGCAATCTCCGATGAGCGCGTTCAAGCGCGCCATGCAGATCCTCGCCTGGATTTTCTTTCCGCCTCGTGTCGATCTGGCTGGCGGCATCGACCGCGTGGTCAACTGGAGCCTCACCGCCCGCAAGGAAGGCCTGCTGGGTCTGGAAGGCGTGGCGGATGCCGAGCCTGATGCCTACTCGCGCAAAGGCCTGCAACTGCTGGTCGACGGCGCCGAGCCGGAAGCGATCCGCAGCATCCTCGAAGTGGATTTCTACACCCAGGAAGCCCGCGACATCGAGGCCGCCAAGGTCTTTGAAAGCATGGGCGGCTACGCGCCGACCATCGGTATCATCGGTGCGGTGATGGGCCTGATCCACGTGATGGGCAACCTGGCCGATCCGACGCAACTGGGCAGCGGCATCGCCGTGGCGTTCGTTGCCACCATCTACGGTGTGGCCAGTGCCAACCTGATCCTGCTGCCGGTGGCAGCCAAATTGAAGTCAATCGCGTTGCGGCAGTCGCGTTATCGCGAAATGTTGTTGGAAGGCATTTTGTCGATCGCCGAAGGTGAAAACCCACGCTCCATCGAGTTGAAGCTTCAGGGCTTCATGGATTAAGGGACTAACCTCATGGCACGTCGTCGCCAACATGAAGAGCATGTAAACCATGAACGCTGGCTGGTTTCCTATGCCGACTTCATCACCTTGCTGTTCGCTTTTTTCGTGGTGATGTACTCCATCTCGTCGATCAACGAAGGCAAGTACAAGGTCATCTCCGAAGCGCTGATCGGGGTCTTCACCGACTCCGACCGCTCGCTCAAGCCGATCCCGATCGGCGACGAGCGACCGAAGACCGTGACCCCGGCCAAGCCGCTGGTCAAGGACGCCGAACAGGTCGATGCCGGTATCGCCGGTGCCAGCGATCCGCTGAAAAGCATCGCCGACGATATCAGCGCGGCGTTCGGCGACCTGATCTCCTCGAACCAGATGACCGTGCGCGGCAACGAGCTGTGGGTCGAGATCGAACTCAACTCCAGCCTGTTGTTCGGCAGCGGTGATGCGATGCCGAGCGACATCGCGTTCAACATCATCGACAAGGTTGCAGCGATCCTCAAACCGTTCGACAACCCGATCCACGTCGAAGGCTTCACCGACGATCAACCGATCCGCACCGCGCAGTACCCGACCAACTGGGAACTGTCCTCGGCGCGTTCGGCGAGCATCGTGCGGATGCTGGCGATGCAGGGCGTCAACCCTGGCCGCCTGGCCTCGGTGGGCTATGGCGAATTCCAGCCGGTGGCCAACAACGCCACGGCCGAAGGCCGGGCGAAGAACCGTCGCGTGGTGCTGGTGGTGTCGCGCAATCTCGATGTTCGTCGCAGCCTCACAGGCACCGGAACCGCGAATGCGCAACCGGATGCCGCGTTGAAGCGTGCTGGCACACAAACTGCACCGACCCCGGTCAAGACGCCGGGACGCGAGAGTGCCGTCAATTCTCCGTCGCCCGCATTAATACGCTGAGCCATGTCTCGGCCGAGCATCTCGGCCGGGAGGAACAATCCGAATGAGAGTCTGGGCAGTCGCCAATCAAAAGGGTGGTGTTGGTAAAACCACTTCTTCCATCGCTTTAGCCGGTTTGCTGGCAGAGGCGGGCAAACGCGTGGTCGTGGTCGATCTCGACCCGCACGGCTCGATGACCAGCTATTTCGGTTACGACCCCGACAGCCTGGAACACAGCAACTACGACCTGTTCCTGCACAAGGGCAGTGTGCCGCAAGGCCTGCCGGGCCAGTTGCTGCTGTCAACCAGTGATGAACGCATTTCCCTGCTGCCGTCCAGCACCGCGCTGGCCACCCTCGAGCGCCAGTCGCCGGGGCAGAGTGGCTTGGGCCTGGTGATCGCCAAGAGTCTGGCGCAGCTGTGGCAGGACTTCGATTACGCAATCATCGACAGCCCGCCGTTGCTCGGCGTGCTGATGGTCAACGCACTGGCCGCGAGCCAGCAACTAGTGATCCCGGTGCAGACCGAGCACCTGGCCGTCAAAGGTCTGGAGCGCATGGTCAACACCCTGGCGATGATCAACCGCTCGCGCAAACAGGCGCTGCCGTTCAGCATCGTGCCGACCTTGTTCGACCGCCGCACCCAGGCGTCGATGGGCACCTTGCGCGTGCTGCGCGACAAATTTCCGGAAGAGATCTGGCAGGGTTACATCCCGGTCGATACGCGTCTGCGCGACGCCAGCCGTGCCGGTGTCACGCCTTCGCAATTCGACGGCAAGAGCCGTGGCGTGCTGGCCTACCGCGCGCTGCTCAAGCATCTGCTGGCGCAACAACTCGTTCCGCAGGTGGCCTGAGCATGAATCGGCCGATCAAACTGACTTCGCGTCCGCAACTGGCTTTGCAGTCCTATCTGGACAGCTTGCTGGAGGATGTGACGGAAGAGATCCCGCAGGAAATCGAAGCGCCTGTCGAGGTGGTTGAAAGCACCGCCGAGCTCGATGAGTTCCAGGCCGCGGTGCTTGAAGAACAGGCTCGCGATGCGCAGAAAGCCGCCAGGCCAGCGGCCCCGGTTGCAGCGCCTGCCGCTGTAGTGGCCAAGGCTCCCGCACCGCTGATCAAGGAACCCGAGCCGGTGCGTGTGGTGTCAACCCTCGCGCCGCTGCTGCAAACCCAGCTTCTGCAAGCGCAACCCGAGCCGACTCCGGTCGAGCCGCCCGCGCCGGTGCCAGTCGTTGCGCCGGTCGAACAGGTCGTCGAGCAGGCACTGGTTGCGCCGCTGGTGGAAGTGCATCTGCCACCGAGCAATACACCGCCGCCGGTAGAGACTGATGGTCGCCCGGCCTGGGCGTCGGAAGCGTTCGAATGCCTGTTGTTCGATGTGGCCGGGCTGACCCTGGCGGTGCCGCTGGTGTGCCTCGGCTCGATCTATTCGCTGGCCGGCCATGAGTTGACGCCGCTGTTCGGTCAGCCGGAATGGTTCCTCGGCATCCTGCCAAGCCAGGCGGGGAACCTGAAGGTGCTGGACACCGCACGCTGGGTCATGCCGGATCGCTATCGCGATGACTTCCGTCAGGGCCTGCAGTACGTGATTTCGGTACAAGGTTACGAGTGGGGGCTGGCGGTGCATCAGGTCAGTCGCTCGTTGCGTCTGGATCCGAATGAAATCAAATGGAGGACTCACCGAGGTCAGCGGCCATGGCTCGCGGGCACGGTGATTGAACACATGTGCGCCTTGCTCGATGTCTCCGCTCTGGCCGAGTTGATCGCCAGCGGTGGGGCAAAGCACATGTCCGGCAGTAAGCCGAACCACAAACCGACATAACACTTACATAACAGACACGCACCGGCATGCAATGCCGGCACACGAGACACACACCGCCATTGCGGTATTTCGAGGGGCTAGGGTATGAACGACAAGGCGACGGCGGCAAAGGGTTCCGAAGATCCGATCCTGCAATGGGTAACCTTCAAGCTGGACAATGAAACCTACGGCATCAACGTGATGCGCGTTCAGGAAGTCCTGCGCTACACCGAAATCGCGCCGGTTCCGGGTGCGCCAAGCTACGTGCTGGGCATCATCAACCTGCGCGGCAACGTGGTGACCGTGATCGACACCCGTCAGCGCTTCGGCCTGATGAGCGGCGAGATCAGCGACAACACCCGTATCGTCATCATCGAAGCCGACAAGCAGGTTGTGGGCATCATGGTCGACAGCGTCGCTGAAGTGGTTTACCTGCGTCAGTCGGAAATCGAGACCGCACCGAACGTCGGTAACGAAGAGTCGGCCAAGTTCATCCAGGGCGTGTGCAACAAGAACAACGAGTTGCTGATCCTGGTCGAGCTGGACAAGATGATGAGCGAAGAAGAATGGTCGGAACTGGAGAATATCTGATTGATTCTCGAGGTAGCGGTCATTGTCCTGTTCCTGTTCTGGGCAGGCACGCTGGCGATGTTTCTGGCGTACATCAAGGCGCAGCGCGTGATCGCTGCGCAACAGGCCCAGGGCGATGCGCTGCGTGATCAGCGCATCAAGGACCTGGCCAAGCGTGTCGACGATTACCAGAACGGCAACGTGCGCATGGGCGAAGCCCTGCACGAACTGCGCGCGGTCGTCGGCCCGATTCCGGACAAACTCGCCCAGCTCGAACAGCGCGATCCTTCCAGCCTGTCATTCGCTCAAGCGGCGAAACTGGTCGGGATGGGCGCGAGTGTCGATGAGCTGACGCAGTCCTGCGGGTTGACCCAGGCTGAGGCGGAGTTGATGCGCAAGTTGCACAGAAGCAGCTAAGCGCTTCACGCGGCAAGTCAAAACGAAAAATCGCAGTCATCGATGACTGCGATTTTTTTTGCCTTCAGTAATCGTCGCCGCGCTCGGTGACGTCTTTCTCGACCATCGGTGCATTCGGGTCCTGTCCCGCCGGGAACTTGCCCTTGAGGTTCCAGGCAAACGCGATGATCTCGGCAATCGTCAGGTACAGCTCCTGTGGAATGCTGTCGCCCAGCTCCATCCGCGCCAGCAACTTCACCAGCTCGGCGTTCTCGTAAATCGGCACTTCACACTCGCGGGCGATCCGCAGGATTTCTTCGGCCAGTTCCTCGTCACCCTTGGCGGTGAGGGTCGGGGCGTGGCTGCCGTCGTATTTGAGGGCGATGGCCTGGCGTGGAGCAGTGGAATCGTTCATGCGGTTTCGTCGACCCAGCGGTGTTCGAGACGGGTTTGGTTGCCTTGCGGCGGGGTGCCGAGGTGGCAGTCGAGATCGCCGACGTTGAGCCCCGAATCCAGCAGACGCTGGCGCAGGGCGCTCAGGTTGTTTTCGATCAGGCTTGCCGTGAACGGCCGCTCGGCCCACAACTGGCTTGAGAGACTGCCACTGATCAGTTGCGCCTGAATCTGCATTGGCCCCAGCGGCTCCATGTCGAAGGCCAGATCGACGCGCCACAGTTGTTGCTTGGTTTCGCGTTCGCTGTCACGGCGATCGTTCTGTTGCTCTTGCTGCGGAGCTTCCTCGCGTTGGAACTTGACCTGCAACGGCACGATGTCCTGCATATTGCGCATCGGGATTTCCAGCTGCCAGGTGCTGAGCAGTCGACCGTCGTCGGTCACGCCGGTCTGCTCCAGGCTCGACAGCTGATGGCTTTGCAGGCGCGAGACAGCGGCGGCCGCCAGGCGCAGCAGATGTTCCAGATCACCTTCACCTTCCAGGCTTTGCAACAGCCGGTCCGGCAGCGGGAAGCTGCTCGGCACCGGTTTGGCGCTGACCTGACCGAGCATGCCGAGGGCATTGCGCACGAAGCTCGGCATCGCCTGGGCCAGTGTGTTGGCGGCGATGATGGCGTTCAGGTTGGTATTGCCGGGCAGGCCGGGGGTGAGTTGCGCGATCAGCTTGAGCAGATCGGCTTTCATGTCCGGGGTCAGCGTCGGGTTTTGCCCGGTCAACAGTTTGGCTTCAAGAAACGCGCCACTGTTGAGCAGTGCCTGGGCCAGGCCTTTCGGCGTGGTCAGTTGCTCGACGTCCGGCAGATTGGCCAGCAGCCGGTCCACGGCGGCGCGCAGATCACTGGAGGTCTGATCGTCGGCGGGCGGCAGGCTCTGGAGCATTTTCAGCAAACCGTCCAGCGAGCCCTGGCGGCTCTGCTGGCTGACCAGTTGCTGACTGACCGCCAATTGTTCCTGGCGATTGCTCAGCGGCAGGAATTTCAGGGTCTGGGAATCCTGTACCAGCGCCGACAGCAGGGTGCCGATGCGTAACGGTTGCGGGCTGTCGAGGCTCAGGGTGCTGCCGCTCAATACCGTGTTGAGCAGGCTGACCGTCGAGCGGAACACCGTCGGCTGCCCCGGCACCTGCGGCAAGGCCTGATTCGTCAGCACTTTGCCTTGCAGCAGCGTGCCTACCGGCAATTGCGCGGTATCGATGCGGGTTAGGGTGGCGACAGCCGTGGCGATGGCCTGTTGCACGGTGACCGCGAGATTACCTGCCGACGGCTGGGTGACGGCCAGGTTGGTGCCTTGCGGCAGCGGCAGGGGGCTGGTCGCCTGCACGGTGGTCTGACGGCCGCTGTCGAGGGTGACCTTGAGCAGCACCTGAAAGGCCTGGTCCGCAGGCTTGAGCGACAACACCTCGGCCTTGGCGCTCTGGCCGGCGGCAATCAGTCCATCCATCGGCGTCAACAGCTTGAGCAGCTCACCGCTGACCTGCAAACGTGAGTTCGCCGGTGTGGGTTGCGGGAGCGGGAGGATGTTCATTTCGCCTGTCATACGCGGACACAACCTGAGGAAAATGCGCTCGGGAGAGGGAGAGACGCCATGTATAATGCCGCCCGTCTTTCCGTTCGTTCAAAAAACATAGCAATTGTTTGACGCAGCTCTCTGGATTGAGCCGTCATTGCATTTATGCTGCAACTCTTTAACGGCCGCCCCAGAGCCGACTTGAACCGTATAAGGCCCGTGAACCCTTGACCAGTCCTGTCCTGCAAACCGTTGGCCTCGCGTGTGAGCGCGATCTCAGGCTGCTCTTCGAAAATCTCGAATTGAGACTGGCCAGTGGCGATATGGTGCAGATCAGCGGTCCCAACGGCAGCGGCAAGACCAGTCTCTTGCGTTTGCTGTCCGGACTGATGCAACCGACCGACGGTCAGGTGCTGCTCAACGGCAAACCGCTGAGCGAGCAACGCAGCGAACTGGCGCGCAACCTGCTGTGGATCGGCCATGCCGCCGGCATCAAGGACCTGCTCACCCCGGAAGAAAACCTCGCCTGGCTCTGCGCCCTGCATCAACCTGCCGAACGCGACGCGATCTGGCAGGCACTGGCGGCGGTTGGATTGCGCGGTTTCGAAGATGTTCCCTGTCATAGCCTGTCCGCCGGTCAGCAACGCCGCGTGGCGTTGGCGCGCCTTTACCTCGACAGCCCGCCGCTGTGGATTCTCGATGAACCGTTCACCGCGCTGGACAAGCAGGGCGTGGCGCAACTCGAAGAACACCTGGCCAATCACTGCGAGCAGGGCGGTCTGGTGGTGTTGACCACCCACCACACGCTGAGCCGGATGCCGGCCGGTTATCGCGACATCGATCTGGGGAATTGGGCGGTATGAGTGTGTTCGGCCTGCTGGTTGCCCGTGAATCCCGACTGCTGTTCCGCCGCCCGGCGGAGCTGGCCAATCCGCTGATTTTCTTCGCCATCGTCATCGCGCTGTTCCCGCTGGCCGTCGGACCGGAAACTCAAGTATTGCAAAACTTGTCCCCGGGGTTAGTCTGGGTGGCGGCACTCTTGTCGGTCCTGCTCTCGCTGGACGGGCTTTTTCGCAGTGATTTCGAAGACGGATCCCTTGAACAGTGGGTCCTTTCGCCGCACCCCCTGCCACTTCTGGTATTGGCCAAGGTGCTGGCACACTGGCTTTTTTCCGGGCTGGCACTGGTTTTGCTCTCGCCGTTACTGGCGTTGATGCTCGGGTTGCCGGCTGCGTGTCTGCCGGTATTGCTGCTTTCGTTGTTGCTGGGTACACCGGTGCTGAGCTTGCTCGGCGCGGTGGGCGCGGCGCTGACGGTCGGTCTGAAACGCGGTGGCCTGTTACTGGCGCTGCTGATTCTGCCGTTGTACATCCCGGTGTTGATCCTCGGCAGTGGCGCCTTGCAGGCGGCACTGCAAGGCATGCCGGCGATGGGTTATCTGTTGTGGCTTGGCAGCCTGACCGCCCTGGCGATAACCCTGACACCCTTTGCAATAGCTGCTGGCCTGAAGATCAGCGTCGGCGAATAATGAGGTCTGGTTAAAATTTAACCAGCAAAGACCCTGAGACTGCTCACACCGATGAGCGGCACCCGTGATGGAAACAGTATGAACTGGACCTGGTTTCACAAGCTCGGCTCGCCCAAGTGGTTCTATGGCATCAGCAGCAGGCTGTTGCCGTGGTTGAGCATTGCCGCGTTGTTGCTGATCACCGTTGGCGTCGTCTGGGGCCTGGCCTTCGCGCCGCCGGACTATCAGCAAGGCAACAGCTTTCGCATCATCTACATCCACGTACCCGCTGCGATGCTCGCTCAGTCGATCTACGTGATGCTGGCAGTGTGCGGCGTGGTCGGGCTGGTGTGGAAGATGAAACTGGCCGACGTCGCCCTGCAATGCGCCGCACCGATCGGCGCGTGGATGACCGCCGTGGCGCTGGTCACCGGGGCGATCTGGGGCAAACCGACCTGGGGTTCGTGGTGGGTCTGGGACGCGCGGCTGACCTCGATGCTGATTCTGCTGTTCCTGTATTTCGGCGTGATCGCCCTGGGCAACGCCATCAGCAATCGCGACAGCGCCGCCAAGGCCTGCGCGGTGCTGGCCATCGTCGGCGTGATCAACATCCCGATCATCAAATACTCGGTGGAGTGGTGGAACACCCTGCACCAGGGCGCGACTTTCACCCTCACCGAAAAACCGGCGATGCCCGCCGAAATGTGGCTGCCGTTGCTGCTGACGGTGCTGGGTTTCTACTGTTTCTTCGGCGCCGTGCTGTTGCTGCGCATGCGCCTTGAAGTGCTCAAGCGCGAGGCCCGCGCCAGTTGGGTGAAAGAAGAAGTGCAGAACAGCCTGGAGGCCGCTCGATGAGTTTCGCGTCATTCGGCGACTTCCTCGCCATGGGCCATCATGGCCTGTATGTCTGGTCGGCCTATGGCATCTGCCTGGCAGTGCTGGCCCTCAACGTGGCGGCGCCGATCCTGGCCCGCAAGCGGTATCTGCAACAAGAGGCGCGTCGTCTGCGCCGGGAGAACGGCAAGTGAATCCGCTGCGAAAAAAGCGTCTGATCATCATTCTGGCGATTCTGGTCGGGGTCGGCGCTGCCGTCGGCCTGGCCCTGAGCGCCCTGCAGCAGAACATCAATCTGTTTTACACCCCGACCCAGATCGCCAACGGCGAAGCGCCGCAGGACACCCGCATCCGCGCCGGCGGCATGGTCGAGAAAGGTTCGCTGCAGCGCTCCTCGGACTCCCTGGACGTCAAATTCGTGGTCACTGACTTCAACAAGTCCGTGACCATCACCTACCGTGGAATCCTGCCGGACCTGTTCCGCGAAGGGCAGGGCATCGTCGCACTGGGCAAGCTCAACGCCGACGGCGTCGTGGTCGCCGATGAAGTGCTGGCCAAGCACGACGAGAAATACATGCCGCCGGAAGTGACCAAAGCACTGAAGGACAGCGGTCAATCCGCGCCAACCCCTGCGAAGGAGGGTTGATCGATGACATCCAGCATTTTCATTCCTGAGTTGGGCCATCTGGCCATGATCCTGGCGCTGTGTTTCGCGCTGGTGCAGGCCGTGGTGCCGTTGCTCGGTGCCTGGCGTGGCGACCGTCTGTGGATGGGCCTCGCCCAGCCAGCGGCGTGGGGGCAGTTTGCGTTCCTGTTGTTTGCCTTTGGCGTCCTGACCTACGCGTTCATGACCGACGATTTCTCCGTGGCTTACGTCGCGATGAACTCCAACAGCGCGCTGCCGTGGTACTACAAGTTCAGCGCGGTGTGGGGCGCCCACGAAGGGTCGCTGCTGCTGTGGGCCTTGATCCTCGGGGGCTGGACCTTCGCGGTGTCGGTGTTCTCCCGGCAACTGCCGCAAGTCATGCTCGCCCGCGTGCTGGCGGTGATGGGCATGATCAGCACCGGTTTCCTGTTGTTCCTGATCCTCACCTCCAACCCGTTTTCGCGGATCCTGCCGCAGATCCCGGCCGACGGTCGTGACCTCAATCCGTTGCTGCAGGATATCGGCCTGATCGTCCACCCGCCGATGCTGTACATGGGCTATGTCGGTTTCTCGGTGGCGTTTGCGTTCGCCATCGCCGCACTGCTCGGCGGCCGTCTCGATGCGGCATGGGCACGCTGGTCGCGTCCGTGGACGATTGTCGCCTGGGCTTTCCTCGGCATCGGCATCACCCTCGGTTCGTGGTGGGCTTACTACGAACTCGGCTGGGGCGGCTGGTGGTTCTGGGACCCGGTGGAAAACGCCTCGTTCATGCCTTGGCTGGTGGGCACGGCGCTGATCCACTCGCTGGCAGTCACGGAAAAACGTGGCGTGTTCAAGAGCTGGACGGTGTTGCTGGCAATTGCCGCCTTCTCCCTGAGCCTGCTCGGCACCTTCCTCGTGCGTTCCGGCGTGCTGACGTCGGTACACGCGTTTGCCTCCGATCCGGAGCGCGGCGTGTTCATCCTGATCTTCCTGCTGTTCGTGGTCGGTGGTTCACTGACGCTGTTTGCCTTGCGCGCGCCGGTGGTCAAGAGCCAGGTCGGTTTCAACCTGTGGTCTCGGGAAACCCTGCTGCTGGGCAACAACCTGGTGCTGGTGGTGGCTGCGTCGATGATCCTGCTCGGCACGCTGTATCCGCTGATTCTCGATGCCATCAGCGGCGCCAAGCTGTCGGTCGGTCCGCCGTATTTCAACGCGTTGTTCATTCCGCTGATGGCCTTGCTGATGGTGGTGATGGCGGTCGGTGTGATCGTGCGCTGGAAAGACACGCCGGTTAAATGGCTGGTCAGCATGCTCACTCCGGTGCTGCTGGGCAGCGTGGCGCTGGCCGTGGTGGCCGGTGTTGCCTATGGCGATTTCAACTGGGCGGTGCTGGCGACGTTCCTGCTCGCGGCCTGGGTGTTGCTGGCCGGCGTGCGCGACATCTTCGACAAGACTCGCCACAAAGGCCTGATCAAAGGTCTGCCAACTCTGACCCGCAGCTACTGGGGCATGCAACTCGCTCACCTCGGGATCGCCGTCTGCGCCCTGGGCGTGGTGTTGTCGAGCCAGAACAGTGCCGAGCGCGACCTGCGTCTGGCGCCGGGCGAGTCGATGGAACTGGCCGGTTATCAGTTCGTGTTCGAAGGCGCCAAACATTTTGAAGGCCCGAACTTCACCTCCGACAAAGGCACCATCCGGGTGATCCGCGATGGCCGGGAAATCAGCGTGCTGCACCCGGAAAAACGCCTGTACACCGTGCAGAGTTCGATGATGACCGAAGCCGGGATCGACGCCGGTTTCACCCGCGACCTCTACGTCGCATTGGGTGAGCCACTGGGCGATGGCGCCTGGGCAGTGCGGGTACACGTCAAACCGTTTGTGCGCTGGATCTGGTTCGGTGGTCTGCTGACCGGTTTCGGTGGTTTGCTGGCGGCGCTGGATCGGCGCTACCGGGTCAAGGTCAAAGCCAAGGTGCGTGAAGCGCTGGGCATGGAAGGAGCCGCTGCATGAGACGTTGGTTGATGCTGGTTCCGTTGGCGATTTTCCTGCTGGTGGCCGTATTCCTTTATCGCGGTCTGTACCTGGATCCGGCGGAGCTGCCGTCGGCGATGATCAACAAGCCGTTCCCGGAGTTTTCCCTGCCGGCGGTGCAGGGCGACAAGACCCTGACCAAGGCTGACATTCTCGGCAAACCGGCATTGGTCAACGTCTGGGGCACCTGGTGCATTTCCTGCCGGGTCGAGCACCCGGTGCTGAACAAACTCGCCGAGCGCGGCGTGGTGATCTACGGCATCAACTACAAGGACACCAACGCCGATGCGTTGAAGTGGCTGGCCGAGTTCCACAATCCGTATCAACTGGACATCCGCGACGACGAAGGCTCCCTGGGCCTGAACCTCGGTGTCTACGGCGCGCCGGAAACCTTCTTCATCGACGCCAAGGGCATCATCCGCGACAAGTACGTCGGAGTGATCGACGAGCAGGTCTGGCGGGAAAAACTGGCGGCCAAGTATCAGGCGCTGGTTGACGAGGCCAAGCCATGAAGCGCTTTTTAGCTGCCATGGTGTTGGGCTTGAGCCTGGCCGGTGTGGCCCACGCCGCCATCGACACCTACGAGTTCGCCAAAGAAGGCGATCGCGAGCGTTTCCGTGAGTTGACCAAGGAACTGCGCTGCCCCAAATGTCAGAACCAGGACATCGCCGATTCCAACGCGCCGATTGCCGCCGACCTGCGCAAAGAGATTTTCCGCATGCTCGGCGAGGGCAAGGACAATCAGCAGATCATCGACTTCATGGTCGACCGCTACGGTGATTTCGTGCGCTACAAACCGGCGCTCAATGCCAAGACCGCGTTGCTGTGGTTTGGCCCCGCCGGATTGTTGCTCGGCGGTTTTGTCGTCATCGCCGTGATCGTCCGCCGCCGTCGCGGGCAACGTGCCGAGACTCCGCAATCGCTGTCTCCTGAAGAGCGTCAGCGCCTCGACCAACTGTTGGATAAAAACCAAGAATGATTGATTTCTGGCTTGCCGCAGGGCTGTTGCTTCTGGTCGCCCTGAGTTTTCTGCTGATCCCCGTTCTGCGTGAACGTCGCGCCCAGCGTGAAGAGGATCGGACTGCCCTGAACGTCGCGCTGTATCAGGAACGTGTCGCCGAGTTGCAATCGCAGCAGGCCGAGGGCGTTCTCGATGCCGCGCAAATGGACAGCGGCCGTGCCGAAGCGGCGCGGGAACTGCTGGCCGACACCGAAGGCGTGGCGCCGGCGCGGGTTTCGCGTCTGGGCAAACCATTGCCGCTGCTGGCGGCCGTACTGGTGCCGGTGTTGGGCCTGGGCCTCTATATGCATTTTGGTGCCGCCGACAAAGTCGAACTGACCCGGGAATTCGCCCAGGCGCCGCAGTCGATGGAAGAGATGACCCAGCGTCTGGAACGCGCCGTGGCCGCGCAACCGGATTCCGCCGAAGGCCTGTACTTCCTCGGTCGTACCTACATGGCTCAGGATCGTCCGGCAGACGCGGCGAAGATGTTCGAACGCGCCGCCAACCTGGCCGGTCGTCAGCCGGAACTGCTCGGCCAGTGGGCGCAGGCGCAGTACTTCGCCGATGGCAAGAAGTGGTCGGACAAGATTCAGGCCCTGACCGACGAAGCGCTGAAGGCTGATCCGAAAGAAGTCACCAGCCTCGGCCTGCTGGGGATCGCCGCGTTCGAAGGCGAGCGCTATCAGCAAGCCATCGACTACTGGAACCGTCTGCTGGCGCAACTGCCGCCGGAAGACAAATCCCGTGAGCCTCTGCAAGGCGGCATCGCCCGCGCCACTGAAAAACTTGAGGCCAGCGGCGGTAAGGTCGCCCAGGCTCCGGTCGCGAAAACCGCGCTGCTCAAGGTCAGCGTCGATCTGGCCGCCGAGCTCAAGGGCAAGGTGCAACCGGGTGACAGCGTGTTCATCTTCGCCCGTGCAGTGTCTGGCCCTCCAGCACCGTTGGCCGCCAAGCGACTGACCGTCGCCGACCTGCCGGTGACTGTCGAACTGGGCGATGCCGACGCAATGATGCCGCAATTGAAACTGTCGAACTTCCCCGAAGTCCAACTGGTTGCGCGCATCTCCCGAGCCGGTCAACCGACTGCCGGTGAGTGGGTCGGCCGCAGCGGGCCTCTGGCCAGCAGCACCACCGCGCCACAAAAACTGACCATCGACAGCCCGGACAAATAGCCGGAACCAACAGGAAAGCACCGCCATGAACGCCATCGCCCGAATCACAGTCCTCACACTGGCCCTGGGCTTGAGCGCATGTGCGGTGCAGCGACCGGAGCCGACGACACGGCTGCCGCCGATTCCGCCGTCACAACCCGGCCCGACTCCGTCGACCACCCCGACGCCGGGCAAACCGGGCATCCCGGCCAAACCCGCCAAGCCAGTCCCTCGCACCTCCGCCAGCTTCGCCCCACCACCGGGCGGCAATAGCCACTGGGATCAGAAGCTGGGGGTGTACGTGCTGGATGACCAGACCAACACCTTCTACCGCCAGCGCACCTACTACCGCTGGAACAACGGCTGGAGCCGCTCGATCAGCCCGAACGGACCGTGGGAGGACACCAACATCCACGGCGTACCGGCGGGGCTGGGCAAGCAGTTCGGGGAATAATGGAAAACGGCGATCTTTGGATCGCCGTTTTGCTGTGTGGGGTAATGAACTTTCAAAGAATCACGTGATAGCCGCTGAGTGCCTGGACCGACTTAACCAGGCCTTGTCGTTGCAGTAGATCAAGAAAGGTTTCGACGTCCATGGCAGGCATTTTCAGCTGCCGACGCTGCTTTTGGGCCGCAGCAACCACAGCTGCAGGATCAAGCCCAAAGAGGTTATCGACGAACTCGTCCGGATGCTGCGCCTCGATGCCGAAAGGCTCCAGCGTTTTGCATGGAAAGTCTTTCTGGTTGAAGGTCACTATCACACTTGCGCCGCAACGGATGGCCGCTGCCAGAACATGACGATCATCGCAGTCAGGCAACGTGAGTCCGGTAATCAGATCTTCATAGTCATGGACGCAGGCGTCGGGTATCGCTTGATCCATCAGGCCGGACGTACGATCCAGCTGTTCCATCGTCAGGTCAGGGCAGTTCTTCAGCAGATTGCGTTTCCATTCGCAGTGAATCTCCTGAGTCCATCTCGCCCGAAATCGTCCTGAGAGCGCTAGCCACATCAGAAAATCTCTCAAGGGAGCGGGGTACAAGACGCATGCATCGTATACAACTGTGAAAGAGGAATGCCTCACTCGTATCCTGTCCTTAACGCCTGGGCTTGTTCCGCGAGAAGCGCCATTGCCTGCTCGCTGGCGGTGGTGCGCCGGTTCTTATAGTCCATCAGATCGGCAAAGCGCACACGTCGGTGCTTGCCTGTTTTGTGGTAGGACAACTCGCCGCTTTCCAGCAGTTTTATGAGGTGTGGACGTGAGACGTTGAGCAGGTCGGCGGCTTCCTGGGTCGTCAATTCGGCATGCACCGGAACGACCTGGACCGCGTTGCCGGCTGCCAGCTCCGCCAGAATGTCGATCAGCAGGCGCAGGGCCGAGGTGGGAAGTTCGACGCGATGAGCTTCGTTCCGCTCGTCGAAAATCTGGATGTGCTGAGTCTCGAAATGGGTCGCGAGGTAAGCAGCCAGAGCGCGCTGTCCTTCAATGGCGGCTTTTACTTCGCGTTCTACAGGGAGGCTGATCGAGGGATGGATAACGGTCGACATGGCGAGTCCGGCTTTGGGAATGAGGAATGCCGGAACGTTATTCGAAATAAGCGAAAATCGCAATAAACGAAACGAGTGCTGGTTTTACGACATTTCCGCCAACACCCCCTGCACATATTCAACAAACGCCCGTGCCTTCGCGCTGGCCATCCGTCCCGTCGGAAACACCGCCCACAACTCCTGCTTCGGCAACACCCAATCGCTCATGACAGCCTTCACTGCGCCACTGGCCAGTTCCGGCGCAAACATCCATTCCGAGCCCAGCCCCAAGCCCTGATGGGCGAGAACCGCCTCACGCAAACCTTCGGCAGCACTGACGCGCAGGCGGCCATTGACGGTCACGGACTGTTCTTCGCCATCCTTGTTGAAATGCCAGGTCGCGCCACCGCCGCGGTTGTAGATGACGGCGCGATGTTGAGGCAGATCGGCAGGGCAGGCGGGTTCACCGTGGCTGGCGAAGTAGGCCGGTGTGCCCAGCACGACGCGCCGGCATTCGGCGATCTTGCGCACGGTCAGGCCGGAGTCGCTGAGCGGACCCAGGCGCAGGGCGATGTCGATGCCTTCTTCCACGAGGTTGATGTTCTGGTCGTCGAGCAGCAGGTCGACATTGAGCTGCGGGTGTTGATCGAGGAACGGCCCCAGGTGTGGAACCACATGCATCCGGCCGAAGGTCACGGCGGTGCTGATGCGCAGGTTGCCACTCAGGCCGCTGGCGGCGCCGCGAGCTGCATTGTCGGCCTCGTCGGCTTCTTCGAGGGTGCGTTTGGCCCGTTCGAAAAACGCCAGCCCGGCTTCGGTCGGCGTCAGGCCTCGGGTCGAGCGCAATAGCAGGCGCACGGCGAGTCGGGTTTCGAGTTGGGCGATGGTTTTCGACACGGCCGGCTGACCGATATTCAGCCGCCGGGCGGCAGCGGAAAACGAGCCGGTTTCCACGACGTAGACAAAGGTTTCCATGGCGGCGAGGCGGTCCATCGGGTGTCCTTGTGCCAGTGATCAGAACGCGGCTTTGCCCACCGAGGCGCCGCCGTCGACAAACAAGGTCTGCCCGGTGATGAATCCGCTTTGCTCGGACAACAGAAAGGCAATGGCCGAAGCGATCTCTTCCGGCTGCCCGAGACGGCCCATCGGCACCCCGGCCAGATACCGCGCTTCACCTTCGCTGCCCGGCGGATTGTTGGCGCGGAACAGTTCGGTCTCGGTCGGCCCCGGCGCGACGGCGTTGACGGTAATCCCGGTCTGCGCCAGTTCCAGCGCCCACGAGCGCGTGAAACTGACCAGCGCCGCTTTCGCCGCCGCATACGCGGTGCGCTGAGCGATACCGAGCACGGTCAGGCTGGAAATGTTCACCACCCGACCCCAGCCGCGCGTGCGCATGCCCGGCAACAACGCCTGAGTCGCCTGCAAGGCCGAATGCAGGTTGACCCGCATCACGTCGTCGAACGCATCGAGATCGATGTCCCCCAACGCTTGCGGTCGCACCAGCCCGACATTGTTCACCAGCCCATCGAACTCATAAGTGCGCGCCAGATCCGCCAGCACTTCACCGGCGAGCTTGCGATCACTCAGGTCCAGCGGAAACAGAATCCCCGGGAAACTCAGATCCGGCTTACGGGCAATCCCCACCACCCGATGCCCGGCCCGATCCAGATGCTCGGCCAGCGCCCGCCCGATACCCTTGCTGGCGCCGGTGATGAGGAAGGTACGACGGGTCATGGCAACTCCTTGGGGCAGGCTGCGGCTCGGGCAGCCATTAATTGTTTGAAGATGCCGAGTGTAATGCGGGTTGTGCGTGGCGTCCTCAAACGGCATGCGGTGATTGCAACGGTTCTGGAAAACACGCTGCAACATAACCGACCGTCGTTCTGCGAATTTCTGTGCTTGAGTAAATATAACTCTAGGGTTACTTTTGTTTGGCCGAAGCAAGGAGACGCTTGGTGCAGAGCAGGTTATTGATCAAGGAGCTGGAGGAGGCAGGCTGGACGCTGGATCGGGTTACCGGCAGTCATCACATCTTCACGCACCGTTACAACCCTTACACGATTCCCGTTCCTCACCCGAAAAAGGATTTGCCGGTCGGAACGGTCAAGAGCATCAGGAGGCGTGCCGGGTTGCACAACCCGCCAGCCAGTTACAAAGGAGATCCGTAATGCAATATCCAATCTGCATCGAGTGGGGCGACGAGAACACCGCCATCGGTATTCAGATCCCCGATATTCCCGGCGCTGTGACGGCCGGAGATACGTTTGAGGATGCCTACAACGCTGCCGTCGAGATTGCACACATCATGCTGCAGGAGATTGCAGCGGAAGGTGATTCGATTCCGATGCCGACTTCTGCGGCTGCTCATCGCAACAATCCAGAGTTCGCGGACATGGGTTGGGGCATGCTGGAGCTGGACATCTCGCCCTACATGGGCAAGACCGAAAAGGTCAATGTGACACTGCCCGGTTACGTCATCCAGCGGATTGACCGCTACGTGCGAGAACATAATGTCAAAAGCCGCTCTTCCTTTCTGGCGGATGCCGCCATGGAAAAACTGGTTCGGCATTGAGCATCAGGCACTGTCGGATCAGCGATCCGACAGTGCTTTCAAGTTTCTAGGCAGTCACCAAAACACCCTTTTGCGAAACACTCAAGAACCGCACCAGCGCCAGTAACGGGAACACGCTGCCGACGATCACGATCCACAGCCAGCCGCCGTGTTCATACACCGCGCTGGCGATCGATGAGCCGAAGGCACCGCCGATGAAGATGCTGGTCATGTACAGCGCGTTGAGGCGACCGCGGCTTTTGGCGTCGAGGGAGTAGACCGCGCGCTGGCCGAGTACCATGTTCATTTGCACGCAGAAGTCGAGCACGACGCCGGTCACGGCCAGGCCGATCACGCTGTAGGCCGGGTGGATGAAGGCCGGCAGGAAGCTCAGGCTGGCGAACAGCATGGCCAGCAGCGAGGCGACGCGAGTGTGGCCGGCGTCGGCCAGGCGTCCGCTGATCGGGGCGGCAATCGCACCGATGGCGCCGACCAGGGCGAAGATCGCGATTTCACTCTGGGACAGGCCATGGTTACGCGCCAGTTCCAGCGGCACGGCGGTCCAGAACAGGCTGAAGGTGGCGAACATGCAGGCCTGGTAGAACGCCCGCTGACGCAGCACCGGTTGCTTGCGCAGCAGTGTCCACAACGATCCGAGCAACTGGCCGTAGGAAGCGCTGTGATCCGGTTGGCGCTTGGGCACGGTCAACGCCAGGACGACGCTGATTGCCGCCATCAACCCTGCCGCGATCATGAACATCGCCCGCCAGCCGAAATGGTCGGCGACTACGCTCGACACCGGACGCGCCAGCAGAATGCCCAACAGCAGGCCGCCCATGATTCCGCCGACGACACGTCCGCGAGATTCCTCCGGCGCCAGGTGCGCCGCCAAGGGCACCAGCACCTGCACCGACACCGAACTGAAACCCACCAGCAACGAAATCAGCAGGAATACGTTCGGTTGATCGGTAAACGCCGCGCCCAGCAGGCTGGCAATCGCCACCAGCGTGGTGATGATCATCAAGCGGCGGTTTTCCAGCAGATCCGCCAGTGGCACCAGGAAGAACAGGCCCAGCGCATAACCGATCTGGGTCAGCGACACGATGAAGCTGGCCATGGTGTCGGTCAGACCGATGTCCGGGGCAATCAGGCCGATGATCGGCTGGGCGTAGTAGATGTTGGCAACGATGGCGCCGCAGCAGAAAGCGAACAGCAGCACCATGCCTCGGGTCATTGCGTGAGTTGTGGCGGTCATAGGGTTTCTCGATCCAGCGAAAAGGAATGCGGTGAGGCTAAGGGACGAACCGGGCCGGCGGTAGAAGCCTTGGATCGATATCAGTTATTCCGTTGCGGAATAGGTGGCGGCCGGTGAGGTGTCGTCCATCGGCGAACCTTGCGTCCGACCGGGGAGGGGCGATGATACATTCACTTACATCTTGTTCGATAGCGTGCTTATGTTGTCAGTGGATTTCCACCTGCAAACAACCGGAGGATTGCGATGTTTCGTCAGCTGCTTCGCCACACCACGACTCTTGCATTGATCGGCGTGCTCAGCGCCGGCAGCGTCTACGCCGGTGACGCCCCGGGGATGCGCATTGGCGTGCGCGGCGAAATCACCGGGGTCAGCCCCGAGTCGCTCAAGGTTCACGTCAACAGCGGTGAAAACGTGGTGGTTCAGTTGACCCCGGACACCAAGGTCCGCGCGGTTACCCTGGCCAATATCGAAGACATCAGGCCCGGCAGTTACATTGGCTCGGCAGCCATTCCCCAGGAGGATGGGACGCTCAAGGCGCTGGAGGTGCATGTCTTCCCGCCGGAGCTGGCCGGCAGCGGCGATGGCCATCGGCCGTTCGACCTGGCCAAGGGCAGCAGCATGACCAATGGCAGCGTCGGCGATCTGGTGGTGAGCAACGGCCGGGTGCTGACCGTCAACTACAAGGGCGGCCAGCAGAAGATCCTGGTGCCGGAGGACGTGCCGATCGTCAACCTGGCGCCCGGCGATCGCAGCCTGCTCAAGGTTGGCGTGAAGATCGTCACCTTCGTCACCCAGAGTGCGGACGGCACGTTGACCGCGCAATCGATCTCGGCCGGCAAGGATGGCGTGAAACCGCCGATGTGAACGCATAAAAAAGGCGACCTCTTCAGGTCGCCTTTTTCATGTCAGCTCACGCCTTACTGGCCGCTGTAGATCTGGTCGAAGATCCCGCCATCGTTGAAGTGGGTCTTCTGCACGGTGCGCCAGTCGCCGAAGGTCTTCTCGACCGACAGGAAGTCGACTTTCGGGAAGCGGTCGGTGTACTTGGCCAATACCGCCGGGTCACGTGGACGCAGGTAGTTGGCGGCGGCGATTTCCTGGCCTTCCGGCGACCACAGGTACTTCAGGTATTCCTCGGCAGCGGCGCGAGAGCCTTTCTTCTCGACGACTTTGTCGACCACCGACACCGGCGGCTCGGCTTCGGCGGAGACGCTTGGGTAGATGACTTCGAACTGGTCGCGGCCGAACTCGCGGGCGATCATTTCGGCTTCGTTTTCGAAGGTCACCAGCACGTCGCCGATCTGGTTGGTCATGAACGTGGTAGTCGCGGCGCGGCCACCGGTGTCCAGCACTGGCGCTTGCTTGAACAGCTTGCCGACGAAGTCTTTCGCCTTGTTCTCGTCACCGCCGTTTTTCAGCACGTAGCCCCAGGCGGACAGATAGGTGTAGCGGCCGTTGCCCGAGGTTTTAGGGTTCGGCACGATCACCTGCACGCCGTCCTTGAGCAGGTCCGGCCAGTCTTTCAGGGCTTTCGGGTTGCCTTTGCGGACGATGAACACGGTGGCCGAAGTGAACGGCGCACTGTTGTTCGGCAGACGGGTGACCCAGTCCTTCGGCACCAGTTGACCGTTGTCCGCCAGGGCGTTGATGTCGGTGGCCATGTTCATGGTAATGACGTCAGCCGGCAGGCCGTCGATGACCGAGCGCGCCTGTTTGCTTGAGCCACCGAAAGACATCTGCACGGTGATGCTCTCTTTGTGTTCGGCCTGCCAGTGTTTCTGGAACGCAGCGTTGTAGTCCTTGTAGAAATCGCGCATCACGTCGTAGGAAACGTTGAGCAGGGTCGGTGCGGCTTGAGCCACGCTACCGAAGGCAAGACCAGCGGCGAGAAGTGAGGCGCCAAAGAGTTTTTTCACTGCGCATTCCTTGTTCTGTAGGGGGTGTCTTTACAAAGATGAGGCCATTTGCCAGCGACTATAGCGGGGCGCGCATAGTCACTTAAAGATTTAAAAGAACTTTGCTTATTCCATTTTCTTGAATAGCGCATTACCACAACGGGAGCAGAACGACGCTTCCTGTTCATGGCTGTTTTTTGTGCACACCGGGCAGTCGTGCTGCAACTGACCCCCGCGCATGGCCGTGGCCAGTTCAGCGGTGAAAATCCCGGTGGGCACGGCGATGATCGAGTAACCAGTCACCATCACCAGCGACGAAATCACCTGGCCGAGAACGGTCTTGGGCACGATGTCGCCGTAACCCACGGTGGTCAGGGTCACGATAGCCCAATAGATGCCTTTGGGAATGCTGGTGAAACCGTGCTCCGGGCCTTCGACCACGTACATCAAGGTGCCGAACACCGTGACCAGGGTGCAGACGCTGAGCAGGAACACGAGGATCTTCTGTTTGCTGCCGCGCAGGGCGTCGAGCAGGTAATGCGCCTGTTTCAGGTAGGGGCCGAGCTTGAGTACACGGAAGATCCGCAGCATCCGGATCACCCGGATGATCAGCAGGTACTGGGCATCGCTGTAATACAGCGCGAGGATGCCGGGCACGATCGCCAGCAAGTCCACCAGCCCGTAGAAACTGAAGGCGTAGCGCAGCGGCTTGGGCGAGCAGTACAGGCGCAGCAGGTACTCGCCGAGGAAGATGACCGTGAAGCCCCATTCGATGTACGCCAGCACATTGGCGTAGTTCTGGTGGACGTCGTCGATGCTGTCGAGGATCACGATCACCAGACTGGCGAAGATGATCAGCAGCAGGGTCTTGTCGAAACGGCGGCCAGCCACCGTGTCGGTCTGGAAAATGATCACGTACAGGCGATCACGCCACGTGTTGTTACCGTTCATGCACATCGCCTTGGCCATCAATCAGCGCAGCCTAGGTTGATTCTCCCCGTTAGCGCAAGGCGCGGCGTTGATCTGCGGTTGGCGCATCAGGCGAATGCCGGTGCGCAGCAGCCAGCAGGCGAGAATGAAGGGCGCCGTGAGGGTCGCCAGACCCAGGGCGCTGAACAGTGGCGTCAACAACAGTGCCAGGCCGATGCCGAACAGCGGCAACCACGGTTGCTGGCGTTGTGCGCTGAAGGCGAGGGCGGCGAGCACCGCGTTGTAGCCACCCAGGCCCAGCAGCGCGACCTGGCTGTCGTGGTGCAACAGGCTGGAACCCAGGCCAATCGCCGAAGCCAGCAGCGCCCAGGCGAAGGCTCGGCGATCGGCGATCAGCAAACCGGCAGCGATCAATCCACCGGCCAACGGATGGTCGAGGAACATCACCTGACCAAAGCCTTTCAGGGCAGCACCGAGCAGGTTCAGGGTGTTCAGTTCAAGTGCCGGCGCCGGCGTCGAAGGCTCGGCGAAACACAGGAACACCCAGCTCAGCAACACGAACGGCGCGGTGTAGGCGGGCAGGTATTCGGTGAGGCGTGCGCGTTTGAGCCACTGCTGCGTGATCATCGCACTCAGGCCACCGGTCGCCAGAATCAGCGGCGGCAGCATCGGCGACCAGGGGAAATACAGGCTCAGCAACAGGCCGACCAGGACGCCGTTGTAGCTGAACAGTCCGGCCTGGCGATCCGCCTTGGCATAGTTGCGGCGTTGCGCGGTGAGCAAACCGGCGACCGCGCCGAGCAGCGCGCCGGCGAACAGCACCGGCGCGGTGAATAAAATGGCCAAAAGGCACAGGAGTCCACACAGCGGATGGCGCTGGAGGAATATCTGACTGAAGCCGTTGAGCAAAGCCTCGGCCCAGTCGGGGCAGTGGGTGTTGAAATGGTTGGCAGGCATGTCTGGAGAATCTGGGCAGTGGGGAAATCAAAAGGTCTTGCTTGAAGTTGTACTGATCGTTCCCACGCTCTGCGTGGGAATGCCTCAAAGGACGCTCTGCGTCTGCTCTTGGGACGCAGAGCGTCCCGGGCCGCATTCCCACGCAGAGCGTGGGAACGATCTTGGTCAGTGGTTAAATCAATGTTTCGATCCGCAGCGAATTAGTCGACCCCGGTTGCCCAAACGGCACACCCGCGGTGATCAGCAACGTATCGCCACGCTCGGCCATTCCTTGAGCCTGAGCGATTTCCAGCGCGGTCGAGCACACCTCATCCACCTGACGCAGGCGATCATTGACCACCGAGTGAATGCCCCACGCCACGCTCAAGCGGCGGGCGGTCTGCAGGTTCGGTGTCAGGTTGAGGATCGGCGCCTTTGGCCGCTCCCGCGCCGCACGCAGACTCGATGCACCGGACTCGCTGTAATTGACCAGTACCGCCACCGGCAGCACGTTGCTGATGCGACGGATCGCGCAACTGATCGCATCGGACACCGTCGCTTCGGCTTTCGGCCGGCTGACGTCGAGTTGGGTCTGGTAATCCGGACCGTTCTCCACCTGGCGGATGATCTTGCTCATCATCTGCACGGCTTCCAGCGGGTATTCGCCGGACGCGGTTTCGGCCGACAGCATCACCGCATCGGCGCCTTCGGCCACGGCATTGGCAACGTCGGTGACTTCGGCGCGGGTCGGCGCCGGGGAGAAGCGCATCGATTCGAGCATCTGCGTCGCCACCACCACCGGTTTGCCGAGCTGGCGGCATGTGGTGATGATGTTTTTCTGGATCTGCGGCACGCTCTCGGCCGGCACTTCCACGCCGAGGTCACCGCGAGCCACCATGATCGCGTCGCTCAGTTCGGCGATTTCGCGCAATTGCTCCACGGCTGACGGCTTCTCGATCTTCGCCATCAGGAACGCCTTGTCGCCGATCAGTGCGCGGGCTTCGATAATGTCCTGCGGACGCTGCACGAACGACAGCGCGACCCAGTCCACACCCAGCTCCAGACCGAAGCTCAAGTCGCGGCGATCCTTGGTGGTCAACGGGCTCAGGTCGAGCACCGCTTGCGGCACGTTCACGCCTTTGCGATCCGACAATTCGCCGCCATTGAGCACGGTGGTGTCGATCGCATCGGTGTATTTGGTGACGACGCGCAGACGCAGTTTGCCGTCATCCAGCAGCAGGTCCATCCCGGCTTCCAGCGCGGCGATGATCTCCGGATGCGGCAGGTTCACCCGGCGTTCGTCGCCCGGCGTCGCGTCCAGATCAAGGCGGAACGCCTGACCGCGATGCAACTGAACCTTGCCGTCAGCGAACTTGCCGACCCGCAGCTTCGGCCCTTGCAGGTCCATCAGGATCCCGAGCGGATAGTTGAGCTGGCGCTCGACTTCGCGGATCCACTGATAGCGCTTGGCGTGGTCGGCGTGATCGCCGTGGCTGAAGTTGAGGCGGAAGATATTGACCCCGGCCTCGACCAGCTCGCGGATGTCTTCGATGCCGTCGACGGCAGGCCCGAGGGTGGCGAGGATTTTGACCTTTTTATCAGGCGTCATGATTTAGAGCTCTCGAGGATCAGGATGGCGCGGAAGTCGTTGACGTTGGTGCGGGTCGGCTCGGTGACGATCAGCGCATCGAGCGCCTCGAAGTAGCCGTAACCGTTGTTGTTATCCAGCTCGTCGCTGGCGCTCAGGCCCAGGGCGGTGGCGCGGGCGTAGCTGTCCGGGGTCATGATCGCGCCGGCGTTGTCTTCCGAACCGTCGATGCCGTCGGTGTCACCGGCCAAGGCATAGACGCCCGGCTGGCCCTTGAGGCTGTCGGTGAGGCTGAGGAGGAACTCGGCGTTGCGTCCGCCACGGCCATTGCCGCGCACGGTCACGGTGGTTTCGCCGCCTGAGAGAATCACGCACGGCGCCGCCAGCGGCTGGCCGTGATGAATGATCTGGCGGGCGATGCCGGCGTGGACTTTCGCCACTTCGCGGGATTCGCCTTCCAGGTCGCCGAGGATCAGTGTGCTGAAACCGGCCTGACGGCATTTCACCGCTGCGGCATCCAGCGATTGCTGAGGTCGGGCGATCAACTGGAAGTGACTGCGGGCCAGGCTCGGATCACCGGGTTTGACGGTTTCCGATTCCGGGCTTTGCAGCCAGCTGCGCACCGATGCCGGAATCTCGATGCCGTAGCGCTTGATGATCGCCAGCGCTTCGGCGCTGGTGCTCGGGTCGGCCACGGTCGGGCCGGAGGCGATGACCGTGGCGAGGTCGCCCGGTACATCGGAAATCGCATAGGTATAAACAGTCGCCGGCCAGCAGGCCTTGCCCAGGCGTCCGCCCTTGATCGCCGAGAGGTGCTTGCGCACGCAGTTCATCTCGCCGATGGTCGCGCCGGATTTGAGCAGGGCTTTGTTGATCGACTGCTTGTCGGCCAGGGTGATGCCTTCGGCCGGCAGCGCCAGCAGGGCAGAGCCACCGCCGGACAGCAGGAAAATCACGCGGTCGTCTTCGGTCAGGTTGCTGACCAGTTCCAGCACACGTTTGGCCACGGCCAGACCGGCAGCGTCCGGCACCGGATGCGCGGCTTCGACCACTTCGATTTTTTCGCACGGGGCGCCGTGACCGTAGCGGGTCACCACGAGGCCCGAGACTTCGCCTTCCCAGCAGCGTTCGACCACTTGCGCCATGGCAGCGGCAGCCTTGCCGGCGCCGATGACGATCACGCGACCGCTGCGATCGGCAGGCAGATGGGCTTCGAGGACCTGGTTCGGATGGGCCGCGTCGATGGCTGTGGCAAACAGCTCGCGCAGCAGTTGTTGCGGATCGACCGACATGGCGGGCTCCCGGAATTCTTGTTATTGGAAGGGCAACTCGGTCCAGTGTGGAAGCAGGACTGCTTCCACACTGGGGGCGGGGCAGGGCTTACTTCTTGTCGCGAATCGAGAAGTTGGCCATGTGTTCCAGGCCCTTGATCAGCGCCGAGTGGTCCCAGTTGCTGCCACCGATGGCCGCGCAGGTGCTGAACACTTGCTGGGCGTTGGCGGTGTTCGGCAGGTTGATGTTCAGCTCCTTGGCGCCTTGCAGGGCCAGGTTCAGGTCCTTCTGGTGCAGGCTGATGCGGAAGCCCGGATCGAAGGTGCCTTTGATCATGCGCTCGCCGTGTACTTCGAGGATCTTCGAGGACGCGAAACCGCCCATCAGCGCTTCACGCACCTTGGCCGGATCGGCACCGTTTTTCGAAGCGAACAGCAGGGCTTCGGCGACGGCCTGAATGTTCAGGGCGACGATGATCTGGTTCGCGACTTTGGCGGTCTGACCGTCGCCATTGCCACCGACCAGGGTGATGTTCTTGCCCATGGCCTGGAACAGCGGCAGTGCGCGTTCGAAGGCATCGGCGTCGCCACCGACCATGATGCTCAGGGTCGCAGCCTTGGCGCCGACTTCACCACCGGACACTGGAGCGTCGAGGTATTGCGCGCCTTTTTCGTTGATCTTCGCCGCGAAAGCTTTGGTGGCGGTCGGCGAGATCGAGCTCATGTCGATCACCACCTTGCCTTTGCCGATGCCGGCAGCGACGCCGTCGGCGCGGAACAGCACGTCATCGACCTGCGGGGTATCCGGCACCATGACGATGATGAATTCAGCTTCCTGCGCCACTTCGCGTGGGTTGGCCAGGGCGACGGCGCCAGCGGCGACCAGGTCGGCAGGGGCGGCGTCGTGGTGCGCCGACAGGAACAGGCTGTGACCGGCTTTCTGCAGGTTCGCCGCCATTGGGTGGCCCATGATGCCGGTGCCGATGAATCCGATTTTAGCCATGAGAAATTCCTCTTGTTTTTGTCTTGCTCAAGCAAATAGGGGGTCAGATCGCGTTGTGGGTCTTCAGCCAGCCGAGGCCCGCTTCAGTGGTGGTCAGCGGTTTGTACTCGCAGCCGACCCAGCCCTGATAACCGATGCGATCGAGGTGTTCGAACAGGAAGCGGTAGTTGATTTCGCCAGTGCCCGGCTCGTTGCGGCCCGGGTTGTCGGCGAGCTGCACATGGTTGATCTCGGCCAGGTGCGATTGCAGGGTGCGGGCCAGATCGCCTTCCATGATTTGCATGTGATAGATGTCGTATTGCAGGAACAGGTTGGCGCTGCCGACCTGCTCGCGAATCGACAGGGCCTGCGCCGTGTTGTTCAGGTAGAAACCCGGGATGTCGCGGGTGTTGATCGCTTCCATCACCAGTTTGATACCGACGGCTTGCAGCTTGTCGGCGGCGTACTTGAGGTTGGCGACGAAGGTCTTTTCAACGGTGGCATCGTCCACGCCCTGCGGACGGATACCGGCCAGGCAGTTGACCTGGGTGTTGCCCAGCACCTGTGCGTAAGCGATGGCCAGATCGACCCCGGCGCGGAATTCTTCGACCCGGTCCGGCAGGCACGCGATACCGCGCTCGCCCTTGGCCCAGTCACCGGCCGGCAGGTTGAACAGCACTTGGGTCAGACCGTTGGCGTCGAGTTTGGCCTTGATTTCGGCGGAGCTGAAATCGTACGGGAACAGATATTCGACACCGCTGAAGCCAGCCTTGGCGGCGGCGTCGAAACGGGCAAGGAAATCCTGTTCGGTGAACAGCATGGACAGGTTGGCTGCGAAACGCGGCATGGTGGTCTCCCGTTCTAGATTCTCGTTCCCACGCTCTGCGTGGGAATGCCTCTATGGACGCTCTGCGTCCGCTTTGGGACGCAGAGCGTCCCCGGCTGCATTCCCACGCAGAGCGTGGGAACGATCAAGCAAAAGCAATCAATCGAGCAACGAAATCGCCGTTGGCGCATCGTTGCCGACCAGCGCCAGGTCTTCGAATTCGTTGACGGCGTTGATCTCGGTACCCATGGAGATGTTGGTCACACGCTCCAGAATGATCTCGACGATCACCGGCACCTTGAACTCTTCGATCATCTGTTCGGCCTTGCGCAGGGCAGGGGCGATTTCAGACGGTTCGAACACACGCAGCGCCTTGCAGCCCAGGCCTTCGGCAACCGCGATGTGGTCGACACCGTAACCATTGAGTTCCGGCGCGTTCAGGTTATCGAAGGACAGCTGCACGCAGTAGTCCATTTCGAACCCGCGCTGGGCCTGACGGATCAGCCCCAGGTACGAGTTGTTCACCACGACGTGGATGTACGGCAGATTGAACTGAGCGCCGACCGCCAGTTCCTCGATCATGAACTGGAAGTCATAGTCCCCCGACAGGGCCACGACTTTACGGTTCGGATCGGCCTTCACCACGCCCAGCGCTGCCGGAATGGTCCAGCCCAACGGGCCGGCCTGGCCGCAGTTGATCCAGTGACGCGGCTTGTAGACGTGCAGGAACTGCGCGCCGGCAATCTGCGACAGACCGATGGTGCTGACGTAGCAGGTGTCCTTACCGAACACCTGGTTCATTTCTTCATACACGCGCTGCGGCTTGACCGGCACGTTGTCGAAGTGGGTCTTGCGTTGCAGGCTGGACTTGCGCTGCTGGCAGTCTTGCAGCCATGCACTGCGGTTTTTCAGTTTGCCGGCGGCTTGCCATTCACGAGCGACTTCGATGAACACGGTCAACGCGGCGGCAGCGTCGGAAACGATGCCCAGGTCCGGGGTGAACACGCGGCCGATCTGGGTGCCTTCGATGTCGACGTGAATGAACTTGCGACCTTCGGTGTACACGTCGACCGAACCGGTGTGACGGTTGGCCCAGCGGTTACCGATGCCCAGCACCACGTCGGATTTCAGCATCGTGGCGTTGCCGTAACGGTGCGAAGTCTGCAGACCGACCATGCCGACCATCAGCGGGTGATCGTCCGGAATGGTGCCCCAGCCCATCAGGGTCGGGATGACCGGGATGCCGGTCAGCTCGGCGAACTCCACCAGCAGGTCGCTGGCGTCGGCATTGATGATGCCGCCACCGGCCACCAGCAATGGACGCTCGGCCTGATCGAGCAGTGCCAGGGCCTTTTCAACCTGCACGCGAGTCGCGCTTGGCTTGGCCAGCGGCAGTGGCTGGTAGGCGTCGATGTCGAATTCGATTTCAGCCATCTGCACGTCGAACGGCAGGTCGATCAGCACCGGGCCCGGACGGCCGGAGCGCATTTCAAAGAAGGCTTTCTGGAACGCGTAAGGCACCTGGCCCGGCTCCAGAACGGTGGTTGCCCACTTGGTTACTGGCTTGACGATGCTGGTGATGTCGACCGCCTGGAAGTCTTCCTTGTGCATACGGGCGCGGGGGGCTTGCCCGGTGATGCAGAGGATCGGGATCGAGTCCGCGGAGGCGCTGTACAGGCCGGTGACCATGTCGGTGCCGGCAGGACCGGAAGTACCGATGCACACGCCGATGTTGCCGGCCTTGGTGCGGGTGTAGCCCTCGGCCATGTGCGAGGCGCCTTCAACGTGGCGAGCAAGGACGTGATCGATGCCACCGACTTTCTGCAGGGCGGAATACAGCGGGTTGATTGCAGCGCCCGGAATGCCAAAAGCGGTATCAACCCCTTCACGGCGCATCACCAGAACGGCGGCTTCGATTGCTCTCATTTTGCTCATGGTTTTGTGCCTCTTTACGTTTTGTAATTGTATACAAGTGGCTTTGCGCAGAGTGTATTCACGGCGGACGGCGCAGGTCAATCCATTTTCTCAAGCGGCTGTTTCATTCGTCGGAAGCCTGTTCTGCTGTGGCTTTTCGTCGCATGGAGCGCTTTTCGAGAATTATTGTATACAAAAAAATAATTCATTGTGTTCTATTTGTTGCATCGGGCTGCGGCACAAACGCGCAGCCCAACGGCTTTCCCAATAACAAAATGAGGACGGCACCATGAGCGCTTTAACCTTGAAAGTCGCAGTCAACCTGGTCAACGAAGCCATCAGCGCAGGGCGGGCAATCTCCGCCGCGCCGCTGACCATTGCAGTACTGGACACCGGCGGCCACCTGGTTACCTTGCAACGCGAAGACGGCGCCAGCCTGCTGCGCCCGAACATCGCCATCGGCAAAGCCTGGGGCGCCATCGCTCTGGGCAAGGGCTCACGCCTGCTGGCGCTGGACGCGCAACAACGTCCGGCCTTCATCGCTGCACTCAACAGCATGGGGCAGGGCAGCGTCGTGCCGGCACCGGGTGGTGTGTTGATTCGTGATCAGGCGGGCAACGTGCTGGGAGCGATCGGTATCAGCGGCGATCTGTCGGATGTCGATGAGCAAGTGGCGATCAAGGCTGTGGAGGCCCTGGATCTGCGGGCGGATGCGGGGGTGGCGGCCTGACGGGAACTGAATCACCCCGGTTGGTATTGAGGTGATGACGAATCGGGGTGGCGTCGATAGACTGCCGCCCCGTTTTTGTATCAAGGAAGATCAGCGTGAAGACGCTACTTGGCTTTTCTCTGGCCACGGCCATGACCCTCATCACTCCCTTTCTGCACGCCGCCGAACCGCTGGACGCCGAAGACATCGCGTTCCAGGCGCTGAGCCCGGTGGTCACCGCGCTGATCAATGCCGAGGATGTTCCTGAATTGATGGCGCGGGCCGAGAAGCTCGAAGACACCGATACCTTGCAGGCCATTGCGGTTTATCTCGCGGCCACTCGTGAAGACCCCAAGCAGATGCTCGCGCCTTATCAGGTTGCCGCGCTGTTTGCCCGCCGTGGCGACGACAAACTGGCCTTGCGCTTCCTGCAAGAGGCTGACGATCGTGGCATGTGGTTCGGCCCATTGCTGGCCGGCGACGAGGATTTTTCCGACCTGCGCGAGACCGCTACCTACAAAGCCGTATTGGCCAGTGCGCAGCAGCGCTACAAGACCATCGCTCCCGGCAAGGTCGGCGCCATTTCAGTGCTCAACCCGTCGGCGGATATTCCCGCGCCCAAGGCGTGCCGTCCGGTGGTGGTCTGGCTGCACGGCTACGGTATCAACGGTGAGCTCGACGAGAGCTACCAACCACTCGCTGATACCGGGGCCACTATCCTTGGCATCAACGGTACAGAGATGATCAATGCGGTGGACAGCTTCCGCTGGATCGGCCCGGGCTTTGAAGGCACTCATCAAACGGTGCAGAACGGCTTGAAGCAATTGGAGGCGCAGCAATGCATCGATCGCAAGCACGTCTACCTGATGGGCTTCTCTCAAGGCTCACAACACGCGGGCGCCTTGCTGGCGCAACATCCGGATGACTACGCGGGTGCTCTGTTGCTGTCACCTGGCGGCCGGCAGCCGACACCGACGGTGAGCAAGGCGCACGGCAAAAGGGTGTTTGTGATCAACGGCAAGATGGAAGGGTCGGGCAATCAGCAGATGGCCACGGACTTCCGCAAACTGTTCAGTGACGGCAACGAAGTCAAATCCCGTACCCATGAAGGCGGGCATTCCTTCCCGGACGACTGGAGCACCTCCTTGCCGCAAGCGCTGCGCTGGTTGATGGGTAGCGACGCCTGAAACAAAAAAATCGCAGGTCTGGCCACGTCTTCAGGACGCTTTGGCCAGGCCTGCGATTTTTTTTGCGTGTGTGTCGCGCTGTCAGTCCGGTTCGCAGCCCTTGAGGACCAATCGGATGATGGTTTGCGCCGCGGCTTCATAGTCGGCTTCGTCGAGCTTTTCCTTGCCGGTCACGGCGGAGATCTGCCAGTCGAAGTCGGCGTAGGTCTGGGTCGCGGCCCAGATGCTGAACATCAGGTGGTTGGGGTCGATCGGGGCGATCTGGCCGCGGTCGATCCAGCTCTGGATGCAGTCGATGTTGTGCTTGGCCTGACTGTTCAGCTGCTCGACCAGGTCGGCGCTCAGGTGCGGGGCGCCGTGCATGATTTCGCTGGCGAACACCTTCGAGGCAAACGGCAGGTCGCGGGAGATGCGGATCTTCGAGCGGATGTAGCCGCTCAGCACTTCGCTCGGTACGCCGTCCGGGTTGAACGGAGTCGAGGCCTGCAGGATCGGCACGATGATGCTTTCCAGAACCTCGCGGTAGAGGTTTTCCTTGGACTTGAAGTAGTAGTAGACGTTGGGCTTGGGCAATCCCGCCTTGGCGGCGATGTCGCTGGTTTTGGTCGCAGCGAAGCCCTTGTCGGCGAACTCCTCACTGGCGGCACGCAGGATCAGTTCTTTGTTGCGCTCGCGGATTGTGCTCATAAACCCGGTGGTTCCTTGCCTGTACTGGCGGTTGCGCATGGTAGCACCGGCCTCGCGCGGCGCTCAACAATGCCCCGTGTGGTCTGCAGTCGCGGTATGCTGCGCGGCATTATTCACATAAGGAAACAAGATTCATGGCAGGAAGCAGTTTGCTGGTGCTGATCGACGACATCGCCACCGTTCTGGATGATGTGGCGTTGATGAGCAAAATG
The DNA here is from genome assembly GCF_058789255.1 of Pseudomonas sp. FW215-R2. NCBI lineage: Bacteria > Pseudomonadati > Pseudomonadota > Gammaproteobacteria > Pseudomonadales > Pseudomonadaceae > Pseudomonas > Pseudomonas sp. FW215-R2. The sequence goes on from NZ_JBYTBO010000005.1 coordinate 276,497, forward strand.
GCCGCCAAGAAGACCGCCGGGGTGCTCGGCGATGACTTGGCGCTCAATGCCCAGCAGGTCTCGGGCGTGCGCGCCGAGCGGGAAATTCCCGTGGTGTGGGCGGTGGCCAAGGGCTCGTTCGTCAACAAGCTGATCCTGGTGCCGTCGGCGCTGGCCATCAGTGCCTTTGTGCCGTGGCTGGTGACGCCGCTGTTGATGGTTGGCGGCGCGTATCTGTGCTTCGAGGGCTTCGAGAAACTCGCGCACCCGCTGCTGCACGGCAAGGACGAAGATCAGGCCGAGCATGCGCAGTTGACTGAAGCGGTGGCCGATCCTGCAACCGATCTGGTGGCCTACGAGAAGGACAAGATCAAAGGCGCAATCCGCACCGACTTCATCCTCTCGGCGGAAATCATTGCCATCACCCTCGGCACCGTGGCCGAGGCTTCGCTGACGCAGCAAGTGATCGTGATGTCGGGTATCGCCATCGTCATGACCGTGGGCGTTTATGGCCTGGTGGCCGGCATCGTCAAACTTGATGACCTCGGCCTGTGGCTGACCCAGAAACCCGGCGCTGCGGCGAAACGCATCGGCAACGCGATCCTGCGCGCCGCGCCTTACATGATGAAAGGCCTGTCGGTGATCGGCACGGCGGCGATGTTCCTGGTTGGCGGCGGCATCCTGACCCATGGCGTACCGGTGGTGCATCACTGGATCGAGAGCATGGGGGCTGCGGCGGGCAGCGTAGGGTTTGCTGTACCCGTGTTGCTCAATGGCGTGGCGGGGGTTGTCGCGGGTGCGGTGGTGCTGGCTGTTGTATCGGTCGTCGGCAAGCTCTGGAAAGCGCTGAAGGGCTGATTTACGGCTCAATGAAAAAGGCCATTCGATTTGCATCGAATGGCCTTTTTTGTGGCTGCCGGTTTTACTCGGCAATCTGCAGTTTGCGCGATTCGGTGTACACGTAGCGCACCTTCTCGTACTCGAACGGCGAGTTCATTTGACCGTAGCGGAAGTGGGTCTGATAGCGCTTGTCGACTGCACGCAGCGCCCAGATTTCCGGGTGGTTTTCGCTGACTTTCGACACGTTCAGGTAGTTGATCGCCGATTCGGCGGTGTAGTCCACGGCGAGGCCGGCGGTGTCGCGGATGTTCGACGGGCCGAGGATCGGCAGTACGAAGTAGGCGCCGCCCGGTACGCCGTAGAAGCCCAGGGTCTGGCCGAAGTCTTCGCTCTGGCGCGGCAGGCCCATGGCGGTGGCCGGGTCCCACAGGCCGGCGATGCCGATGGTGGTGTTGAGCAGCAGGCGCGCGGTGGTTTCCATCGAACGCTTGCCCTTGAACTGCAACAGGCTGTTGACCAGGTTCGGCACGTCGCCGAGGTTGTTGAAGAAGTTGCTCACGCCGGAACGCACGAAACCGGGCGTGACGTAGCGATAGCCGTCGACTACCGGCAGGAACACCCATTGGTCGAAGCGGTAGTTGAAGTGGTAGACCCGACGGTTCCACGATTCCAGCGGGTCATACACGTTCAGCGCGTTGAGCGTCGAGCGCTCGAACTCGCGCTGGTCCAGCCCCGGGTTGAACTTGAGTTTGGACAGCGGCTCCTTGAAGCCGTCACTGTCGACTACCACGGGTGCGTTGGCTTTGCTGTTGTCGGCCTGGGCCACGCCTGCACAGAGTAACGCTGCAAACAGCAGGAGATATTTAGCCACGGAAGAACTCCAGCATGGCGTCGCTGTTGACGCGGTAATTAAGGTTGCCGCAATGGCCGCCCAGTGGATAAACCGTCAGGCGATCGCCGAAGGTCTTGCGCAGGAAACCGAGGTCGCCCGGGCCGAGGATCACGTCGTCGGCGTTGTGCATCACGGCGATTTTCGGGCTGTCGTGCAGGTAATCCTTGAGGGCATACAGGCTGACCTGATCGATCAGTTGCAGCAGGCTGCCGCCATCGGTGCGGGCGCGCCACATCGGGATCACCTGTTCGGTGAGGTAGCAGTCGAAGTCACATTGCAGCGCACGCTTGAGGAACGGCGTGAGGCTGGTGCCTTCGGTGATCGGGAATTTCGGCGGGGTGATCAGGCCGCGACGGTTGATCAGGTCCGAGGTGAAGGCAATGTCCGCCGCCGAGAAGCGGAACGAGGTGCCGATCAGCATCGCCATCTGCTCGTTGCTCAGGTGCTGCTTGGACTGTTGGAAGTCATAGAGCAGGGCATCGTTGAGATCGATGTAGCCTTTCTGCTGGAAGTAACGGGTCAGCTTGCCCAGCACCAGTTCATAGAACGTGGTGCTGTTGTTGATGCCCTTGACCTCGGTCTGCACCAGCTTGTCGAGGTTGGTGACCGAGGTGTAGAGGTTGACCGGCGGGTTCAGCAACAGGACTTTCTTGAAGTTGAAGCTGCGACGGGTTTCGTCCAGGTGGGCGACGAACGCCGCGTCCAGCGCACCGAGGCTGTAGCCGCTGAGGTAATAGTCGGTGACCGGCAGTTTCGGGTTCTGAGCACGCACGGCCTGCATCACCCGGTACATGTCTTCGGCGTCTTCCTTGGTCACGCCGGGGGTGGCGAAACGCGAGGCGGCGCTCATGAAGTCGAAACTGGTCGGGGAGGACAGCTGCACCACGTGGTAGCCGGCCTTGTAGTAGAGCTTTTTCAGGTATTCGTTGAGGGTGCTGTCATAGCGTGCGCCGGTGCCGGCGATCAGGAAGATCAGCGGGGCGGCCTTGTCCTGGGTGGCGATGCGATACGTCAGTTTTTTCACCGGCCAGAAATTGTCCGGCAGGATGAATTCGCGTTCCGGGCGCAGGGTGACGCTGCGGTCGGTCTGATTGATGTCGTCGTCCGACGGCAACTCCGGGCGCAGGTCCGGTGGCGTGGTGGCGATGGTCGCTTCGAACGGGTTGGTCAGGGGATAGCCATAACTGGCGGCGTCGATATCCACCGCCAGCGCGGACGCACTCAGAATAAGGCCGCCCAGCAGGGCGACGAAGCGCAAGGATCGGAGCATGACTGAATCCCTTAAAGGAAGGTGCCGAATGAGGTTCGCAGGCTATGACCACTGGGTTTGCGCCAAAGTGCCACGCATCGGCACCAATCAGACGGAATTCGGGGTAATAGTAGCCGGACGATACACTTTGCACGGATTGAATGACCAGTTAAGAGTTGTTAGTCCTTGCGTATGTGCGGCGGCAGATTAAGCTGGCCGCCGATTTCATCGTTTGGAGTGTTCCATGTCCCGCCGCTTGCCCGTGATTCTGCTGCTCGTTCTTTTGCCGTTATGGCTGGCCGCCAGTTATGGCGCGCGTTTTGGCTTCATGGAGGACGCGCAGTGGGTGGGCATCTGCGTGGATGAAGCGAGTCGTTGGGAGTGCTCGGTGCGCTCGAACCTTGGCCTGATGATTCATTTCCAGATGCTGGGCTGGGCGGCGATCGCGGCTGCGGTGATCGGTTTTGTCGTGCCGGGGCGGGCAGGGTGGTGGCTGGCGGTGCTGGCGCTGGTGTTCGGGTTTCCGGCGCTGGCTTTGTACAACACCACGCTGGCGGTGTTTGCGGTAGTGATTGCCGGGTTGCGGCTGGTGCGGGAATCGCGCGACGCCAGGTAGTCATGCATCGCGGGCTCGCCCGCGATGCAGTACTTTCAGGTGCTGAAGGTCAGCCTTTGCGAACCCGCAGGCAGCGCCATAGCGCGGCCACCATCAGCACACTGACCAGCGCCCAGCCCCAGGCCTGCTGATTCTGCAGACCTTCACGGTACAACTGCGGCGCAATGCACGCACCGATGATGAAGGTCAGCAGGGCAATCTCCCGGCGGGCCACCGGCACCGGGCGGCACAGGTAAACCAGTGCCGGCAGAATGAACGCCGCACTCGCAAAGCTGCGATAGCGTGGATCGAACACCATCTCCAGCGCCATCACCGCACCCGCGAAACCGACGGCAGCGGCCAGCCAGCCGGCGTGTCGTTCGAAGGCGTTGAAGGCGCGCTCACGCCAGCCGTTGCGGGCGCTCAAGGTCAGCGCGGCGTGTGCCAGCACCAGCAAATTCAACGCAGTCAGCAAACCGACCCACACCCATTCGCTGGCGAACCGCGTGGTCAGCCATGCCAGGTTGCCCCAGGCGCCGATCGAGCACGCGGCGAGGGCGCCGAGCAATGGCAGCACCAGCGCTGAACGTGTCGTGCGAATCCGACCGCCAAGCATCAACGTGCCGACAAAGATCAGACCACCGAGCGCCAGCCAGCGCGACCAGTCGGGTACGTTCGACACCGGCCCGGCCAGTACGCCTTTGTCCTGACGATCGGCATCGAACAGTCCCCAGTAACCGCCGACCGCGCCTTCGCTGCCGCGCTTCCACGGCTGGTCGAAAGCTTCGATCAGGTTGTAATGCCAGCCCTGCTGTTCGGCGAGGGTGACAAAACCACGAATGAACTTGGCTTCGTTGACCCTGCTCGGCAACGCGGTCTCACGCTGGCGGCCTTCGCTCGGCCAGCCGGTTTCGCCAATCATCACGTCCTTGGGCGCGAACTTGTTGCCGAACACCTGACGCACTTCCGCTACGTGTTGCAGGGCGGCGTCGATGTTCGACGGATCATCTTCCCAGTACGGCAGCAAGTGAATGGTCAGGAAATCCACCGCCGGCGCGACTTCCGGGTGCTTGAGCCAGAACTCCCAGACATCGGCGTAGGTCACTGGCTGCTTGATATGGCGCTTGACCTTGTTGATCAGCTTCGCCAATTGCGCCCCGGTGACTTCCTTGCGCAGCAGGGCTTCGTTGCCGACGATCACTGCGCTGACCACATCCGGGTTGGCGTTGGCCGAGGCGATCAGCAGATCGACTTCTTTCTCGGTGTCCACCGGGTTGCTGTTGACCCAGGCGCCGATCATCAGCTTCAAACCATGCTTGCGCGCCAGATCAGGCAGGGCTTCGAGGCCGGTCATGGAATAGGTGCGGATGCATTCGAAACGAGTCGCGAGCAGGGCGAGATCGGCGTCCATGCGCTCCGGGCGCAGTTTGAACGGTACGTCGAACGGCGACTGATCCTTGTCGAACGGGGTGTAGGAGGCGCACTGCAACTTGTGGGTCGGGGTGGCGACGTCCGGCAGGATCACCGGTTTACCGAGGCCGTACCAGAAGCCGCAAAGCGCAAACAGGCCAAGCAGGCAGGCGAACAGATAAGGAAGAAAAGGGAAGCGGGAGGATGCGGACATGGTCAGGCCGAGTGGCTGCAAAGCGACGCATGTTACCTGCATTTATAGAGGGGTTGGTGGCCCGCATGATTTTGACATGCAAAGTTTGGGCGGATTGTCTGGCGCCAATTATTCAGGCGCAGTTAATGGCTTTCTGATGTCGTTTCTCGTTGCTTCGAGGTCGCTGGCAGAGCAGGTCGCTGAGTGCGTCAGGTTGATGATCGAACTCATCAGTACTCCGCTGATGTTCGAACGAGTTTGCGGTCAGGCGTGATGGGGGCGCTGTGCACCATAACAATACGTTGACGATGCCCGGCATCCGTCGGGCGCAGCATTTCGGGGAAGTAACGATGAAGATGCGACGACTTTTAGGCGCAGGTGCCGCTCTGGTGCTTGCGATGAGCTCCACTTTCGCCAGCGCTGAAAAACAGACCCTGAACATCGGTTACGTTGACGGCTGGTCCGACAGCGTGGCGACCACCCACGTGGCGGCCGAAGTGATCAAGCAGAAACTCGGCTATGACGTGAAGCTCCAGGCCGTCGCTACCGGGATCATGTGGCAGGGCGTTGCCACCGGCAAACTCGACGCCATGCTGTCGGCCTGGCTGCCCGTGACCCACGGTGAATACTGGACGAAGAACAAGGATCTGGTCGTCGATTACGGCCCGAACTTCAAGGACGCGAAAATCGGCCTGATCGTGCCGGAGTACGTCAAAGCCAAGACCATTGAAGACCTGAAGACCGACGACAGCTTCAAGAAACGCATCGTCGGCATCGACGCCGGTTCAGGCGTGATGCTCAAGACCGATCAGGCGATCAAGGATTACGACCTGACCGGCTATCAACTCAAGGCCAGTTCCGGCGCCGGCATGATTGCCGAGTTGACCCGTGCCGAGAAAAAGAACGAATCCATTGCCGTGACCGGTTGGGTGCCGCACTGGATGTTCGCCAAGTGGAAACTGCGCTTCCTCGACGACCCGAAAGGCGTGTATGGCGCAGCTGAAACCGTGAACAGCATCGGCAGCAAGGAACTGGCGACCAAGGCGCCGGAAGTGGCCAAGTTCCTGAAGAACTTCCAGTGGGCGTCGAAAGACGAAATCGGCGAAGTCATGCTGGCGATTCAGGACGGTGCCAAACCTGACGCAGCGGCCAAGGATTGGGTGGCCAAACACCCGGATCGCGTGGCTGACTGGACCAAGTAATATAAGTCGAAGCGTCTAGTCTGCGCTTCCCAGGGCCGCCCGGCGTCACAGCCGGGTGGCCTTTTTTATGGCGCTTCTTTTTATAGGGAAAGTGGGCCGTTTTCGGGCGGTCTGGAAATTGGCAAAAACGCCATGGCGTTCTACTACTAAGGTCGTCTGGAAGCCGGCTCGCAGCCGCATAGAGTGGCTATGTTCCAAAAATAAAAATCTGTGCTGCGAGGATAAAAACAATGAACGACAGCATTTACCTCTCTATTCAGAACAGCCCGCGCTTCAAGGAGCTGGTGAAAAAAAGGGAAAGGTTCGCCTGGATACTCTCGGCGATCATGCTAGGGCTCTACTCCGGATTCATCCTGCTGATCGCGTATGGGCCACAAGTGCTCGGGACCAAAATCAGTGCCGGCTCATCGATCACCTGGGGCATCCCCATCGGTGTCGGGCTGATTGTCTCGGCCTTCGTCCTGACCGGCATCTACGTACGCCGCGCCAATGGCGAGTTCGACGACCTGAACAATGCGATTCTCAAGGAGGCTCAGCAATGATCCGGCGTCTACTGGCTCTTTTGAGCATCGCAGCGTTCGCTCCGGCCGCCTGGGCCGCTGACGCCCTGACCGGCGAAGTCCACAAACAACCGCTCAACGTTTCCGCGATCGTCATGTTCGTGGTGTTCGTCGGCGCGACCCTGTGCATCACCTACTGGGCCTCCAAACGCAACAAGTCGGCTGCCGATTACTATGCGGCAGGCGGCAAGATCACCGGTTTCCAGAACGGTCTGGCGATTGCCGGTGACTACATGTCGGCGGCGTCCTTCCTGGGGATTTCCGCGCTGGTGTTCACCTCCGGCTACGACGGCCTGATCTACTCGATCGGCTTCCTGGTGGGCTGGCCGATCATTCTGTTCCTGATCGCCGAACGTCTGCGCAACCTGGGTAAATACACCTTTGCCGACGTGGCGTCCTACCGCCTCGGGCAAACCCAGATCCGCACGCTGTCGGCCTGCGGCTCGCTGGTGGTAGTGGCGTTCTACCTGATCGCGCAAATGGTCGGTGCCGGCAAGCTGATCCAGCTGCTGTTCGGTCTCGACTACCACGTTGCGGTGATTCTGGTCGGTATCCTGATGTGCCTGTACGTGCTGTTCGGCGGCATGCTGGCGACCACCTGGGTGCAGATCATCAAGGCCGTGCTGTTGCTGTCCGGTGCCTCGTTCATGGCGCTGATGGTGATGAAGCACGTCAACTTCGACTTCAACACCCTGTTCTCCGAAGCCATCAAGGTTCACGCCAAGGGCGAAGCGATCATGAGCCCCGGCGGTCTGGTGAAAGACCCGATCTCGGCGTTCTCCCTCGGCCTGGCGCTGATGTTCGGTACCGCTGGCCTGCCGCACATCCTGATGCGCTTCTTCACCGTGAGCGATGCGAAAGAAGCCCGTAAGAGTGTGCTGTACGCAACCGGTTTCATTGGCTACTTCTACATCCTGACCTTCATCATCGGCTTCGGCGCGATCCTGCTGGTCAGCACCAACCCGGCGTTCAAGGATGCAGCGGGCGCTCTGCTCGGCGGCAACAACATGGCGGCGGTACACCTGGCCAACGCGGTGGGCGGCAGCATCTTCCTCGGCTTCATCTCGGCCGTGGCGTTCGCGACCATTCTGGCGGTAGTGGCCGGTCTGACCCTGGCTGGTGCTTCGGCGGTGTCTCACGACCTGTACGCCAGTGTGATCAAGAAAGGCAAAGCCAACGACAAGGATGAGATTCGCGTTTCGAAGATCACCACCATCGCACTGGGCATCCTTGCCATCGGCCTGGGCATTCTGTTCGAAAGCCAGAACATTGCGTTCATGGTCGGCCTGGCGTTCTCCATCGCGGCGAGCTGTAACTTCCCGGTGCTGCTGCTTTCGATGTACTGGAAGAAGCTGACCACTCGTGGCGCGATGATTGGCGGCTGGCTGGGTCTGGTGAGTGCGGTGGGGCTGATGATTCTTGGCCCGACCATCTGGGTGCAGATTCTGCATCACGAGAAGGCGATTTTCCCTTATGAGTATCCGGCGCTGTTTTCGATGATCATTGCGTTCATTGGGATCTGGTTCTTCTCGGTTACCGATAAATCGGCGGCGGCAGAGAATGAGCGGGCGTTGTTCTTCCCGCAGTTTGTGCGTTCGCAGACGGGGTTGGGGGCTAGTGGGGCGGTTTCGCACTGAGGCTTCCAGGTTGAATATGTAGGTTGAGTTGGATGGAAATGCCCTGGTCGAGAGATTGGGGCATTTTTTTTGGTTTTTTTTGATTGAGTACATATCCGTTGCTTCGGGTGCTTCCGCTGGCGGTTTCGCTCTTACAGCGAGTCACTTTTGACAAACGCCTCAAAAGTAACCAAAAAGTCTAAGCCCCGGCGTACGGCACTTCGCTTAGGCTCAGTGTTCCCTCGCTACGGTGTCCATCAGGGGGCATCGCCTACGGTTTGCTTCGCTGCACCTCCTCTCGATGTATGCGGCTTCGCCGCACGGCGCTGCGCGCCTACCCCCTGATGAACACCTTCGCTCGGCCTGCCGAAGGGGCAAAAAATCAAAAGCCAGAGCCAGAGCAAAAGCCAGATCAAAAGCCCCTCACCACGATGAGCGTTAGCTCAAGTACTGCTTTTGATCGCAAGGCCCGTCGGCAGGCTGAGTGGAGGGATTGATTCGGGGTGGGAGCGCAGCGACCGTTTGGCGAAGCCAAACACATCGAGAGGAGGTGCAGCGAAGCAAACCGGAGGCGATGCCCCCGGATCGATCCCGGAGCGAAGGAACCCGAGCCACAGCGAGGGCCGAACGTCAGGGTAAAGCCTTTTTGGTTACTTTTTTGGCGTTTGAAAAAAGTGACCCGCCGTAAGGGCGGAACCCTAAGAAGCCGTTACCGCAGCAACGGATATGCCCCCCAATCCAAAAACGAAAAACGGCCCCCATTCACATGGAGGCCGTTCCCGTTACAACTTAAGACGTTATCGCAAGACAGGTCTTATTTGCGGTCTTCCAGCTTGGTAATGTCACGCGACTCGTAGCCGGTGTACAGCTGACGCGGACGGCCAATCTTGTACGGGCTGGAGAGCATTTCCTTCCAGTGCGAGATCCAGCCGACAGTACGTGCCAGGGCGAAGATCACGGTGAACATGCTGGTCGGAATGCCGATCGCCTTGAGGATGATCCCCGAGTAGAAGTCGACGTTCGGGTACAGCGAGCGTTCGATGAAGTACGGGTCGGTCAGGGCGATCTCTTCCAGGCGCATGGCCAGTTCGAGTTGCGGATCGTTCTGGATGCCCAGTTCCTTCAACACTTCGTCGCAGGTCTGCTTCATCACGGTCGCACGTGGGTCGCGGTTCTTGTAGACGCGGTGACCGAAGCCCATCAGCTTGAACGGATCGTTCTTGTCCTTGGCCTTGGCGATGAACTTGTCGATGTTCGAGACATCGCCGATTTCATCGAGCATGGTCAGCACGGCTTCGTTCGCACCGCCGTGGGCAGGGCCCCACAGTGCGGCGATACCGGCGGCGATACAGGCGAACGGGTTGGCACCCGAGGAACCGGCCAGACGCACGGTGGAGGTCGAAGCGTTCTGCTCGTGGTCGGCGTGGAGGATGAAGATCCGGTCCATGGCCTTGGCGAGTACCGGGCTGATCGGTTTGATCTCGCACGGGGTGTTGAACATCATGTGCAGGAAGTTTTCCGCGTACGACAGGTCGTTGCGCGGGTACATCATGGGTTGGCCCATGGAGTACTTGTAAACCATCGCGGCCAGGGTCGGCATCTTGGCAACCAGGCGGATCGCGGAGATTTCGCGATGCTGCGGGTTATTGATGTCGAGGGAGTCGTGGTAGAAGGCCGAGAGGGCGCCGACTACACCACACATGACGGCCATCGGGTGGGCGTCACGGCGGAAGCCGTTGAAGAAGGTTTTCAGCTGCTCGTGAACCATGGTGTGGTTCTTCACGGTGCCGACGAACTGGGCCTTTTGCTCTGCAGTCGGCAGTTCGCCGTTCAGCAGCAGGTAGCAGGTTTCCAGGTAGTCCGACTTTTCAGCCAGTTGTTCGATCGGGTAGCCGCGGTGCAGCAGGATGCCGTTGTCACCATCGATATAGGTGATCTTCGATTCGCAGGAAGCGGTCGACATGAAACCGGGGTCGAAAGTGAAGCGGCCCGTGGCCGTCAGGCCCCGAACATCGATTACATCGGGACCAACGGTGCCGGTTAAAATGGGCAGCTCGACGGGGGCTGCGCCCTCGATGATCAACTGCGCTTTTTTGTCAGCCATGTGGCCTCCTATTTATGCTTGAAATCATCAGACAGACCCCCCACGCAGGGCCCGCACCACTATAGTGAGATAAATTCGAATGTCAATTTGCCTAAAGTCTTGCTCCAGAAGGCTTTAACCGCACTTTTTCCTCGAAATTGACTGCCATTTACGCCTTTTATACAACTTGTGCAATCAGCTATTGGGGGTAGGCGATTGCGTTGTCATTAGTAGCCTAACTGTCTATACTCGGCGACCGACCGCCAAGGGCTTTTGGGCTTGCTTTCATTGGGGGTCGCATCCCTGGGTGGTGGTTACCTGACCAGTGCACTCCCCAACAACTTTGCCCTGATTGTTAGGGGCTCTTCAGTGTGAAAAAAAAGCCGTGAAAAGCCAACGACCTGTAAACCTAGACCTAAGGACCATCAAACTCCCCATCACCGGCGTTACGTCGTTTCTTCACCGTGTTTCCGGCATCATCCTCTTCCTGGGCCTTGGCATCATGCTTTATGCATTGGGCAAATCCCTGGGTTCCGAGGAAGGTTATGTCGAGGTGAAGGCATGCTTGACCAGCCCGCTGGCCAAGTTCGTAGCATGGGGCCTCCTGTCCGCTCTGCTGTATCACCTGGTTGCCGGTGTGCGCCACTTGATCATGGACATGGGCATCGGTGAGACGCTGGAAGGCGGCCGCCTGGGCTCGAAAATTATCATCGCCGTTTCCGTGGTGCTGATCGTTCTGGCAGGAGTTTGGATATGGTAACCAGCGTTACGAACCTTTCGCGTTCGGGCCTCTATGACTGGATGGCACAACGTGTGTCTGCGGTTGTTCTCGCGGCTTATTTCATCTTCCTGATCGGCTACCTCGCCGCTCACCCGGGCATTGGCTATGAACAATGGCATGGCCTGTTCGCCCACAACGGAATGCGTATCTTCAGTCTGCTGGCACTGGTTGCCCTGGGCGCTCACGCCTGGGTCGGCATGTGGACCATCGCGACCGACTACCTGACGCCAATGGCGCTGGGCAAGTCCGCGACTGCAGTACGTTTCCTTTTCCAGGCAGTATGCGGCGTTGCGATGTTCGCTTACTTCGTCTGGGGTGTGCAGATTCTCTGGGGTATCTGAGTCATGGCTAACATTCCAACGATTTCTTTCGACGCCATCATTATTGGTGGTGGCGGTGCCGGCATGCGCGCTGCGCTGCAGCTGGCACAGGGTGGTCACAAGACTGCCGTGATCACCAAGGTCTTCCCGACCCGTTCGCACACTGTATCCGCCCAGGGCGGCATCACCTGCGCCATCGCGTCCGCTGACCCGAACGATGACTGGCGCTGGCACATGTACGATACCGTCAAGGGTTCCGACTACATCGGTGACCAAGACGCTATCGAATACATGTGTCAGGAAGGCCCGGCTGCCGTTTTCGAGCTGGACCACATGGGTCTGCCGTTCTCGCGTACCGAGCAAGGCCGTATCTACCAGCGTCCGTTCGGCGGTCAGTCGAAGGATTACGGTAAAGGCGGGCAGGCTGCCCGTACTTGCGCCGCTTCCGACCGTACCGGTCACGCGCTGCTGCACACCCTTTATCAGGGCAACCTGAAAGCCGGTACCACGTTCCTGAACGAGTACTACGCTGTCGACCTGGTGAAAAACCAGGAAGGCGAATTCGTCGGTGTGATCGCAATCTGCATCGAAACCGGCGAAACCACCTACATCCGCGCGAAAGCCACCGTACTGGCGACCGGCGGTGCAGGTCGTATCTATGCATCCACCACCAACGCCCTGATCAACACCGGTGACGGCGTCGGCATGGCTCTGCGTGCTGGCGTGCCGGTACAAGACATCGAAATGTGGCAGTTCCACCCGACCGGCATCGCCGGCGCCGGTGTACTGGTTACAGAAGGCTGCCGTGGTGAAGGTGGTTACCTGATCAACAAGCACGGCGAGCGTTTCATGGAGCGTTACGCTCCGAACGCCAAAGACCTGGCTGGTCGTGACGTGGTTGCCCGTTCGATGGTTAAAGAAATCATCGCCGGCAACGGTTGCGGTCCGAATGGCGACCACGTAATGCTCAAACTCGACCACCTGGGCGAGGAAGTGCTGCACAGCCGTCTGCCAGGCATCTGCGAACTGTCGAAGACTTTCGCTCACGTTGACCCGGTTGTTGCTCCGGTTCCGGTTGTTCCGACTTGCCACTATATGATGGGCGGCGTTGCCACCAACATTCATGGCCAGGCGATCACCCAGGACGCCGAAGGCGTGGATCAGATCATTCCTGGTCTGTTCGCGGTCGGTGAAGTGGCTTGCGTATCGGTTCACGGCGCCAACCGTCTGGGCGGCAACTCGCTGCTCGACCTGGTGGTCTTCGGTCGCGCCGCCGGCCTGCACCTCGAAAAAGCGCTGACTGACGGCATCGAATACGATGACGCCACCGAAGCCGACATCGAAGCTGCACTGTCGCGCCTGAACGCACTGAACAACCGTACCGACGGCGAAGACGTCGCTACCCTGCGTCGCGAGCTGCAAAGCTGCATGCAGAACTACTTCGGTGTATTCCGTACCGGCGAATACATGCAGAAAGGTATTGCCCAGCTGGCTGATCTGCGCAAGCGCATCGCGAATGTGAAGATCAACGATAAGTCGCAGGCGTTCAACACTGCACGTATCGAAGCGCTGGAACTGCAAAACCTGCTGGAAGTGGCTGAAGCTACCGCCATCGCTGCCGAAGTGCGTAAAGAGTCCCGCGGCGCTCACGCCCGTGAAGACTTCGAAGATCGTGACGACGAAAACTGGCTGTGCCACACCCTGTACTTCCCGGGTGACAAGCGCGTCACCAAGCGTGCCGTGAACTTCTCGCCGAAGACTGTTCCGACTTTCGAACCAAAAGTCCGGACTTATTAAGGGTGACCGCCATGTTGCAAGTCAGTGTTTATCGTTACAACCCTGATCAGGACGCTGCGCCGTTCATGCAGGAATTCCAGGTCGATACCGGTGGTAAAGACCTGATGGTGCTGGACGTGCTGGCCCTGATCAAAGAGCAGGACGAGGGTTTCTCCTATCGTCGCTCTTGCCGTGAAGGTGTCTGCGGCTCCGACGGCATGAACATCAACGGCAAGAACGGCCTGGCGTGCATCACGCCGCTGTCCGCTGTCGTCAAAGGTAACAAGTTGATCGTTCGTCCTCTGCCAGGTTTGCCGGTTATCCGTGACCTGGTTGTCGATATGAGCATCTTCTACAAGCAATACGAGAAGGTTAAGCCATTCCTGCAGAACGACACGCCGGCTCCGGCCATCGAGCGTCTGCAGTCCCCTGAAGAGCGTGAAAAGCTCGACGGTCTGTACGAGTGCATCCTGTGCGCCTGCTGCTCGACCTCTTGCCCGTCCTTCTGGTGGAACCCGGACAAATTCCTGGGTCCAGCTGCCCTGCTGCAAGCGTACCGCTTCCTGGCAGACAGCCGTGACACCAAGACGTCCGAGCGTCTGGCGTCCCTCGATGACCCGTTCAGCGTCTTCCGCTGCCGGGGCATCATGAACTGCGTCAACGTATGTCCGAAAGGCCTGAACCCGACTAAGGCCATCGGTCACATCCGTAACATGCTGCTTTCGAGCGGCGTGTGATTCAGAAGCTGTAAAAGTAGTACTGCTTCACCGTAGAGGCTGTGGCGCGGGCTTCAACCCGCGCCAGAGCTATAACCAGAGCAACAGCCATAAGCTGCGGCTCTTATTTTGAAGAAATGAGACAAGCAGGGGCATCCGGGCTGGTACCCGGACTATCAGTGTGATCCTAAGTGGCTTGTTTTGGTCGCTGCATTCGGACTTCTGCAAGTTTGCTCGGTGTCGACACCGATGGTGTTCCCCTAACCGAGGGTGACCAAGCATGCAAGAAAGCGTGATGCAGCGCATGTGGAACAGCGCCTACCTTTCAGGTGGAAACGCTGCCTATGTGGAAGAGCTTTATGAGCTCTACCTGCACGACCCTAACGCTGTGCCAGAAGAGTGGCGCACCTACTTTCAGAAGCTGCCCGCCGACGGCGGCTCTGCCACCGATGTTTCGCACTCCACAATTCGCGATCATTTCGTGCTGCTGGCAAAGAACCAGCGCCGCGCCCAACCGGTTTCCGCCGGCAGCGTGAGCAGTGAGCACGAGAAGAAGCAAGTTGAAGTGCTGCGATTGATCCAGGCCTACCGTATGCGTGGCCACCAGGCAGCCCAGCTTGACCCGCTGGGGCTGTGGCAGCGTCCTGCACCTGCAGACCTGTCGATCAATCATTACGGCTTGACCAATGCCGATCTTGATACGACCTTCCGTGCCGGCGACCTGTTCATCGGCAAAGAGGAAGCGAGCCTACGCGAAATTCACGAAGCGTTGCAGCAGACATATTGCCGCACCATCGGCGCTGAATTTACGCATATCACCGATTCCGTGCAGCGCCAGTGGTTCCAGCAGCGTCTGGAAAGCGTACGTGGCCGTCCGACCTACTCCGCCGACATTCAGAGCCACCTGCTCGAGCGCGTCACCGCCGGTGAAGGTCTGGAAAAATACCTGGGTACCAAATACCCGGGCACCAAGCGTTTCGGTCTGGAAGGTGGCGAAAGCCTGATTCCGATGCTCGACGAACTGATCCAGCGTTCCGGTTCCTACGGCACCAAGGAAGTCGTCATCGGCATGGCCCACCGTGGCCGTCTGAACGTGCTGGTCAACACCTTCGGCAAGAACCCGCGCGAGCTGTTCGACGAGTTCGAAGGCAAGAAGAAGGTCGAGCTGGGTTCCGGTGACGTTAAATACCACCAGGGCTTCTCGTCCAACGTGATGACCGCCGGCGGTGAAGTTCACCTGGCCATGGCGTTCAACCCGTCCCACCTGGAAATCGTTTCCCCGGTGGTTGAAGGTTCGGTTCGCGCCCGTCAGGATCGTCGTAACGACCCTACCGGCGAGAAGGTTCTGCCGATCTCCATCCACGGTGACGCTGCATTCGCAGGTCAAGGCGTGGTGATGGAAACCTTCCAGATGTCGCAGACCCGCGGTTTCAAGACCGGCGGTACCGTGCACATCGTGATCAACAACCAGGTTGGTTTCACCATCAGCAACCCGCTGGACTCGCGCTCCACCGAGTACGCGACCGACGTTGCGAAAATGATCCAGGCGCCGATCCTCCATGTGAATGGAGATGATCCGGAAGCCGTATTGTTCGTGACCCAGCTGGCCATCGACTACCGCATGCAGTTCAAGCGTGACGTGGTGATCGACCTGGTCTGCTACCGTCGTCGCGGCCACAACGAAGCCGACGAGCCAAGCGGCACCCAGCCTCTGATGTATCAGCAGATCACCAAGCAGCGCACCACCCGTGAGCTGTACGCTGATCGTCTGACCCAGGGCGGTGTGCTCGACGTTGAGCGTGTTCAGGCGAAAGTCGACGAATACCGCAACGCGCTGGACAACGGTCTGCACGTAGTGAAATCGCTGGTCAAAGAGCCGAACAAAGAGCTGTTCGTGGACTGGCGTCCGTATCTGGGCCACGCCTGGACTGCGCGTCACGACACTCGCTTCGATCTGAAGACCCTGCAGGAACTGTCCGCCAAGCTGCTGGAAATTCCGGAAGGCTTCGTGGTTCAGCGCCAGGTCGCGAAGATCTACGAAGACCGTCAGAAGATGCAAGCCGGCGGCCTGCCGATCAACTGGGGTTACGCCGAAACCATGGCGTACGCGACCCTGGCGTTCGAAGGTCACCCGATCCGCATGACCGGTCAGGACATCGGCCGCGGTACGTTCTCGCACCGTCACGCTGTTCTGCACAACCAGAAAGATGCCGGCACCTACATTCCGTTGCAGAACCTGTACGACGGTCAGCCGCGCTTCGACCTGTACGATTCGTTCCTGTCGGAAGAAGCCGTACTGGCGTTCGAATACGGTTACTCGACCACCACGCCAAACGCGCTGGTGATCTGGGAAGCCCAGTTCGGCGACTTCGCCAACGGTGCGCAGGTTGTTATCGACCAGTTCATCACCAGCGGCGAGCACAAGTGGGGCCGTCTCTGCGGTCTGACCATGCTGCTGCCGCACGGCTACGAAGGTCAGGGCCCTGAGCACTCCTCGGCACGTCTTGAGCGTTACCTGCAGCTGTGCGCCGAGCACAACATTCAGGTGTGCATGCCGACCACGCCGGCCCAGATCTACCACTTGCTGCGCCGTCAGGTGATCCGCCCGCTGCGCAAGCCTCTGGTAGTGCTGACTCCGAAGTCGCTGCTGCGTCACAAACTGGCAATCTCGACGCTGGAAGATCTGGCCGAAGGTTCGTTCCAGACCGTTATCCCGGAAGTCGATGCACTGGACCCGAAAAAGGTCGAGCGCGTTGTTCTGTGCAGCGGCAAGGTCTACTACGACCTGCTGGAAAAACGCCGTGCCGAAGGCCGCGAAGATATCGCCATCGTGCGTATCGAGCAGCTGTACCCATTCCCTGAGGACGACTTGAAAGAAGTCCTGGCTCCTTACACCAACGCCAAAGCGGCTGTCTGGTGCCAGGAAGAGCCGATGAACCAGGGCGCCTGGTACTGCAGCCAGCACCACCTGCGTCGCAGCATCAGCAACCTCAACAAATCTCTCGTACTTGAGTACGCGGGCCGTGAGGCTTCTGCTGCACCAGCATGTGGTTACGCATCGATGCACGCCGAGCAGCAGGAAAAACTGCTGCAAGACGCGTTTACCGTTTAACGCCTTCGCGCACCTGAAACCGAATTTAAGGAACCACAGACAATGGCTATCGAGATCAAAGCCCCCACTTTCCCGGAATCGGTTGCCGATGGCACCGTTGCCACCTGGCACAAGCAACCGGGCGACGCCGTCAAGCGTGACGAACTGATCGTCGACATCGAAACCGACAAGGTTGTCCTGGAAGTGCTGGCTACCGCCGACGGCGTGCTGGGCGCAATCGTCAAGGGCGAGGGCGACACCGTCCTGTCCGACGAAGTCCTGGGCTCCATCGTTGAAGGCGGCGCAGCTGCTGCCGCTCCGGCTGCCGCTGCTGCACCGGCCGCTGCCGCTGCCGCTGCCGCTGCTCCGGCTGCCGGCGCTGACGAAGACGCTATCGCTGCTCCTGCCGCTCGCAAGCTGGCCGAAGAAAACGGCATCAACCTGGCTTCCGTAAAAGGCACTGGCAAAGACGGCCGTGTGACCAAGGAAGACGTGGTTGCCGCTGTTGAAGCCAAGAAAGCCGCTCCGGCTGCTGCGCCGAAGGCTGCTGCTCCGGCCGCTGCCGCTCCTGTGTTCGCTGCTGGCGACCGCGTCGAGAAGCGCGTTCCGATGACCCGCGTTCGCGCTACCGTGGCCAAGCGTCTGGTAGAAGCTCAGTCGAACATGGCGATGCTGACCACTTTCAACGAAGTCGACATGACCGAAGTCATGGCGCTGCGTTCGAAGTACAAGGACCTGTTCGAGAAGTCCCACAACGGCGTACGCCTGGGCTTCATGTCGTTCTTCGTGAAGGCTGCCACCGAAGCGCTGAAACGCTTCCCGGCTGTCAACGCTTCGATCGACGGCGGCGACATCGTTTACCACGGCTACGCCGACGTTGGTGTTGCTGTTTCCAGCGACCGCGGTCTGGTGGTTCCGGTTCTGCGTAACGCCGAACTGATGAGCCTGGCTGAAATCGAAGGCGGCATCGCCACTTTCGGCAAGAAAGCCCGTGACGGCAAACTGTCGATGGACGAGATGACCGGCGGTACCTTCACCATCACCAACGGTGGTACCTTCGGTTCGATGATGTCGACTCCGATCGTCAACCCGCCGCAGGCAGCGATTCTGGGCATGCACAACATCATCCAGCGTCCGATGGCCATCAACGGTCAGGTCGTTATTCGTCCGATGATGTACCTGGCACTGTCCTACGATCACCGTCTGATCGATGGCAAAGAAGCTGTGACTTTCCTGGTGACCATCAAGAACCTGCTGGAAGATCCGGCTCGTCTGTTGCTGGATATCTGATAGAAGCAGTCACGCGCTGCAAGCTTCAAGCTGCAAGAGAACGCAGCCTGGCTTGCAGCGCGCGGCTTGAAGCTTTTCGCTAAAGAGGATTTTTTGAATGTCGCAGAAATTTGACGTAGTAGTGATCGGTGCGGGCCCTGGCGGCTACGTGGCTGCCATCAAGGCCGCGCAACTCGGTCTGAGCACTGCCTGCATCGAGAAGTACACCGATGCTGAAGGCAAGCAAGCCCTGGGCGGCACCTGCCTGAACGTAGGCTGCATTCCTTCCAAGGCGCTGCTGGACAGCTCCTGGAAATACAAGGAAGCGAAAGAAAGCTTCAACGTCCACGGTATCTCGACCGGCGAAGTCAAAATGGACGTCGCTGCGATGGTTGGCCGCAAGGCTGGCATCGTCAAGAACCTGACCGGCGGTGTTGCCACCCTGTTCAAGGCCAACGGCGTTACTTCGATCCAGGGCCACGGCAAACTGCTGGCCGGCAAGAAAGTCGAAGTCACCAAGCCAGACGGCTCGGTTGAAGTCATCGAAGCCGAAAACGTCATCCTGGCTCCAGGTTCGCGTCCGATCGACATTCCACCGGCTCCGGTCGATCAGAAAGTCATCGTTGATTCGACTGGCGCTCTGGAATTCCAATCCGTACCTAAGCGTCTGGGCGTGATCGGCGCTGGCGTGATCGGTCTGGAATTGGGTTCGGTCTGGTCGCGTCTGGGTGCAGAAGTGACTGTCCTGGAAGCCCTGGACACCTTCCTGATGGCAGCGGACACCGCTGTTTCCAAGGAAGCGCTGAAAACCCTGACCAAACAAGGTCTGGACATCAAACTGGGCGCTCGCGTGACCGGCTCGAAAGTGAACGGCGACGAAGTCGTTGTGAACTACACCGATGCCAACGGCGAACAGACCATCACTTTCGACAAGCTGATCGTAGCCGTTGGTCGCCGTCCGGTGACCACTGATCTGCTGGCTGCCGACAGCGGCGTGACCCTGGACGAGCGCGGTTTCGTGCACGTTGACGATCACTGCGCCACCACCGTACCGGGCGTATTCGCCATCGGTGACGTGGTTCGCGGCATGATGCTGGCTCACAAAGCCTCGGAAGAGGGCATCATGGTTGTCGAGCGCATCAAGGGCCACAAGGCTCAGATGAACTATGACCTGATCCCTTCGGTTATTTATACTCACCCGGAAATCGCATGGGTGGGTAAAACCGAGCAGGCCTTGAAAGCTGAAGGCGTTGAAGTTAACGTCGGCACCTTCCCGTTCGCAGCATCCGGCCGTGCCATGGCCGCCAACGATACCGGTGGTTTCGTCAAGGTCATCGCCGATGCCAAGACTGACCGCGTATTGGGCGTGCACGTGATTGGCCCGAGCGCTGCAGAACTGGTTCAGCAGGGCGCGATCGGTATGGAATTCGGCACCAGCGCTGAAGACCTGGGCATGATGGTTTTCTCCCATCCGACCCTGTCTGAAGCCTTGCACGAAGCAGCTCTGGCAGTGAATGGCGGCGCCATCCACATTGCCAACCGCAAGAAGCGTTAAGACACAATAAGAAACCACGGCGGTACGGCCCGTCGTGAGCCTTGCGTGCAAGACTCACCGCGGAATGTCCGCTGGACGCAGCCTTGCGTAGCTGCACCGGGTATCCGGAAAGGCTACGCAAGCAGCAGTCACAGGTGGCGCGGCACTCATCAAGAGCGCAGCGCCGAATGCGCAGTACCTAACGAAGACGGTAAAAAGCATGAATCTTCACGAGTATCAGGGTAAGCAGCTGTTCGCTGAATACGGCCTGCCAGTTTCCACTGGTTATGCAGTAGACACCCCGGAAGCAGCAGCAGAAGCTTGCGACAAAATCGGCGGCAGCGAGTGGGTTGTCAAAGCCCAGGTCCACGCCGGTGGTCGCGGTAAAGCGGGCGGCGTAAAGCTGGTTCGCAGCAAAGAAGACGCCAAAGCCTTCGCACAGCAGTGGCTGGGCAAGCGTCTGGTGACTTACCAGACTGACGCCAATGGCCAGCCAGTCACCAAGATCCTGGTTGAATCGTGCACTGATATCGCTAAAGAGCTGTACCTGGGCGCTGTCGTTGACCGTTCGAGCCGTCGCATCGTGTTCATGGCCTCCACCGAAGGTGGCGTGGACATCGAGAAAATCGCTCACGACACTCCAGAAAAAATTCTGAAAGCCACTATCGATCCACTGGTTGGCGCTCAGCCATTCCAGGGTCGCGAGCTGGCATTCCAGCTGGGTCTGGAAGGCAAGCAGGTTGCTCAGTTCGCCAAGATCTTCGTAGGTCTGGCCAAGCTGTTCAAGGATCACGACCTGGCTCTGCTGGAAGTGAACCCGCTGGTGATCAAGGCTGACGGCGATCTGCACTGCCTGGACGCCAAGATCAACATCGACGCCAACGCAATGTACCGTCAGCCTAAGCTGAAGACTTTCCACGATCCGTCGCAGGACGATCCGCGCGAAGCGCACGCTGCCAAGTTCGAACTGAACTACGTAGCGCTGGAAGGCAACATCGGCTGCATGGTAAACGGTGCCGGCCTGGCCATGGGTACCATGGACATCGTCAACCTGCACGGCGGCAAGCCAGCCAACTTCCTCGACGTAGGTGGTGGTGCTACCAAAGAACGCGTTACCGAAGCATTCAAAATCATTCTGTCCGACACCAACGTCGCTGCAGTACTGGTTAACATCTTCGGCGGCATCGTTCGTTGCGACATGATTGCCGAAGGCATCATCGGTGCAGTGAAAGAAGTCGGCGTGAAAATCCCGGTTGTTGTTCGTCTTGAAGGCAACAACGCTGAACTGGGCGCTAAAGTACTGGCAGAAAGCGGTTTGAACATCATCGCTGCTACCAGCCTGACCGACGCTGCTCAACAAGTCGTTAAAGCTGCGGAGGGCAAGTAATGAGCGTCCTGATCAATAAAGACACCAAAGTTATCTGCCAGGGTATTACCGGTTCGCAAGGTAGCTTCCACACCCAGCAAGCCATCGAATACGGCACCAAGATGGTTGGCGGCGTAACTCCAGGCAAAGGCGGCACCGAGCACCTGGGCCTGCCAGTGTTCAACACCGTGAAAGACGCCGTAGCTGCCACTGGCGCCACCGCCAGCGTGATCTACGTTCCGGCTCCTTTCTGCAAGGACTCGATCCTGGAAGCAGCTTTCGGCGGCATCAAGCTGATCGTCTGCATCACCGAAGGCATTCCTACCCTGGACATGCTGGACGCTAAAGTTAAGTGCGACGAGCTGGGTGTCATCCTGATCGGCCCTAACTGCCCAGGCGTGATCACCCCAGGCGAATGCAAGATCGGCATCATGCCAGGTCACATTCACTTGCCAGGCAAGGTCGGTATCGTTTCCCGTTCCGGCACCCTGACCTACGAAGCTGTTAAGCAGACTACTGACGCCGGTTTCGGTCAGTCGACTTGCGTCGGCATCGGTGGTGACCCGATCCCGGGTTCGAACTTCATCGACATCCTGAAGCTGTTCCAGGAAGACCCGAAGACCGAGGCGATCGTGATGATCGGCGAGATCGGCGGTTCGGCTGAAGAAGAAGCGGCTGCCTACATCAAGGCTCACGTGACCAAGCCGGTTGTTTCCTACATCGCTGGTGTGACTGCTCCTCCGGGCAAGCGCATGGGCCATGCTGGCGCAATCATCTCCGGCGGCAAAGGCACTGCAGACGAGAAATTCGCTGCTCTGCAAGACGCAGGCGTGAAAACCGTGCGTTCGCTGGCGGACATCGGCAAGGCCCTGGCCGAGCTGACTGGTTGGGCTGTCAAGTAAGCCTCGCGCTTAGCTGACGCTTTACCAAACAAAGGCCACCTTCGGGTGGCCTTTGTCGTTTCTGATGTTTGTTTGACGATAGCGATTTATAGGCTCTCGCCCAATAACATGCAAAAACGCGACACAGACACGTCGCGTATCGGATAGTTCGCCCTCAAACAGTGCGTTTGTCAGACAAATTCGTTAGGCTAGCAGCCATTTTTGCGTCTGCCGCCCACAAGGCATGCAACGCGCTAAACGGGTCAGTCCCATACGGATTGACAGCATTTCCCTAACCCCACAGGGAAATCCCCCTCTAAATTCCGATTCAGTAGTGTGGTATTTCCTTAATGAAAGTTTTGAAAGGTCAGGACATCCTGGCACTTGGTTTTATGACATTCGCCCTGTTCGTCGGGGCCGGTAACATCATCTTCCCGCCTATCGTCGGTTTGCAGTCCGGACCCAACGTCTGGATGGCGGCGCTGGGCTTCCTGATCACGGCGGTCGGTCTGCCGGTGATCACCGTCGTGGCGCTGGCCAAGGTCGGCGGAGCGATGGATTCCCTGAGCAGTCCGATCGGCAAGATTGCCGGTGGCGTGCTGGCAGCAGCGTGCTACCTCGCGGTCGGCCCGTTGTTCGCAACACCGCGTACCGCAACCGTGTCGTTCGAAGTAGGCCTGGCGCCGTTGACTGGCGAAAGCCCGCTGGCGCTGTTCCTCTACAGCTCGGTGTACTTCCTGCTGGTGTTCTTCATCTCGCTCTACCCGGGCCGTTTGCTGGATACCGTAGGGCGCTTCCTCGCGCCGCTGAAGATCATCGCCCTGGCGGTACTCGGCATCGCTGCGTTTGCGCTGCCGGCGGGTGATATCGGCGTGGCCACTCCGGAATACGTCGCGGCACCGTTCTCCCAGGGCTTCATCAATGGTTACCTGACCATGGATACCCTCGGCGCTCTGGTGTTCGGCATTGTCATCGTCAACGCGATCCGCTCCCGTGGCGTCGAGTCGCCTGCGCTGATCACCCGTTACGCAATCATCGCCGGGTTGATTGCCGGCGTCGGCCTGGCACTGGTGTATGTCAGCCTGTTCCGTCTGGGTTCCGGCAGCCATGAAGTGGCCGCTGGCGCTACCAATGGCGCGGCGGTGCTGCACGCTTACGTGCAACACACCTTCGGTTCGCTGGGTAGCGGTTTCCTTGCGGTGCTGATCTCGCTGGCCTGCCTGGTGACGGCGGTCGGTCTGACCTGCGCCTGTGCCGAGTACTTCAGCCGCGTGTTGCCACTGTCCTACAAGACACTGGTGATCATCCTGGCTGCATTCTCGCTGTTGGTGTCCAACCTGGGCCTGACCAAGCTGATCGCGTTCTCGATCCCGGTACTGACCGCGATCTACCCGCCGTGCATCGTGCTGGTGGCCCTGAGCTTCTGCGCTGCGTTCTGGCATGAACAGAGCCGCATCATGGGCCCGGTGATGTTGGTGTCGTTCGTGTTCGGCACCATCGATGCCTTGAAAGGCGCCGGTCTGGCTGACTGGCTGCCGTCGCAACTGGCCCACCTGCCGCTGAGTGAGCAGGGCCTGGCGTGGCTGGTGCCATGCGTGATGACCCTGGTAGTTGCCGTTGTTTGCGACCGCCTGCTGGGCAAGCGCGCCGAAGCCCTGGCTTAAGATTGCCCGGCCGCCACAAGCGGCTTCCGAGCGATTAAACAGAAATGCCCCGTATCAATCGATACGGGGCATTTTTTATGGGCGAGAGGCAGTGTCTTTTTCCCTGAGCTAACGTCGAAGGGTTGCCGAAATCTTCATCACAGGGAATTGCATGTCATTCATCCAAGCCAACCAGATCCATCTGCTTGCCGCGCTCTGGTTCGTCATCTGCTGGGGCGGTTACACCCGTTATGCCACCTGGAAGGGCCGCGACACTGCGTGCCTGGCCAGCGTGTTGCACCTGTACCGCGAAGACTGGATGCGCCGCATGCTGCTGCGTGACAACCGCATCGCCGACACCAGCGTGATCGGCAACCTTGAGCGCAACGCCTCGTTCTTCGCTTCCAGCACCCTGATCATCCTGGCGGGCATTCTCACCGTGCTCGGTGCATCGGAGCGTGCGGTGTCGTTGCTGGCGGATATTCCGATGGTGCAGCAGGCTTCCCAGGGCATGTCGGAGATCAAGTTGCTGTGCCTGGCGCTGGTGTTCGTCTACGCCTTCTTCACGTTCAGCTGGTGCATGCGCCAGTACAACTTCGCGGCCATCCTGATCGGCTCGGCGCCGATGATCGGCGAGCGGCACGTGTCCGAGCAGGAGCGCAAGGCGTTCGCTTCGCGGGCGGCGCGGGTGATTTCGATGGCGGCCAACCAGTTCAACTTCGGTCTGCGCTCCTATTACTTCGGCATCAGCATGCTGGCGTGGTTCGTCAGCCCATGGCTGTTCATGCTGATGAGCGCGGGCGTAGTGCTAGTGTTGTATCGCCGCGAGTTTCATTCCGACGTGCTTGATGTAATGGTCTATACCCCTACAGAGGCGCCATTGCCCGACACGATCAAAGAGGCTGCTTGATGAGTATTCCGTTCTGGTGTGTGTTTATCAGTGCGTTGTTGATCTACGTGGCACGTATGCCGGTCGGCAAGGCCATGAAAGAGCAGGGCGGTTACAACAACCACTTGCCGCGTCAGCAACAGGCGCAACTCACCGGTTACGGTGCTCGCGCACTGGCAGCGCATCAGAACAGCATCGAAGCGTTCATCTTGTTTGCCGTGGGTGTGTTGATGGCGCATACCACGCAGACGGCGGGATGGCTGATCGATACGTTAGCGATCATCTTCGTGATCGCACGGATTCTCTACTTGTGGTTTTACCTGGCCGATATCCCGAAGCTGCGCAGCCTGGTCTGGCTGATCGGCTTAGTGTGTTCATTGTTGCTGATGATTAGTCCGACTTTTAGAACTGTCTTGCTCTAATTCGGTATTAGCAAAAAATGACAGGCAAAAGAAAACCCGCACTTGGCGGGTTTTCTTTTTTGCCATCGAGAAGCGGCTTATTGCTTCTTGGCAGCTTCGTCTGCAGCGGCAGCGTTCGATTCGGCCTGATCTTTGGCGGCTTCGGCGTTTTCTTTCGCCGCGTCGTTCACTTTATCCTGAGCTTCATTCATTTTCTGCTGAGCTTGTTCAGCATGTTGGTTGGCATCTTGAGCTTTGTCCTCGGATTTTTTATCGCAGGCTGCGAGACCGAGGGAAGCGGTCAACATCAAGGCAATAGCTAAAGTCTTACGCATGGGGTGTTTCTCCTTATGGAAAATAACTACTGGCCTTAAGAACGCAGCCCCGAGGGTTAAGTTCCTCATTTCTCACAGATATATAAGTTTGTTTTGCAATGGAACTTTTGCTGTTCTTTCCACTACCGGGAACAGTGACTAACAAGAGTAATTATCAAATGGCCGAAAACCCTGTTTTTGAGCGCGCGACCCGCTTTCTTTCGGCCCTGCGCCACTGCCAGGTGCTGGGCTTGAAAGTGCACAGCGCCAGCAGCGAAGGCCTGACCGTGGTCTTGCCGTACAGCCCGCAGATCGTTGGCAATCCGCTGACCGGCGTGGTCCACGGCGGGGCGATCACGTCGCTGATGGACACCGCGTGTGGCATGGCCACCCTGTGCGTGCTGCCGGAATTCGAAGTCTGCCCGACCCTGGATTTGCGCATTGACTACATGCATGCCGCCGAACCGCATAAAGATGTCTATGGCTTCGCCCAGTGCTACCGAGTGACCACCGATGTGATCTTCGCCCGGGGCTTCGCCTATCAGGATGATCCCGAACATCCCATCGCCCACGTCGTCGGCACGTTCATGCGCATGGGCAAGGGCCTCAAAGGCACAAAAGGCTTTGGTGGCGCGATCAAGGGGGACAGCCAATGAACGATGATTTCAAACAGCAACTGCAAGAGGCTCACGCGAAGGCTGACTACGCGCCACTGCTGAAGCTGATTCCCTATGCCGGGCTGATCGGTGTCGAGTGTTCGCGAGTCGGTGATGACCTGTTGTTCAAGTTGCCGGCCAACAAGGACAACATTGGTAACCCTTTATTGCCGGCGATCCACGGCGGGGTGATTGCCGGATTCATGGAGCTGTCCGCCGCCCTGCATCTGCTGATTTTCACCGGTGCGCCCGGTGTGCCGAAGATCATCGACTTTTCCCTCGATTACCTGCGGGCCGGGCAGTTTCGCGATACCTGGGCCAGGTGCCAGGTCTGTCGTCAGGGGCGGCGGGTGGCCAACGTCGCGGTCACGGCCTGGCAAAGCACCGAGAGCGAGCCGATTGCGACTGCCCGCGCCCACTTCAAAATCGACGAGCCCTTGAAATCCTGAACACCGCCCCCAACTCAGTGAACAACCCGCCGCAGACCATTTGGGTCGCGGCCAATGCCATCTGATTGGAGTTTGATGACCATGAGTGTGGAAACTCAAAAGGAAACCCTGGGCTTCCAGACCGAGGTGAAGCAACTGCTGCACCTCATGATCCATTCGCTGTATTCCAACAAGGAAATCTTCCTTCGCGAATTGATCTCGAACGCCTCCGACGCCGTCGACAAGTTGCGCTTCGAAGCCCTGGCCAAGCCTGAGTTGCTCGAAGGTGGCGCTGAACTGAAAATCCGTGTGAGCTTCGACAAGGACGCCAAGACCGTCACCCTCGAAGACAACGGTATCGGCATGAACCGTGACGATGTGATCACCCACCTGGGGACCATCGCCAAATCCGGCACCGCCGATTTCATGAAGAATCTCTCGGGCGATCAGAAAAAGGATTCGCACCTGATCGGCCAGTTCGGTGTGGGCTTCTACTCGGCCTTCATCGTTGCTGACAAAGTTGACGTGTACAGCCGTCGCGCCGGCACCGCTGCCAGCGAAGGTGTGCACTGGTCGTCGAAAGGCGAGGGCGAATTCGAAGTCGCCACCATCGACAAACCAGAACGCGGCACCCGCATCGTCCTGCACCTGAAATCCGGTGAAGACGAGTTCGCCGATGGCTGGCGTCTGCGCAACATCATCAAGAAGTACTCCGACCACATCGCGCTGCCGATCGAGCTGCCGAAAGAAGTGGCCGCTGCCGAAGGCGAAGAGAAGCCTGAAGTTGAATGGGAAACCGTCAACCGCGCCAGCGCCCTGTGGACCCGTCCTCGCACCGAAGTGAAGGATGAGGAATACCAGGAGTTCTACAAGCACATCGCCCACGACTTCGAAAACCCGCTGGCCTGGAGCCACAACAAGGTCGAAGGCAAGCTTGAGTACAGCTCGCTGCTGTACGTGCCGGCCCGCGCTCCGTTCGATCTGTACCAGCGTGAAGCGCCGAAAGGCCTGAAGCTGTACGTACAGCGCGTGTTCGTGATGGATCAGGCCGAGTCGTTCCTGCCGCTGTACCTGCGCTTCATCAAGGGCGTGGTCGACTCCAACGACCTGTCGCTGAACGTGTCGCGGGAAATCCTGCAGAAAGACCCGATCATTGACTCGATGAAGTCGGCGCTGACCAAGCGCGTGCTGGACATGCTGGAAAAACTGGCGAAGAACGAGCCTGAGCAATACAAGGGCTTCTGGAAAAACTTCGGTCAGGTCATGAAAGAAGGCCCGGCAGAAGATTTCGCCAACAAGGAAAAAATTGCCGGTCTGCTGCGTTTCGCATCGACCAACGGCACCGACGGCGAGCAAATCGTTGGTCTGGCCGACTACCTGGCCCGCGCCAAGGAAGGTCAGGACAAGATCTACTACCTCACCGGCGAAACCTACGCGCAGGTCAAGAACAGCCCGCACCTGGAAGTCTTCCGCAAGAAAGGCATCGAAGTGCTGCTGCTGACCGACCGCATCGACGAGTGGCTGATGAGCTACCTGAGCGAGTTCGACGGCAAGAGCTTTGTCGACGTCGCCCGTGGTGATCTGGACCTGGGCAACCTGGACTCGGAAGAGGACAAGAAGGCCGCAGAAGAAGTCGCCAAGTCGAAGGAAGGTCTGGTTGAGCGTCTGAAAACCGCGCTGGGCGAGTCCGTTGCCGAAGTCCGCGTTTCCCATCGCCTGACCGATTCGCCGGCCATTCTGGCTATCGGTGAGCAGGATCTGGGTCTGCAAATGCGTCAGATCCTCGAGGCCAGCGGGCAGAAGGTGCCGGATTCGAAGCCGATCTTCGAATTCAACCCGAGCCACCCGCTGATCGCGAAACTCGACAACGAGACCAGCGTAGAGCGTTTTGGCGACCTGTCGCACATCCTCTTCGACCAGGCCGCCCTGGCGGCTGGCGACAGCTTGAAAGACCCGGCCGCTTACGTGAGCCGTCTGAACAAGCTGCTGGTTGAGCTGTCCGCTTGATCAAACTGTAGAAAAACCCGCTTCGGCGGTTTTTTTCATTCTGGTGTTCAACCAATCAGGAGTCAGAAATGAGCCAAGTCACTGTACGTTCCGTGGTCTATCAGATTGACGGCCAGCCTTATGAAGGTCGTCTGGCGTTCGACGCCGAGCACAAAGGTGCGCGTCCGGGGCTGTTGATGGCGCCGAACTGGATGGGTGTCAGCGCTGGTGCTGAAGAGATTGCCAAATCGGTGGCGGCCAAGGGCTACGTGGTGCTGATCGCCGACGTGTACGGGCAAGCGGTGCGTCCGCAGAACGGCGACCAGGCTGGCGCGGCGATGATGCCGCTGAAAAATGACCGTGCGCTGCTGCGCAAGCGTATGCAGGCTGCGTTCGAACAATTGCAGAAGCAGGGCGAAGCGGCGGTTGATACCTCGAAACTGGCGGTGTTCGGTTTCTGCTTCGGCGGTTGCTGTGCGCTGGACCTGGCCCGCACCGGTGCGGCGGTCAAGGCTGCGGTATCGTTCCACGGCACGCTGGATTCGCCGAACCCGGCGGATGCGAAAAACATCAAGGGCTCGGTGCTGGTGCTGCACGGCGCTTCTGATCCGCTGGTGCCGAAAGAGCAACTGCCGGCATTTGAAGACGAGATGAATGCGGCTGGTGTGGACTGGCAATTGCTGAGCTACGGCGGTGCGGTGCACTCGTTCACCGATCCGCACGCCAATGTGCCGGGCATGATGATGTACGACGCGAAAACCGCTGCGCGGGCGTTCAAGTCGATGCATGACTTGCTGGAAGAAGTGTTCAAGGGCTGATTCGGTTGAAAGCACTCCCACGCCTGGCGTGGGAGTGTTCGTTTACAGCGGTGTCGGCTCGTTGCGCGATTTCGGCAGCTCGATCCGCTCGACTTCCCCCGGTACCGTCGGCCAATCCCCGGCCGCCCACTTGCGCCGGGCCTCATCGATCACCGTCGGATCGCTCGCGACAAAATTCCAGTTGATCCGCCGTGGCCCATCCAGTGGCGCGCCGCCGAACAGTACGGCATGACTGTCGCTCTCGGCGAACAGGCTCATCTCTTCCCCGGCCGGCAACACCACCAGCGCATGGGGTTCGACCGCTTCGCCATTCAATTGCACATCACCGCTCAACACATACAGCGCCCGCTCTTCATGTTCGGTCGGGATCAGCAGGGTGGTCGCGGTTTGCATCTTCAATTCGGCATACAGCGTCGGAGAAAGTACCGGCACCGGCGATTCCAGACAAAAGCCTGACCCGGCAATCATGCGGATCTGCACGCCGAGGTTATCGCTCACCGGCAATGTCGACGCCGGGTGATGGCTGTAATGCCCGGGACCCTGTTCGTGATCCTTGGGCGAGGCGAGCCAGATTTGCAGCCCGTGCATCCTGAAGCTTTGTTCCCACAGCGGTTCGGGCGTGCGCTCGACATGGGCAATCGCGCTGCCCGCCGTCATCCAGCTGACATCGCCAGCGCTGACGACTTGATCGGAGCCGAGGCTGTCCTTGTGCTGGATCTGCCCCTCAAACAGATAGGTCAGGGTCGACAGACCGATGTGCGGATGCTGTCGGATGTTCATCCCTTTGCCTGCGGGATAAACCGTTTCAAGCATGTGGTCGAAAAATACGAAGGGCCCGACGCTGCGGCATTTGGCTGACGGCAGCGGGCGCAGGATCGGCTGGCCTTCGACGTCTTCGGCGCGCGGGCGGATGATCAGGGGGTGGGTGTCCATGGTCCATTCCAGGCTGAGCGGGTGATGCATGGAGCATAACCCGCCGGTGTCGTGGTGGTGATTACTGGCTGTCGAAGCCTTGTGGGGCGTGGGTTTCGATGGTGACTTCGCTGGTGGTCATCAGTTTATGAATCGGGCAGCGATCCGCCACTCGCAACAGCTCTTCGCGTTGTGCGTCGGTGAGCACGCCTTTAAGTGTCAGGGTGACGTGCAGGGCGTATTTGCCTTTCTGTTCCTGACGGTTGTCGCGCTTGACCTCGACACCGACGCCGGTGAGCGGGATGTCTTTTTTCTTCGCGTACAGCTTCAGCGTCAGGGCCTTGCAGGCGCCGAGGGCGGCGTCGAAGTAATCGTGTGGCTCCGGCGCCGAGCCTTCGCCGCCGGCAGTCGTCGGGACATCGGCAAACAGTTCGTGCTCATCGATCTGTACGGTGTGACGGAAACCTTCGGCGGAGATGGTATTGACGGTGACGGTCATGTGAACCTCGCAAGCAGTAGGAAAAGTCATTCGATCAAATAAGACCTTGCAGGTATAGAGCATTCCCGCAGGGGCGCGTTCCACTTTCTTGCGGGTGCGCGGCAGGGCGACAGGTTATGCCGTTGAGTCGAAGATTGCTTGTGTCGGTGTTTCACCTGCGGGGTTGTTTCAAGGTTTTCCAATAATTTCCCATTGATCTTGCAGCGAACGGCGTTCAAGTCCGGCCAATCGACGCTGAATCGTTAATGCCAAGGGTTCGAAGTATTAAGGCCTTTTGATATCACGTTTTGGTCTTACGCAAATTTTCGCCGGGCCGATACCTTCTAAAGCAGCCAGCTGCAGGGTTGATGCAGCGCTTTTGGAAGGAACCAGAGCAATGAGTATCCGTAGTCTCAATATTGCCCCCCGTGCGGGGCTGGGCTTCGGCCTGTTGGCGCTGATGGTGTTCGGCCTTGGCGCATTCGCCTTGCTGCAAATGTCGAACATGCGCGCTCAGTCCGATGAGGTCGACAACAACTGGCTGCCGAGCGTGATGGCGGTGGGTGAAATGAGTCAGGACATGTTGCGCCTGCGCGCCCTGACCATGCGCCTGTTGCTCAATCGCGATCCCCAGGCCCTTGATCAGAATGTTGCAAAGCTCAATGAGCTGCGCGGTGTGTTGAGCGAAGCCCAGCAGCGTTACGACGTATTGATCGTGTTGCCCGAAGAGCGGGCGCTGTTCGACCGCTTCAAGGTGGCCGAACACAAGTATCTGGAGCTTCAGGCCCAGGTGATGGCGCTGTCGGCCCAGAACCGGGTGGAAGAGGCGGCGAGCATTCTCAATGCGCAGATGAGTCCGTTGGCCGATGACATCGCGGTCACCCTGAAAGAACTGGTGGAGCTGAACAAGCACAATGCCAACCTCGCCACAGAGGCGGCGCGGCTGGTGTTCATCAATTCGCGGGTCTGGGTCGGGGTAATGATCGGCATCACTGCGCTGATCACCTTTGGCCTCGCGCTGCTGTTGACCCGCAGTATCGTGGTGCCGCTCTCGCAATCGCTGGGGGTTGCCGAAGTAGTGGCCGGCGGCGATCTGACCGGTGACATCAGCATCATTGGCAAGGATGAGCCGGCGCGGCTGCTGCACGCGCTCAAGAGCATGCAGCACAGCCTGCGCGACACCATCCGGCAGATCTCGGAGTCTTCCAGTCAATTGGCCTCGGCGTCGGAAGAGCTGAGCTGCGTCACTGAAGATGCCACGCGAGGGCTGCATCAGCAGAGCCTGGAGATCGAGCAGGCTGCAACGGCAGTGAATCAGATGACCGCTGCGGTGGAAGAGGTTGCCAGCAATGCTGTGGCGACCTCCGAGGCGTCGCGCGAATCGGATCGCATCGCCCAGCATGGCCGTGAGCAAGTGCAGCAGACCGTGTCGTCCATCGAGCTGCTGGCGGACGATGTCACTGCCAATGCCACGCAGGTCGAGGATCTGGCGCAGAAGGTCTACAGCATCAGCAAAGTGCTGGAGGTGATCCGCTCGATTGCCGAGCAGACCAATCTCCTGGCATTGAACGCGGCGATCGAAGCGGCCCGCGCCGGTGACGCCGGGCGCGGTTTCGCGGTGGTGGCCGACGAAGTCCGGGCGTTGGCCCATCGCACCCAGCAATCGACCCAGGAAATCGAGCAGATGATCGGCGGTATCCAGCAGGGCACCGATTCGGCGGTCAGTTCGATGCAGCAGAGCAATGTCCGCGCGCGCTCGACCCTCGATCTGGCGAAAGCTGCCGGGGTGGCGCTGGAGGAAATCGCTTCGGCGTTCACCTTGATCAACGAGCGCAACCTGGTGATCGCCAGTGCGTCGGAAGAGCAGGCTGCCGTGGCGCGGGAGGTGGATCGCAATCTGATGAATATCCGCGATCTGGCGATGCAGACCTCGGCCGG
The DNA here is from genome assembly GCF_058789255.1 of Pseudomonas sp. FW215-R2. NCBI lineage: Bacteria > Pseudomonadati > Pseudomonadota > Gammaproteobacteria > Pseudomonadales > Pseudomonadaceae > Pseudomonas > Pseudomonas sp. FW215-R2. The sequence continues at coordinate 309,313 of NZ_JBYTBO010000005.1, forward strand.
GGCCAATCAGACCAGCGCCGCGAGCCAGGAATTGTCACGGCTGGCGGTGGATCTGAACAATATGGTGGCCAAATTCTCGGTTTAATCACTGAATGACAGGCGAAAAAAAGCCCCGCAATCGCAGGGCTTTTCGTTGAATCAGCTGCCTTTGACAGGCTTGCCGTTGACCGTGCCGTCGAGGAGCATGATGTTGTACTCCTTGCCGTCGGTTTCGACCTGTTGCAGGCGGACCAGCAGGTAATCCCAGTCCTTGGCGAACCACATCACGGTGGTGCGTTTGCTTTGTGTCGGATCGCGCACGCGCTCGACCTTGATCGCGTCGATCTTGCCGGCCTTGGTCTCGACTTTCTCGGAGCCCAATACGCGGAAGTCATAGGTATCGACTTCACCGCCGTCGACCACTTGATAGCTCATGGTCTTCTTGCCGGAGGCGACGTCATGCTGCAGTGCCAGCTGGTAAGTGGATTTGTCGACCATGCCACGGTTCAGCGGGACTTTTACCGCGTCGCCGCGATCGGTGCCGGTGACCATCTTGGTGGTCCAGTCGAAGTCCAGGTCAGCCTTTTTCGCTTTGCCCAGGCCGCCACGTTCGAAGTGGTAGGACTGCGGGAGCAGGGTGTCCTTGTCCAGGGTCAGGGTGCTTTCTTCGGACAGGCTGGCGATCATCATCGAAGCCTTGAAGGTGAGCTTCCAGACGCCGTTGGCTTCCTTGGTCAGGCTGCGTTCGGCAGTGCCGCTCATGGGCAACTGTTTCCAGTCGGCGGTGTAGCTGGCGGAGAACGGTTGAAGGTCTGCCGCCTGGGCGAAAGGCAGGGCGAGCAGAGCGCAAGCGAAGAGCAGGGCGCGACGCATAAAATCTCCTAGTTTCGAATCAAGTGACCGCTGGCCCCAAGTAACTGGCCATCCAGTAAAGCACCTTGCTCGCCGAGGGTCAGCCGTCCTTCGGCAAACCAGCGTACGGCCGTCGGGTAGATCAGGTGTTCCTGAACGTGAACCCGTTGCGCCAGACTCTGCGGCGAATCGTGCAACTCTACCGGTATTACTGCCTGTACGACCAGTGGTCCGCCATCGAGTTCCTCGGTGACGAAGTGCACGGAGCAGCCGTGTTCGGCGTCGCCGGCCTCCAGCGCGCGCTGATGAGTGTGTAACCCTTTGTATTTGGGTAGCAGCGACGGGTGGATGTTGAGCAGGCGACCCTGGTAATGACGGACGAAGTCAGCGCTGAGAATGCGCATGAACCCGGCCAGTACCACGAGTTTGGGCTTGAAGGCGTCGATCAGTTCGATCAGGGCGGCATCGAAGGCCTCGCGGCCTTCGAACCCCTTGTGATCCAGCGAGCGGGTGGCGATACCCGCGTCACTGGCGCGTTGCAGGCCGTAAGCGTCGGCGCGGTTGGAAATCACCGCAGCGATGCGGACCGGGCTGTCGCCGGTCCGCGTGCTGTCGATCAGAGCCTGCAAGTTACTGCCGGTGCCGGACAGCAGCACCACGACATCACAGGTTGCGGACATTAATGAGCCTTAAGGTTCTGCAGATCAACCTGGGCAGCGCCTTCGGCGGCAGCAGCGATCTGGCCGATGACCCAAGGCTGTTCGCCGGCGTCACGCAGGGTGTTCAGGGCAGTTTCAACGTGCTCCTGAGCCACGCAGATCACCATGCCCACGCCGCAGTTCAGCACGCGGTGCATCTCGGTTTCGTCGACGTTGCCTTTCTCTTGCAGCCAGTCGAAGACGGCCGGGCGAGTCCAGCTGGCCACGTCGACCACCGCTTGAGCGCCTTTCGGCAGAACGCGCGGGATGTTGTCCAGCAGGCCGCCACCGGTGATGTGGGCCATGGCTTTGACGGCGCCGGTGTCCTTGATCAGCTTGAGCAGCGGCTTCACGTAGATGCGGGTCGGGGCCATCAGCAGTTCGGTCAGCGGCTTGCCGTCGAGCTGAACGGTTTCGATGTCGGCACCGGACACTTCGATGATCTTGCGGATCAGCGAGTAGCCGTTGGAGTGTGGGCCGGACGATGGCAGGGCGATCAGGGCATCACCGGTGGCGACTTTCGAGCCGTCGATGATTTCCGCTTTTTCCACGACGCCGACGCAGAAGCCGGCCAGATCGTAGTCTTCGCCTTCGTACATGCCAGGCATTTCAGCGGTTTCGCCGCCAACCAGGGAGCAGCCAGCCAGTTCGCAGCCTGCACCGATACCGGTGACGACGGTGGCGGCAACATCAACGTTCAGCTTGCCGGTGGCGTAGTAGTCGAGGAAGAACAGCGGCTCGGCGCCGCACACCACCAGATCGTTGACGCACATGGCGACCAGGTCCTGGCCGATGCTGTCGTGCTTGTTCAGGTTCAGCGCCAGGCGCAGCTTGGTGCCGACGCCGTCGGTGCCGGAAACCAGTACTGGCTGTTTGTAGCCGGCCGGGATTTCGCAGAGGGCGCCGAAACCGCCCAGTCCGCCCATGACTTCCGGGCGCGCAGTGCGCTTGGCGACGCTCTTGATGCGTTCGACCAATGCTTCACCGGCGTCGATGTCTACACCGGCGTCCTTGTAGCTCAGGGAGGGTTGCTTGCTCATGATCCAGGCCTTTAGGGGAGGGGATTCAGGGGTAACGACCGAGTCCAGCGGGAACGCCGAAAACGACAGAGGCGATTGCCTCACGCGAAATCGATGTGCCCGGCTGTTGCCGGTCTGCGAAGGCGCGCGATTTTATCAGGCTTGAGGGGCAGCGGCCATCCTCACGCCGACGGGCAGGGGCATATCGGCCGAAAAATTTTGCAATTGATGCTTCGGGTGACATCACAGGTGCCTGTATAAGGAACCGTCTATCGTTAGGGCTGTGCAAAAACTTATCGCCAGCGTGTGAATGTTTTGCAACGGCCAGTGGTCACAGGCTTGCTCAATCCGGTTCACGCGGCCTGTTCCAGCCGCTCTTGTCGACGGGAATTCTCCATGCGTTTGTGTAAATTGCTGTTAGTGGGTTGCTTGTCTCTGGTCAGCCTGGCGAGCCAGGCCGAAAACGTCAAAGGGCTTTATCAGGTGCGCGAACCGGTCAACGGCCAGTCACCGGAGGAGCGTGATCGCGCCACTCAATCCGCGCTCGACACACTGGTGCTGCGTCTCACCGGCGACCCGAAGGCGCCGCAGAACCCCGGGCTGGCGCCGATTCGCAAGGACCCGCAGCAGATCATCAGTCAGTTCGGCTTCGATGCCGGGCCGCCGGAGGTATTGAAAGTTGATTTCGACCCGGCCACCACCGAGCAGGCATTGCGCCGTGCCGGGCTGGCGCTGTGGGGGGCGAGTCGGCCGTCGATCCTGAGCTGGTGGCTGAACGACTCCGCCGAAGGCTCGAGTCTGGTGGGCGACGGTCAGGCCAGTGCCACACCATTGCGGCGTGCCGCCCAGCACCGAGGGTTGCCGTTGCGCCTGCCGCTGGCGGATCTGAGCGAACAATTGGTCGCGACCGCGCCGACGCTCGAAGGCACCGATCCCGCGCCGTTGCATGCAGCCTCTGAGCGTTACAACGCTGACGCCTTGCTCGCCGTGCATGCCCGCGAAGAAGGCGGTCAGTGGCAAGCCAAATGGCATTTGTGGCTGGGCGATCAAAAGGAAGCGGGCAGCGTGCAAGGGGCAGATCAAGCCGCTGTCGCCGATGCTGTGATGCTGGCGGTCGCCGAGCGTCTGGCGCCTCGTTTTGTCGCCAAGCCGGGCGCTTCGGGTCAGCAGACTCTGGAAGTGCAGGGCATGAATCTGGAGCATTACGCGACGTTGCTGCGGATGCTCGAACCCTTTGGTGTGCGTCTGCAGAGTGTCGATGCCGATCGCATTGTGTATCGGGTGAACGGCAGTGCCGATCAGTTGCGGGCGCAGTTGTCGCTGGCGAAGTTGCAGGAAATGCCGGCTGAGGCACCGGCTCCGGTGGCTCCGCAACCCGCAGTGCCGGGTGGTGCGCCTGTCGTTGCGCCGGCACCGATACCTGCGGCGCCGTCGTTGCGGTTTCGCTGGTAGGTTTTTCTTTCATATATAGAAGCAATGGAGTGTTACATGGCCGATACGCGGCGTTGGTTCTGGCTCGGTGGGGTGCTCCTGCTTTGCGCGTTTGTCTGGTTGCTGCATCCGATCCTCACGCCGTTTCTGGTGGCGCTGTTGCTCGCTTATCTGTTCGACCCTTTGGTGGATCGTCTTGAGCGACTTGGCTTGTCCCGTACCTGGGGCGTGATTGCGGTGTTTGCCTTGTTCACCCTGATCGTCACCACGTTGCTGCTGGTGCTGGTGCCGATGCTCGCCAAGCAGTTACTGCGACTGTATGAGCTGGCACCGCAGATGCTCGACTGGCTGCAGCACACAGCACTGCCGTGGGCGCAGTCGAAGCTGGGGCTGTCGGAGGGCTTCTGGAAATTCGACAAGGTCAAGGCGGCGATCACCGAACACATGGGCCAGACCACCGACATCGTCGGTGTGGTGCTGAGTCAGGCCACGGCCTCAAGTCTGGCGCTGATCGGCTGGTTGGCGAATCTGGTGCTGATCCCGGTGGTGAGTTTCTACTTGCTGCGCGACTGGGACGTGATGATGGCCAAGATCCGCAGCCTGTTGCCGCGTGACCGCGAAGAGCGTGTGGTGGCTCTGGCCGGCGAGTGTCACGAGGTGCTTGGCGCTTTCGTGCGCGGCCAGTTGCTGGTGATGCTGGCGTTGGGCGTGATCTATGCGGCGGGCCTGATGATTGTCGGCCTGGAACTGGGCCTGTTGATCGGCCTGATCGCTGGTCTGGCGGCCATCGTGCCTTATATGGGGTTTGTGATCGGGATCGGTGCGGCGTTGATTGCCGGGCTGTTCCAGTTCGGTGGTGATCTGTATCCGATGATCGGGATCGTGGCGGTGTTCATGGTCGGTCAGGCATTGGAGGGCATGGTGCTGACGCCATTGCTGGTGGGTGATCGAATCGGTTTGCATCCGGTGGCGGTGATCTTTGCGATCCTGGCCGGCGGCGAGTTGTTCGGTTTCACCGGTGTGCTGCTGGCGTTGCCGGTGGCGGCGGTGATCATGGTGTTGGTGCGCCACGTCCATGACTTGTACAAAGACTCCGACATTTATAGCGGAGTGGATGATCCGAAGCTGTAAGGCGAGGGAGGGGCGCCCGGTGGATTGCCGGGTTGGCCCGTCTCATGCAGGCAATGCTGGCACTCGTGCGCCAAAGAAACTGTCATAAAACCAGCGTGTTAACGCAAACCTTTGATTTTGCTTGGGGTCTGTCGCATTGTGCGCTCCGCTTCACGGGTATAAACTTCGCACACTTTACACAGAGGCCACTAACGGTTCCTTGGGAACTGTTCAGTCAGCATGAAACCGATTCAGCTGCCCCTAGGTGTGCGTCTGCGTGACGACGCCACCTTCATCAACTACTACCCAGGCGCCAATGCCGCTGCACTCGGCTATGTCGAGCGTCTATGCGAAGCCGACGCCGGCTGGACCGAAAGCCTCATCTATCTGTGGGGCAAGCACGGGGTAGGGCGTACGCATCTGTTGCAGGCCGCGTGCCTGCGTTTCGAACAGATGGGCGAGCCGGCGGTGTACCTGCCGCTGGCCGAGTTGATGGATCGCGGCATCGAAATCCTCGACAACCTCGAACAGTACGAACTGGTCTGTCTGGACGACTTGCAGGTGATCGCCGGCAAGCCCGACTGGGAAGAGGCGATGTTTCACCTGTTCAACCGTCTGCGCGACAGTGGTCGCCGCTTGTTGATCGCCGCTTCAACCTCGCCACGTGAATTGCCGGTAAAACTGGCGGACTTGAAATCGCGCCTGACCCTGGCGCTGATTTTCCAGATGCGTCCTCTCTCCGATGAAGACAAATTGCGTGCCCTGCAATTGCGTGCATCCCGTCGCGGTCTGCATCTGACCGATGAAGTCGGGCATTTTATTTTGACTCGCGGGACCCGCAGCATGAGCGCGCTTTTTGACCTGCTCGAGCAGCTCGATCAGGCCTCTTTGCAGGCTCAGCGCAAGCTGACCATTCCCTTCCTGAAAGAAACCCTGGGCTGGTAAAACCGGGGCTTTCAGCGGGTTTCGGCATATTTCAGGCGCCAGAAAATCCGCTTTCCTGTGCGCTGCACAGGCCGCGTCTCGATTCAAATAGGCTTAAGCGCTTAGATGTAAACGAGAAACCGAGAAGTCACAAAAAGATCGATTGAATTTGCAAATGAGGCTGATAGCGGGCATAGTCTCGGCTTCTTTACAACTATCAGCCACGGTCGTGCCCATGCTAAAGCGCTTCGCACCCCTCGTGCCTCTCGCACTCGTCACCCTGTTGTTCGGTTGCGCTGCTCATTCACCTGTTAATCAAGAGCAGCAACAGGCTAAAAATTCTGCCACCGCTCAGTCTTCCGTTATTTATCAGGAAGAGCTGGACACCGAGAAAGAACTCGCCGCTTTCAACGGCAAGAAGCCTTATCAGCTTCCGGTTCTGGCAGACAGTATTCTTGAACGCGGCATGTCCCTGATCGGTACCCGTTACCGTTTCGGCGGTACCTCTGAAGCCGGGTTCGATTGCAGCGGTTTCATCGGCTATCTGTTCCGCGAAGAAGCCGGCATGAACCTGCCGCGCTCCACCCGCGAAATGATCAACGTGGATGCTCCGCTGGTATCGCGCAGCAACCTCGAGCCGGGCGACCTGCTGTTCTTCGCCACCAATGGTCGTCGCGGTCGTGTAAGCCACGCCGGGATCTACCTGGGCGACAACCAGTTCATCCACTCCAGCAGTCGTCGCAGTGGCGGTGTCCGCATCGACAGCCTGGGTGACAGCTACTGGAGCAAGACCTTCATCGAAGCCAAACGCGCTTTGGCGAACGCTCCAACCGTGGTTACCGCTCGTAAGTAATCACGCCTTGGTCGCCACGCTCGTGGCGACAAGCGGTCCTTCAGGGGCAATAGACTTAAACTTTACAAGGTGAAGTTAAAGTCTTACTTGAAGTTTGCCGCGTAGCCGCTAGAATCCTGATCTATATTGATGGCAAACCGCCTGCGTCCCAACGCAGGCGGTTTTGTTTTCTGTCGAATCGGCAGTAAAAGCCGCAGCCAGATCAGGATGTTCTGCTTATGACGATGCCGGCCCGCCTCGCCCTGATGTTCTTCGCAGCGCTGCTCAGCGCTTGCGCCAGTCGCACTCCGCCGCCAGCCCCTGTGGTTCGCGCGCCGATTGTGTTCGGATCCTCCCAGGCTTTTTCTCCCGCTGCCGAAGACGTGCTGTTCCGTGCGCTCGGGCTGGTGGGCACGCCTTATCGCTGGGGCGGTAACACGCCGGACTCGGGCTTCGATTGCAGTGGCCTGATCGGTTTCGTTTACCGCGATGCCGCCGGCATCAGCCTGCCGCGCTCGACACGCGAGTTGATCGTCATGCAGGCGCCGAATGTCGGCAAGGAGGGTTTGCAGACCGGCGACCTGATCTTCTTCGCCACCAATGGCGGCTCTCAGGTCAGCCATGCGGGGATTTACGTCGGGGAAGGGCGCTTCGTTCACGCACCGGCCACCGGTGGCACTGTGAAGCTGGACAGCTTGTCGAAGGCCTATTGGCAGAAGGCCTACCTGAGTGCAAAGCGCGTGCTGCAGCCAGAGCATCTGGCGCATAACCCGTAGTCAGCAAACTACTCTCTTTCCATTCTGTTATGTCCATCGTTCGATGGGGTAAAGAATGCGACGATTTGTAAACCACAACTCCGTGGCGAATTACCGTCATGGCCGACTGTTGTCGTGACTGCGCCGAGAGCGCTCATATCTGTTTCGTTCAGTAAAAGCTTTGTAGTTTCGCTCTCGTGCGTCGCACGAGTTCTATTGATTGCTCTAGGAAGATCATGAAGTTCATTTTTAGGAAGTGGAAGCTCAGAGTGCTGACATTTGCCATAGTGCCAGCGTTGATTCTAGTTGTTTTTTGCTTGCTTAAAATGGGTTGGGCAGATGCCTCGACCGAAGTTCCCGGTTGGGCGGTTACACCTTTGAATTCACTGGTTTCAGCTCATAAATCTATCTGGAAGCTAGTGCTCTGCGTGGTTGCAACAACGTTGGCGTATATCTACTTCAACATCCATGAAATGCCTAGGGCCGAAGCCGTGCGGGCAGCGCGTGTTTTTGACGTCATCGGTGGCACCGTGGGCAATGTATTTTATCTTTGGGGTGGAATTCTATTTGCGTGGTCAGTGGGATCGCGTTTTATCAGTTTTATCGAGCGGATTCCCGATCAGGAAATGGCTGCATTGATGTCGGTGCTTGTGGGTGTATTTTTTGAAGTAGCGATGCGCAAACTGAAGCATTCGGTTCTTCGCCACTGATCAATTGCGCGGCGTCTTTGGTTGGGCATGCCCGCGATAGCGAAGTGCGGATCTCGCTATCGTGGGCATGAGGTTTCTGGCTCACTTTGCCGCCGAAACTCGCCACACCTTGTTCCCCACATCATCCGCCACCAGCAACCCACCTTGTTGGTCGATCACCACGCCGACCGGGCGCCCTAAAGCGTTCTCGTCCTTGTCGAGGAAGCCGGTCAGCACGTCCACTGGCGTTCCGCTCGGTTTGCCTGCGGCAAACGGGACGAAGATCACCTTGTAGCCACTGTGCGGCTTGCGATTCCACGAGCCATGCTGGCCGATGAATGCGCCCTCCTTGAATTGTGCTGGCAACGTGTTGCCCTCGGCGAACGTCAGCCCCAGTGAGGCGGTATGCGGGCCGACGGCGTAGTCGGGAGCGATGGCCTTGGCCACCATCTCTGGCTGTTGTGGTTCGACGCGGACATCGACATGCTGGCCGTAATAGCTGAATGGCCAGCCATAAAACCCGCCGTCCTTGACCGAGGTGATGTAGTCCGGCACCAGGTCGCTGCCGATCTCGTCCCGTTCGTTCACTGCTGTCCACAGCGCGCCGCTTTTGGGTTCCCAGGCCAGACCGTTGGGATTGCGAATGCCCGAGGCGAAGATCCGGTGATTGCCGGTCGCACGGTCCACTTCCCAGATTGCCGCGCGGCCTTCTTCCTGATCCAGGCCGTTTTCGCCGACGTTACTGTTCGAGCCGACTGTGACGTACAGCTTGCTGCCGTCCTTACTGGCGATGACGTTCTTGGTCCAGTGATGGTTGAGCGGGCCGCCCGGCAGATCCACGACCTTGATCGGCTGGTTCTTGATCTCGGTTACGCCGGGTTCGTAGTGAAAGCGCAGCAAGCGGTCGGTGTCGGCGACGTACAGATCGTTGCCGACCAGGGTCATACCGAACGGAGAATTCAGATTTTGTAGAAATACCGTGCGGGTTTCGGCCACGCCATCGTGATCAGCGTCGCGCAACAGGGTGATGCGATTCGGGCTGGGAACCCCGGCGCCAGCGCGGCCCATGATTTTCTTCGTCACCCAGCCACGTATCCCGTTGCCATCGTCCGGTTTCGGCGGAGCATTGGTTTCCGCCACCAGCACATCGCCATTGGGCAGCACGTAGAGCCAGCGCGGGTGATCGAGGTTTTCGGCGAATGCAGCCACTTGGGTGCCTGCGGCTGGCGTTGGTTTCGCACCCGCCGGCCAGCCGATCGCCGGGGCGATGTTCACCGTCGGGATCAGGGTCTTGTTCGGTTCGGGCAGTTTGGGGGACGGGCCGGTGCCGTCCGAGACTTGCAGGCTGGAGGATTCACCACAGGCGGTGAGCCCTCCGGCGAGTGCGATGACGAAAACGAGGTGGGGCTTGCGCATTACTGATCTTCCCTATGAATGCATTCCTAATCATAGAGAAGTACACAAGCCCGATGGTTCAACCGCTCAGCCGCGCGCCTCCTTGAACAGCACGGCAATGCCGGGGTGATAGTTGCCAGCCTCGCTGCGCAATTTGCGATAGGCATAGGGGAAATACCAGGCGACGGCGCAGGTGTGTTCCTTTTGCAGGTCGTCGACCATGTCCTGCAGTTCCTCGGGGCTGGCGCTGTGCTGGGCTTTCTGTGGGGCGACGAACAGGCAGCCGAGCTTGAGATCGCTGGCGTAGCTGATGCGCTTGGCGTCGCTGGTGATATCGGTCAGGGCCTGGGTCAGATTCAGGCTGTTGACGCGTGGCCAGCGTTGCGTCGCCTGGATGTAGGCGCGATCTTCGGCGCCGGCCAGGAACAGGTCGGCGCGGGCATTGCGCTCGCCTTCCTCGTTCTGCTTGCGGGTGGCGGTGTCGCGCAGGGTGACGAGTTCGGCCATCCACGCGGCGGCGGACAACAGGCCGAGGTTGGCCTTTTCGTCATGCCAGTACGGCGTGTCGTTGTCGCCGCGCACGGCGTTGTAGCGGTCGATACAGTCAAACCAGCGTTCCAGCACCGGGCGCAGGAATTCCAGCCGCGGATTGCTGATGATCATGCCTTGCATGGTGCTCTCCCTTGTTATTGTGATGTGCTCTCTGCATTCAAAAAGCATGGCTCTTTGATATCACTGCTGACAGTGTGGCACAAGATTGGCGTCAGATAATTGATCGACGGCAGTTATTCGCTTTCAGGGGGCCTCTTCATTTGACGCTCCACCCCCAACCCTCTAACCTTCGCGGCTTGTTTCAGGTGCTCTGTGACCGCTGTCGACAGAGTGAAACAGGGAAGCCGGTGAGGATTGTCTTCAAGCGAAGAACCATCACGATCCCGGCGCTGCCCCCGCAACGGTAAATGAGTAAAAGCTGCGTCCGATGCCACTGCTGCAAAGCGGGAAGGCGCGCAGCCAGGCCAAGGCCGCTCATGAGCCCGGAGACCGGCCTGATCCATCCAGCGGCATCACGGTGGGCGATGCCAGGCTTGTTGCCGTCTATTCTTGTGCCTGCCCGCCGTTATCCAGCCTCAACGGAGAGCTCCCCCATGACTGATTCCCCCGAACGCGACGAGCGCCACCTGGCGCGCATGCAGCGCAAAAAAGCCGTGATCGACGAGCGCATCGCCAATTCGCCAGACGAATGCGGCCTGGTGCTGGTGCTGACCGGCAATGGCAAAGGCAAAAGCAGCTCGGCGTTCGGCATGCTCGCCCGCGCCATGGGCCACGGCATGCAGTGCGGCGTGGTGCAGTTCATCAAGGGCCGCAACAGCACCGGGGAGGAGCTGTTCTTCCGCCGCTTCCCCGAGCAGGTACGCTTTCATGTGATGGGCGAAGGTTTCACCTGGGAAACCCAGGATCGCCAGCGCGACATCGCCGCTGCCGAAGCTGCATGGGAAGTGTCCCGCGAACTGCTGCGTGATCCGTCGATCGGTCTGGTGGTGCTCGATGAGCTGAACATCGCTCTCAAGCACGGTTACCTCGATCTGGATCAGGTGCTCAGCGATCTGCAGGCCCGTCCGCCGATGCAGCATGTGATCGTCACCGGCCGCGCTGCCAAGCCGGAAATGATCGAGATGGGCGACACCGTCACCGAAATGGGCATGATCAAACACGCCTTCCAGGCCGGTATCAAAGCGCAGAAAGGCGTCGAACTTTGAATCAACCACGTCACTGCCCGGCGGTATTGATCGCCGCGCCGGCCTCCGGCCAGGGCAAGACCACCGTCACCGCCGCGCTGGCCCGTCTGCACCGCAATCAGGGGCGCAAGGTTCGCGTATTCAAATGCGGCCCGGACTTTCTCGACCCGATGATCCTCGAGCGCGCCAGCGGTGCGCCGGTCTATCAACTGGACATGTGGATGGTCGGCGAGCAGGAAAGTCGACGTCTGTTGTGGGAAGCCGCCGCTGAAGCCGATCTGATCCTGATCGAAGGCGTGATGGGCTTGTTCGACGGCACACCGTCGAGCGCCGACCTGGCGCGGCATTTCGGCGTGCCGGTGCTCGGCGTGATTGATGGCACGGCCATGGCTCAGACGTTCGGCGCGCTGGCTCTGGGTCTGGCGCGCTATCAGCCGGACTTGCCGTTCGCCGGCGTGCTGGCCAACCGCGTCGGCACCGTGCGCCATGCGCAGTTGCTCGAAGGCAGCCTTACTGAAGGTTTGCGCTGGTACGGCGCGTTGTCCCGGGAAACCGGGATCGAACTGCCAAGTCGCCATCTCGGTCTGGTGCAGGCCAGCGAACTCAATGACCTCGATGTGCGCCTCGACGCCGCCGCCGAAGCGCTGGCCAGCACTTGCGAGGTAGCGCTGCCACCGGCTGTCGAATTCGCCGCACCGGAAAGCGTGAAGACCGAAAGGCTGCTCGACGGCGTGCGGATTGCCGTCGCCCGTGACGAGGCGTTTGCCTTCACCTATGGCGCCAGTCTCGATCTGTTGCGGGCGATGGGCGCGGAGCTGAGTTTCTTCTCGCCGATCCGCGATACGCAATTGCCTGATGCCGACAGCTTGTACCTGCCCGGCGGTTATCCGGAACTGCACCACGTGGCCTTGTCGCAAAACGCCGACATGCTCCGTGCGATCCGTGCGCATCACGCCGCCGGCAAACCGCTGCTCGCCGAGTGCGGCGGCATGCTGTATTTGCTCGACTCGTTGACCGATGTCGAAGGCACCCGCGCCGAACTGGTCGGTTTGCTCAAGGGTGATGCGGTGATGCAAAAACGACTGGCTGCGCTGGCTCTGCAATCGGTCGAACTGCCGGAAGGCTTGCTGCGCGGCCACACTTATCACCATTCCCTGACCACCACCGAACTGACGCCGATTGCCCGTGGCCACAGCCCCAATGGCGGGCGCGGTGCCGAAGCGGTGTATCGGGAAGGGCGGATGACTGCCTCGTACGTGCATTTTTACTTTCCGTCGAATCCGTCGGCGATTGCCGCGCTGTTGGTGCCATGACCGACAACGCATTCACTGAAACCGAGCGCGAAGCGGTCTATCGCGCCATCGCCGAACGCCGCGACATGCGCCACTTCAGCGGCGGCACGGTCGAGCCTGAATTGCTGCGCCGATTGCTTGAAGCCGCACATCAGGCGCCGAGCGTCGGTCTGATGCAGCCGTGGCGCTTCATCCGTATCAGCGACCGCGCGCTGCGTGGCCAGATCCAGAACCTTGTTGAAGAAGAACGTGTACGCACCGCCGAGGCCCTCGGCGAGCGCAGTGACGAGTTCATGAAACTCAAGGTCGAGGGCATCAACGACTGTGCGGAAGTGTTGGTCGCAGCCTTGATGGACGATCGCGAGCGACACATTTTCGGCCGTCGCACGCTGCCGGAAATGGACATGGCCTCATTGTCCTGCGCGATCCAGAACCTTTGGCTGGCGGCGCGCGCCGAAGGCCTGGGCATGGGCTGGGTGTCGCTGTTCGAACCGCAGGCGCTGGCCGATCTGCTGAAACTGCCGGCCGGGGCCAAGCCGCTGGCGGTTCTGTGTCTGGGACCGGTCAAGGAATTCTATCCGGCGCCGATGCTGGTACTCGAAGGGTGGGCGCAGGCGCGTCCGCTCAATGAGCTGCTGTATGAAAATTTCTGGGGAGTGAGTCAATGAGTGTGGCGTTGTTGAGTGTCGCCGCGGTCGCGCTGGATGCGCTGCTGGGTGAACCGAAACGCTGGCATCCGCTGGTGGCGTTCGGCAATTTCGCCGGGCGCATCGAGCAACGTTTCAATAGCGGTGGTCGCGGCTGGCGCAGCCATGGCGTCACCGCGTGGGTGATCGCGGTGCTGCCGCTGACCCTGCTGGCCACGGCATTGTCCTGGGCGCCGTATGTGGGCTGGGTGGTCGAGATTCTCGCGCTGTATTGCGCCCTCGGCATGCGCAGTCTCGGCGAGCACGTCGAGCCGGTGGCCAAGGCCCTGCGCAGCGATGATCTGGAAGAAGCGCGCAAACGCGTGGGTTATCTGGTCAGCCGTCAGACCAGTGAGCTGGACAGCACCGCTGTCGCCCGTGCAGCCACCGAGTCGGTGCTGGAGAACGGCAGCGATGCCGTGTTCGCCGCACTGTTCTGGTTTGCCGTGGCCGGTGCGCCGGGCGTGGTGCTCTATCGTCTGAGCAATACGCTCGACGCGATGTGGGGCTATCGCAACGAACGCTTCGAGCGTTTCGGCTGGGCGGCGGCGAAGATCGACGACGTCCTCAACTACATTCCTGCGCGGCTGGTGGCGTTGACCTACGCGCTGCTGGGCAAGACCCGACTGGCGCTGAAATGCTGGCGCACCCAGGCGCCGAAATGGGACAGCCCGAACGCAGGTCCAGTGATGGCCGCCGGCGCGGGTGCGCTGGGCGTCGAGTTGGGCGGGCCGGCGATCTATCACGGCGAGCTGCACGAGCGTCCGCAACTGGGCGAAGGCACGCCAGCCGACGCCGATTCCATCGATCGCGGCTGGCAATTGGTCCAGCGCGGGGTATGGTTATGGCTGCTGATTCTCTGCGTGGGGGCTGAATTCTATGCTTGAGCACGGTGGCCGGCTGCGCAGGGCGGCGCTCGAATACGGCATCGCGGAAGAAGACTGGCTCGACCTGTCCACTGGCCTCGCGCCATGGCCGTTTCCGGTTCCGGACATTCCGCTGCGGGCCTGGGCGCGTTTGCCGGAAACCGATGACGGTCTGGAGCAGGCGGCGTGCGACTACTACGGTGCCGCGCAAGTGTTGCCGGTGGCCGGTTCGCAGATGGCCATTCAGTTGCTGCCGCGTTTGCGTCGGGCTGGCAAGGTCGGTGTGTTGTCGCCGTGTTATGCCGAACATGCCGAAGCCTGGCGGCGCAGTGGTTACATCGTGCGCGAAGTGCTGGAGCAGGAAGTCGATTTTTTCCTCGACAGCCTCGACGTGCTGGTGGTGGTCAATCCGAACAATCCCACGGGCCTGAGCCTGACCCCGGCGCGCTTGCTCGACTGGCATGCGCGGCTGGCCCAGCGCGGTGGCTGGCTGGTGGTCGACGAAGCGTTCATGGACAACACGCCGCAGTTGAGCCTGGCTCCGCATGCGCATCAGGTCGGACTGATCGTGTTGCGTTCGTTCGGCAAGTTTTTCGGCCTGGCCGGTGTGCGGCTGGGGTTCGTGCTGGCCGAGCGCAAACTGCTCAGGTTGCTGGCCGAGCAGGTCGGACCCTGGGCCGTCAGCGGGCCGACCCGCGTGTTGGGTCAAGCCTGCCTGCAAGACACCGAAGGTCATACCCGCCAGCGGATCCGCAGTGACGAGGTCAGTGAACGGCTGGCTGCGCTGCTCGAACGCTACGGCTTCAAGCCTCAGGGTGGTTGCGCGCTGTTTCAGTGGCTGATCACCGAACACGCCGCCGCGCTGCACGAGTTCATGGCCCGCCGCGGCATTCTCCTGCGCCTCTTCGCGCACAACAGCAGCCTGCGTTTCGGCCTGCCCGCCAACGCCGCCGATGAAGTGCGCCTTGAGCAAGCCCTGCAAGCCTTTGCCCTGGACCGCTCTATGGAAAACCAACCAGCATGACCACATTAATGGTGCAGGGCACCACCTCCGACGCCGGCAAAAGCACGCTGGTGACGGCGCTGTGCCGCTGGGCAACCCGCCAGGGCGTTGCCGTGGTGCCATTCAAACCGCAGAACATGGCGCTCAACAGCGCGGTGACTGCTGACGGCGGCGAGATCGGCCGGGCACAAGCGGTGCAGGCGCAAGCGGCTCACCTTGAGCCGCACACCGACATGAACCCGGTGCTGCTCAAGCCCAACAGCGACACCGGCGCCCAGGTCATCATCCACGGTCGCGCGGTCACCAGCATGAACGCTGTCGCCTATCACGACTACAAAGCCATCGCCATGCAGGCGGTTCTCGCTTCCCATGAACGCTTGAGCACTGCTTATCCGTTGGTGATGGTCGAAGGCGCGGGCTCGCCGGCAGAGATCAACCTGCGCGCCGGCGACATCGCCAACATGGGTTTCGCCGAAGCGGTGGATTGCCCGGTTTTGTTGATTGCCGACATCAACCGTGGCGGCGTGTTTGCCCATCTGGTCGGCACGCTGGAGCTGCTGTCGCCGAGTGAGCAGGCGCGAGTCAAAGGCTTCATCATCAACCGTTTTCGCGGTGACATCGCCTTGCTGCAACCGGGCCTCGACTGGCTGGAGCAGCGCACCGGCAAACCAGTGGTGGGCGTGCTGCCGTACGTGATGGACCTGCATCTGGAGGCCGAGGACGGCATCGATCAGCGCCAGACCGACAAGGCCGAGCAAGTCTTGAAAGTGGTGGTGCCGGTGCTGCCGCGCATCAGCAACCACACCGATTTCGATCCTCTGCGACTGCATCCTCAGGTGGATCTGCAATTCATCGGCCCGGGGCAAGCGATTCCGCCGGCCGATCTGATCATCCTGCCGGGCTCGAAAAGCGTGCGCAGCGACCTGGCGTATCTGCGCACCAATGGCTGGGAATCCGCCATCAGCCGACATCTGCGTTACGGCGGCAAGCTGCTGGGAATCTGCGGCGGTCTGCAAATGCTCGGCGAGCGGGTCCATGATCCGCTGGGCCTGGAAGGCGCGCCGGGCTCCAGCGCCGGTCTGGGGCTGCTGGCGTTTGAAACGCAGCTCGAAGCCGAGAAGCAATTGCGCAATGTGCGCGGGCGTCTGGCGCTGGAAGATGCCGAGGTCAGCGGTTATGAAATTCATGCCGGCGTGACCACGGGAGCTGCGCTGGAAAACGCCGCTGTGCATCTGGACGACGGCCGTTGCGACGGCGCGCAAAGTCTCGACGGGCAGATTTTCGGCACTTACCTGCACGGCCTGTTCGAATCTCCCGCAGCCAGTACCGCGCTGTTGCGCTGGGCCGGTCTGAACGATGTGCAGGAAGTGGATTACCACGGCCTGCGCGAACGCGACATCGAGCGGCTGGCGGATCTGGTGGAGAAGCATCTGGATACCGGGCTGTTACGTGAACTCTGTGGAATGTCCCCATGCTCCAACTGATCCTCGGCGGCGCCCGCTCCGGCAAAAGTCGCCTGGCTGAAAAACTCGCCACTGACAGCGCGCTGGCCGTGACGTACATCGCCACCAGTCAGCCGCTGGATGGCGAGATGAATGAACGCGTCGCTCATCACCGCGCGCGCCGTCCCGCCGAATGGGCGCTGATCGAAGAACCGCTGGAGCTGGCCCGGGTCCTGCGCGAAACCGCCAGTGCCGAACGTTGCCTGCTGGTGGATTGCCTGACCCTGTGGCTGACCAATCTGCTGATGCTCGAAGACGCCGAACGCCTCGCTGCCGAACGCGAAGCCCTGCTCGAATGCCTGGCGTCGCTGCCGGGTGAAATCATTTTTGTCAGCAACGAGACCGGAATGGGTGTCGTGCCGCTGGGCGAATTGACTCGCCGCTACGTCGATGAAGCCGGTTGGCTGCATCAAGCTCTGGCCGAGCGTTGTCAGCGAGTCGTCCTGACGGTTGCCGGCCTGCCCCTGACTCTGAAAGGACCTGCGTTATGACCCAAGCCTGGTGGCTGAACCCGTGCAAACCGGTGGATACGGACGCCGTTGAAAACGCGGCGGCGCGTCAGCAGCAATTGACCAAACCCGCCGGCTCCCTCGGGCAGCTCGAATCGGTGGCGGTGCAACTGGCCGGATTGCAGGGCCAGATCAAACCGCGCCTCGATCAGGTCTGGATCGCGATTTTTGCCGGTGATCACGGCGTCGTAGCCGAAGGGGTTTCCGCGTTCCCGCAGGAAGTCACCGGACAGATGCTGTTGAACTTCGTCAGCGGTGGCGCGGCGATCAGTGTGCTGGCGCGACAACTCGGCGCGCAGCTGGAAGTGGTGGATCTGGGCACCGTGACCCCGTCGCTGAACCTTCCGGGCGTGCGTCATCTGAACATCGGCCCGGGCACGGCGAATTTCGCCAAGGGCCCGGCGATGACTTCGGCCCAGGGCGATCTGGCCCTGCAAGCCGGCCGCGACAGCGTGCTGCGCGCGAAGGCGGCGGGTGCGCAACTGTTCATCGGTGGCGAAATGGGCATCGGCAACACCACGGCTGCCAGTGCGCTGGCCTGTGCGCTGCTCGATTGCCCGGTGGTTCATCTGACCGGTCCCGGCACCGGGCTGAATGCCGACGGCGTCAGCCACAAGGCGCAGGTGATCGAGCGGGCACTGGCGCTGCACGCGGCGCAGCGCGGTGATGCGTTGCAGACCCTGTTCAATCTCGGCGGCTTCGAGATTGCGGCTTTGGTCGGCGCGTATCTGGCCTGTGCTCAGGAAGGCGTGGCGGTGCTGGTGGACGGTTTCATCTGCACGGTTGCGGCGTTGGTGGCGGTGCGGCTGAATCCGGCCTGCCGTGAATGGCTGCTGTTCGGGCATCGCGGTGCGGAACCGGGTCATCGTCATGTGCTGGAAACCCTCAGTGCCGAACCGCTGCTCGAATTGGGCCTGCGTCTGGGCGAGGGCAGTGGCGCGGCGCTGGCGGTGCCGTTGCTGCGTCTGGCCTGCGATCTGCACGGCCAGATGGCGACCTTCGCCGAAGCCGCGGTGGCGGATCGCCCGGCATGACCTTGCGTCTGGACCTGCTGCGCCACGGTGAAACCGAGCTCGGCGGCGGCCTGCGCGGCAGTCTCGACGATGCACTGACCGAAAAGGGCTGGGCGCAGATGCGCGAGGCGGTGATCGGTCAGGGGCCGTGGGATCGGCTGGTCAGTTCGCCGTTGCAGCGTTGCGCGCGATTCGCTGAAGAGTTGGGTGCGCAACGGGATCTGTCGGTGTCTCTGGACAAGGATCTGCAAGAGCTGCATTTCGGTGCCTGGGAAGGGCAGAGCGCAGCGGCGTTGATGGAAACCGATGCCGAAGCGCTTGGGCTGTTTTGGGCTGATCCGTATGGGTTTACCCCGCCGCAGGGTGAGCCGGTCAGTGATTTTTCTGCGCGGGTGCTGGCGGCGGTCATGCGCTTGCATGCGGCTCATGCGGGAGAGCGGGTGTTGCTGGTCAGTCATGGCGGCGTCATGCGTCTGTTGCTGGCTCGCGCCCGTGGTTTGCCCCGAGAGCAGTTGCTCAATGTCGAAGTCGGTCACGGAGCGTTGTTTTCCTTGATCGTCGAGGCCGATGGTTCGCTCAAGGAAGTGCACTGACATGCTGCCCCTGTGGATCGCCCTGCAATTTCTCAGCAGCCTGCCGATTCGTCTGCCGGGCATGCCAGCGCCCGAAGAACTCGGCCGCTCGCTGCTGTTTTATCCGCTGGTGGGATTGCTGTTCGGCGTGATTCTCTGGGCGCTGAACGTTGCGTTGGCTGGCGCGCCGTTGCTGCTGCATGCCGCGTTGCTGCTGACGGTGTGGGTGCTGCTCAGCGGCGCGCTGCACCTTGATGGATTGGCGGACAGCGCCGATGCGTGGCTCGGCGGTTTCGGTGATCGCGAGCGTACGCTGACGATCATGAAGGATCCGCGCAGCGGGCCGATTGCGGTGGTAACGTTGGTGCTGGTGTTGGTGCTCAAGTACGCCGCGTTGCTGGCGTTGATCGAAAAGCAGCAGGGCATGGCATTGGTCATTGTGCCGCTACTTGGGCGGGCAGCACTGCTCGGACTGTTCCTCACGACAACCTATGTGCGGGCTGGCGGGTTAGGGCAGGCGCTGGCCGATCATCTGCCGCGCAAAACGGGTTGGCAGGTGCTGGCGATGAGTGCGGCGGCGTGCGTGTTGATTGCCGGGTTCAATGCTGTCGTGGCGCTGCTGCTTTCGGTCGTCGTATTCATCTGGCTGCGGCATTTGATGGTGCGGCGACTGGGTGGAACCACGGGCGATACGGCCGGCGCACTGCTGGAATTGCTGGAGATGTCAGTGCTGGTCGGGCTGGCCTTGTTTTGATAAGTAACTTTGATCTGTAACTTGATTTAACACAGTCGCGGGTATATACACGCATCATGCTTCCTTCTCAGTGTTTGTGCACCAACCTGCGTCGCGCCGCGCGTGGCGTCAGCAGGCATTACGACGGCGCTCTCGACGGCTTCGGGATCAACGTTGCCCAGTATTCTCTGCTGTGCAACCTGCAGCGTCTGGATCAACCGAGCATTTCCGAACTGGCCGAGGCCATGGGCCTGGATCGCAGCACCCTCGGACGCAATCTGCGGGTGCTGGAAGGCGAAGGTCTCGTGGCGCTGGCCGAAGGCGAAGACATGCGCAACCGCATCGTCCGGCTCACCGAAACCGGCGCACAACGCCTGGCAGCGGCCCTGCCGGCCTGGGAAGCGGCGCAACAGCGGTTGATCGACCGACTGGGTGCCGAGAAGCGTGAAACCTTGCTGCGGCTATTGGATGAACTGGCCTGAGGGCCGGTTTTTTCCGAATCTAAGCGGGTATATACCCGCGACTGGAGAATAACAATGAGTTCGATGTGGCGTACGTGCGGTTGGGTGTTGCTGGGGAGTGCGCTGATTCTGGCGTTGTCATTGGGCGTGCGGCACGGCTTCGGATTGTTCCTGTCGCCGATGAGCGCCCAGTTCGGCTGGGGGCGTGAAGTGTTCGCCTTCGCCATTGCCTTGCAGAACCTGATCTGGGGTCTGGCGCAACCGTTCACCGGCGCACTGGCCGACCGTTTTGGCGCAGCGAAAGTGGTGCTGATCGGCGGCGTGCTCTACGCCTTGGGGCTGGTGTTCATGGGCCTGTCGGAAACAGCGTTGGGTCTGTCCCTGAGCGCCGGTTTGCTGATCGGTATCGGCCTGTCCGGCACATCGTTCTCGGTGATCCTCGGCGTGGTCGGCCGCGCCGTGCCGCCGGAGAAGCGCAGCATGGGCATGGGCATTGCCAGCGCCGCCGGGTCCTTTGGCCAGTTCGCCATGTTGCCAGGCACCCTCGGGCTGATCGGCTGGCTGGGCTGGTCTGCCGCGTTGCTGGTGCTGGGTTTGCTGGTGGCGCTGATCGTGCCGCTGGTGAGCATGCTCAAGGACAAGCCACTGCCGGTGCTCGGGCATGAGCAAACCCTGTCTGAAGCCTTGCGCGAGGCCTGCTCGCACTCCGGGTTCTGGCTGCTGGCGTTCGGCTTCTTCGTCTGCGGTTTCCAGGTGGTGTTCATCGGCGTGCACCTGCCGGCCTATCTGGTCGACCAGCATCTGCCGGCGACCGTCGGCACTACCGTGCTGGCGTTGATCGGGTTGTTCAACATCTTCGGCACCTACACCGCCGGCTGGCTGGGCGGGCGCATGTCCAAGCCGCGTCTGCTGACCGGTTTGTACTTGCTGCGAGCGGTGGTGATCGGGCTGTTCCTGTGGCTGCCGGTGACGACGACCACGGCGTATCTGTTCGGCATGGCCATGGGTTTCCTGTGGCTGTCGACCGTGCCGTTGACCAACGGTACGGTGGCGACCTTGTTTGGCGTGCGAAACCTGTCCATGCTCGGTGGGATCGTGTTCCTGTTCCATCAGCTCGGCTCGTTCCTCGGCGGCTGGCTGGGCGGGGTGGTGTATGACCGTACAGGGAGTTATGACTTGATCTGGCAAGTGGCGATTCTCTTGAGCCTGTTGGCGGCTGCGCTGAACTGGCCAGTGCGCGAGCGTCCGGTCGAGCGTCTGCAAACCCACGCGAGCGCTGCATGAACGGCTACTGGCCTCGAATGCTGGCCATCGCAGTCGGTGCCGCGTTGCTGGCGCTGGTGTGGTGGGGCTGGCACCAGGGCGGCCTGGCGCTGATGCAGTTGGGCTTGGGCGCTTGCTTGTAGGCTTTGAGGGCGAGTAACGTCGGGTTCTGACGAATGCATCAAGGAAGCCCGACATGCTCAAGCGCTGGTGTGCTGTTCCCGCGTTGCTGATGGCGTTGACCGGACTGGCCCAGGCCGCGGACTGTCCGGAGCTGCTGCAAGGCTCGTTGCCCAAGTTGCGGGCCAAGGAATCCATCGACCTGTGCCAGCACTACGCCGACAAACCGCTGGTGGTGATCAATACTGCCAGCTTCTGTGGTTTCGCTCCGCAGTTCGAAGGCCTTGAAGCGCTCAATCAGCGCTACAAGGCGCAAGGGTTGGAGATGCTTGGCGTGCCCTCCAATGACTTCAAGCAGGAGTCCAAGGACAGCGCCGAGACCGCCAAGGTCTGCTACGCCAACTACGGCGTGACCTTCACCATGACCGAGCCACAGAAAGTCCGCGGTGACGGTGCCACCCACCTGTTCCAGGTACTGGCCGCGCAAAGCAGCGCGCCGAAGTGGAATTTCTACAAATACGTGGTCGACCGCCAGGGCAAGGTGATTGCCAATTTCTCCAGCCTGACCAAGCCTGACGATCCGGAGTTTTTGGCGGCCATCGAGAAAGCCATCGCGTCGAAACCCCTGAAACCCTGATCGACGCCCACTAAAAAGCCCCGCCTCTGTCGAGAGAGCGGGGCTTTTTAGTGGGCGAGGGGTTAGCCTCGCCGTACAGCATCAGAAGCGGTAGGTTGCGCCAACACCGAAACCGTTTGCCGAGTTTTCATACTTGGAATCGTAGGTCTGACCGCGATCGTTCTCGTTGCGGATGCTGACTTTCTCTTCCTGCAGGTACGAGTAAGCGACGTCGATGGTCAGGTCTTCGGTCGGGCTCCAGCCGGCACCGATGCTGAAGATCGTACGGTCGCCGGTAGGGATGCGTGGCGAACGGTCGACGTTGTTGGTCGGCGACTGGTCGAAGGTCAGACCGGTGCGCAGTACCCATTCCTTGTTCAACTGGTAGGACGTACCGATGGCGTATGCCCAGGTGTCATGCCAGTTCTGTTCTTCGGTGATCTCGCCGAACTGGCCAGCCAGTGCAGGTTGAACGCCGGAGTTCTTGACGGTGATTTTTTCCAGCTGGCTCCAACGGGTCCAGGTAGTACCGGCGTAGACGTTCCAGCGATCGTTGATCGCCTGAGTGACCGAGAAGTCCACGGATTCAGGTGTGGTGATCTTCAGCGAAGCGTCGTACTTCTGGCTGGAGCTGAGGCCGGCCAGGGCCAGGGCGCCGTAGTTGACCTTGGTGTTGCCTTCGAGCTTGTAGTCGACTTTCGAGTGGTAAGTCAGACCCAGGCGAGTGGTGTCGGTCGCTTGTACCAGCACACCGATGTTGTAGCCCAGTGCAGTGTCGTCACCCTTGATCTTGACCTTGCCGTCCGGCAGGGCCTGAGTGATCGACAGGTTGGATTCCAGGGTGCCGTCGATACGGTTGATGGTCGGACCGAAGCCGATCGACACGACGTCGTTGAACTTGTAGCTGACAGTCGGCTGGAAGGTGATGACTTGTACTTCGGACTTGCTGCCGAAGTAACGGCCGGCAAAGCCTTTTTCATAGTCGGTAATCAGGCCGAAGGGTACGTAGACACCCAGGCCGAATGCCCAATGCTCGTCGATCGGCTTGACGTAGTAGCCCATAGGTACGGAGGTAAAGGGCACCATGTCGCCTTTGTTGCTGCCGCCGTTAGGGCTGGAGCGACCATCGCTGATATCGGTCTTGGCGTCGAGGAATGCAACACCACCGGTGACTTGTTCGCGCGTGATGCGCGACATGCCGGCAGGGTTGCCATAAACAGTGCTTGCGTCGTCGGCAGAAGAAGATCGCCCGGCGTACCCAGTCCCCATCCCGCTGATGCTGTGTTCGTTGATGGCAAAGCCAGCTGCGAAAATCTGGGTGGATGCCAAGGAAACGGCGAGGCTAAGGGTGGTTTTGAGCATTACTTTTTTCATTATTAGAACTCCTGGTGATCACCGGGGCGAAAATTACCAACATTTTCGTCCCAGCGCTATAGTCCGTATGGCTTGAGTTAGAGCGGTTTTGTAGGACAATCCGACCAGATTCGCGACCCGTTGGACGATCTTGCGAAACTGGCGAGTCAGCACGCGACCTGATTCAGCGGTGAAACACAGGTCTGCCATGCACAGGTGAAGTCACGCAGGCGACCCTGGGGCTGAAAGGTCTGACGCCAGATACGCGCCATTCCCAGCAGGTCGTCCGGGTCGGGGA